>DAOMFR010000007.1:0-8118 GCA_035429885.1 Blastocatellia bacterium
GAAAGATGGCTTCGGCGCCATCTGGGCGCTGGTCAAGTACAGGTTTGTGGATTAACGACAGGGCGCGTGAACTGTTCAGGGCACGCTGCCTTTCCCATTGGAGGTGCAATGAAAACAGCCAACCCTCAGCATACGATTGGGCCGATGGCCCGCAGAACATTTCTGAATACGGCCTCGCTTGGCTTGGTTGCAGGATTAAGCGGCAGTAGGCGTGTGTCAGTGGCGCAAAGTAAAACTGCTAAAGCCGTTAACTCAGTGTTTGCACTGATGAATCGTCAGATGGCCGAATTCAAAGCGGATTTGTATTTGGAAGCAGCAATCCATTTGCAGGCCTTGGAACCGGAAAATGCTCAGGAGGTTCTTTATTCGACTGCTTCTGCCAAAGAAACCAACATACGCACCTCCTTTACTTTTGTGAATGACCATTTAGTAACGATTACTTTGTGCAGGATGCTGTTCACCGCTAAAGACTCTTTGTCTGAAAACTCGAAGCCGGAATTCAGACGGGCGCATTATGGCGCACCAGGCTTTTTGGGCGGAACAACTCTTGAAGATTGGCCATTGGAACCGATTGAAATTGTTGACGGTGTGCCGTTCTGGATAACGAATGGGTACACGCTTGGAGGCTTTCCCGAACAGGGGACTTCGTACCTTGGTTATTGCATTGAGAATTGTGAGTGGAATAACTACAGGTACTCTTCTCAAGACAGCATTTTGAAACAAGCTGCACTGGAGAAATTATTGGCTTCTTCAAAGTGGAAACGGGAATTGTCGAAGTACGACCAGGAATTTCTTTCCGCCCAGATTCAATGATCCTTTCAACTTCTGATCCCTACAGATGACCGAAATTCCCACAAACTCCTCGCGTTCTACGGTATTTCAAACTCCGTCAATTCTTGTTGCTGTCACTTTGTTCTTCTTGCCGCTGGTGTATTTCTTCCCGGCGGTGCTCGGCAAAGTCACGCTCGCGCCCGGCGATGGCTGGACACAGATTCTGGGCATTCGTGTGTTGATCGGGCACATGATTGCGCAGGGCGAATTGCCATTGTGGAATCCGTATATCTTCGCGGGAATGCCGTTGCTGGCCAGCATTCAGCCGGGCGCGTTGTATCCTTCGACGTGGTTGTTTGCGGTGTTGTCTCCGCAAGTGGCGATGAACGTGCTGGTGATTACCACGTATCACGTTGCTCTGATTGGAACATACCTGTTTGCGCGACGCATCGGCTGTCATCGCATTGGCGGTTTGATCGCGGCGATTACGTTCACCTTTGGCGGATACATGATCGCGCATCTGGGGCACACCAACCGAGTCGGCGCGGCGGCGTGGTTGCCGTGGATTCTGTTGGCGATTGAAGAGTTGAGAGTGCAGGTTCGCTGGCGCTGGGTCAGCCTGGGAGCCATCTTCATCGCCTTGCAGCAATTTGCAGGCGAGCCGCAGATGACCTTGTATTCGGCAATGGTCGCCGGAGCCTTCACGCTGTTTTCGCTTGGGTTTCGCGTGCCGAAAGGCCGCGTGCGTTTTGTCGCTGGGCTGGCGGCAATGGCGATTTGCGGCGCGCTGCTTTCGATGATTCAACTGCTGCCCGCGCGCGAAATGTTGAAACTCGGCGACCGCGCCGCAATTGATTACACCTACTTCTCGCAATTCTCGTTTCCGCCTTCGCAGATCTTCGAATTGTTCTTTCCGTACTATTTCGGCGGAGCGGCGCTCGATCCGTACAAAGTTTCGTATTGGGGCAAATGGAATCTGGCCGAAACTTGCAGCTATGTGGGAATGGCGGCGTGGTTGCTGGCATTTGTCGCGATTTTTGCCAGTCGAGCCGGTAGCGCGCTTGGCAAGCAGGAGCGCAATGAATCGAGGTTCCTCGCCGGTGGCGGCACGGATTCGAAATTGATCTGGTTTTGGGCGCTTTGCGCAGTGGTCGCGTTGCTGCTGGCCTTTGGGTTTTACCTGCCGTTTGGGATTCACAAGTTTCTGTATCGTGTTCCGGTCTACAGCTTGTTTCGTGCATCCGGGCGAAATTTCATGGAGATGAACTTCGCGCTGGCGATGCTGGCCGGATTGGGGGCGACGGCGCTGGCGCAATTGGACCGCAAGTTTGTGCGCCAAGTCCTGGTCAAAAGCGCTGCGCTGTTGGCTGCAATTGTCGCGGCGGCAGTCATTGTTTACCGATTCTTTGACGAAAAGCTGGTGGGAGAAACTCCGCTGCCCGCGGAAGCCGGTCAGTTGTCGAATCCGGACATCTTTGTGCCGGTTGTGTTTTTCGGCTTGAGCATTTTTGCCTTGCTGGTGTACGCCCGCCGTTGGAGCACGCTGGCCGGAGCGGTGCTGGTAGCCGTGCTGTTTCTGGATTTGGCGGCGTGGGGCTATTCGTTTGAATGGCGACTGATTGATGACAACGCGTATAACATTGCCACGCGGCTGGCGGATTCGCCTTCGGTGCAATTCATCAAATCACGCGAACCGAATTGGAATGCGTTCCGCACGCTCAGCCATTCCGAAAATCCGTTCAAAGGCAACACCGACCTCATCAATTATCCGAACATTTCCATCGTCCGCGGATTGCAGAGCGTCAACGGGTACGACCCGGTGCGGCTGGGACAAATGGCCGAAATCGCCGGAAGAATGACGTTGGATGGATATGTGGAAGATCCCAATGCTTTTGGAACTGCGCATCAGGGATTCAATTTGTTGAATGCGAAATACCTGTTGGCCGAACGCGCGGACAAGTCGGATTCGTTGCCGAAAATCCTGATTGAAGGAATCAGTTTTGACGATCCTCCGATCAGTTTGCCGTTGCGTCCGGGAACGTCGGCGCAAATTCAGGGACAGGCCAATGCGACGGAACTCGCGATTGTTTCAGCAATGGGGAATTCGGACGATTTGCCGGATGGCGCTCCGGTTCTTGCCATCAAGCTGCACACTAAAACCGGGCAGGTGATTGAACGCCAAGTATTAGCAGGACGCGACACGTCTGAATGGGCAATTGATCGCGAAGACGTGAAGGCTCGCATCAAACACAGCCGCGCGCCGATTGCCGAATCCTGGGATGCCGGAGGCTTTCAGGCCCATCGGTTTCTAGCTCGATTGAAATTCGACCGCGCCGAAATCACCAACGTCGAATTCAATTATGTCGCGAATCAGGCAGACATCACCATTGCGCGCGCGTCGTTATTTGATGCGGATACCAATGCATCCCAACCATTGGACGCGTTGAATTTGCCGCCCACTCGCTGGGAACAAGTGGCACGGTTTGGCGCTGTGGGCGTGTACGAAAACCAAAACGTATTGCCGCGCGCGTGGTTCACGCCCCAGGCAGTCATTGCTCCCAGCGTTGACGTGTTGGCGGCAATTAAGACCGGGCAATTAAAAGATGGTTCCAAGGTGAATCTGGCCGACACCGTTTTGCTGGAAAGCGAATTATTCGCTAACCGACAACTGAAAACTCCGTTGGCCAACGCGGCGATCTCTGCGGAATCTCTTAGGCGCGAAGTTAACGTCACACACTATTCTCCCAACCGAATCGAACTGCAGGTTCGCAATTCCGCGCCGGGTTTTTTGGTGTTGAGCGAAATTTATTATCGCGGTTGGGAAGCCAACGTGGATGGCCAGCGCGTGCCGGTTGAACGCGTCAATTTCACATTGCGCGGCGTGGAATTATCGCCGGGCGATCATCACGTCGAATTTGTGTTTCGCGCGCATAGCTTTCGTAATGGTGCCGCCTGGTCGGCTTTGGGGGTGGTGTTGCTGTGCGTTGGCGGATTTCTCAATTACCGAAAGCGCAAATGAAAGAATCCTTTTCGACTGAAATCCAAACCCGTCGAGCGCGAGTCCTCATTGCCATCGCGCTGATTTTGTTACCACTGCTTTATTTTTTGCCGGTTTTCATCTGGAATCTGACTCTGGTTCCGGGCGATGGATTGACGCAAAACTTTGGCGTGCGCATTCTGATCGGGCGGATGATTGCCAGCGGGCAAGTGCCATTGTGGAATCCGTACATTTTTGCCGGAACGCCGCTGCTGGCCAGCATTTATCCGGGCGCGCTGTATCCGCCAAATTGGGTGTTTGCGTTGTTTTCGCCAACGACGGCCATGAACATTGTCGTCATCACAACCTATCACCTGTCGTTGATCGGTACTTATCTTTACGCGCGGAAGATCGGCGTCACGCGCGTCGGAGCTTTGCTGGCGGGACTGGCGTTCACGTTTGGCGGATACATGATTGCGCACGCCGGACATACCTCACGGATTGCCGCGGCGGTTTGGTTGCCGTGGATTCTGTTGGCGATTGAGCATTTGTATCAGCGGTTGTCGTGGCGATGGGTGACGTTGGGAGCAGCGTTTATTGCGTTGCAGCTCTTTGCGGGCGAACCGCAAATGAACTTTTACACCGTGCTGGTGTGCGGAGCGTACGGCGTGGTTTCGCTGACGGTGCGCGAACCGTTGCAAACTCGTGCCCGCTTTCTGGGTGGAATCGCCGCAATGTGCGTGTGCGGCTTGCTGCTTTCGATGATTCAGTTGCTGCCTGAACGCGAGTTGCTGGGAATGGGCGAACGCGCCGAAATCAGCTACGAGTATTTTTCCGGTTACTCGTTTCCGCCCAGTCGCGTGTTTTCCCTTATCCTGCCGTTCTTTTTCGGCGGCGGAACGATTGCGCCGTACAAAGTGTTGTACTGGGGCGAATCCACACTGGATGAAACCTGCGGCTATTTCGGATTGCTGACCTTGCTGTTAGCGTTGGCTGCGTTGATCGGCAAACGGTCGGCGGATCGGCAGCAAGCATTGATCTGGTTTTGGGGAGGAGTCGCCGTCGTTTCGCTAGGGTTGTCGTTTGGCGGATATTTGCCGTTCGGGTTCAATCACGTGTTGCACCACACGCCCGTGTACAACTTGTTTCGCGCTTCGGCGCGGCACCTGTACGAGTTCACGTTCAGCATGGGTATTCTTGCGGGATTGGGAGCGACCCTGTTGGCACACGCTGACAAAAAATTGGCTCGACAGGTTTTCAAACGCGCAGCCATTGGTTTGTTCCTCATCGTCGGCGTCACACTGATCGCATATCGTTGGGCCAGCCCTGCGCTGGCCGGAAATCCAAGACCCGCAGGATTCAATTCGTTGATCAATCCCGAAGCGTTGATTCCGGCACTGGTCGCGTTACTGAGTGTGTGGGCGGTCTGGGTGTACACGCAACGCCAAACGGCGCTTGGCGCCCTGGTGTTGGTTGCGGTGTTATTTGCGGATTTGTTCAGTTTTTCCGTTGCGTTCAATTTTGGCTGGCGAGAATTTTTATCGAATGTTTCTGATCGGTTGAACGATCCTCCGGCGGTGCAACTGATTAAGTCCCGCGAACAGGATCTGAACAGTTTTCGCATTGTCAGTTATGGATCAATGCCGCACTGGAAAAACTACAATAACCTGAACTTTCCGAACGTTTCGATCGCGCGCGGATTGCAAAGCGTCAATGGGTACGACGCGCTGCGGTTGACCAAGCATGCGGAAATTTCCGGTTCGATGGGATCAGACGGCGTCATCAGCGACAATTCTGTGTTTGGCCGCGACCATCAGGGATTGAACCTGCAAAACGTCAAATACCTGTTGCTGGAAAAAACGCCGCTCAATTCACCGGAACAGGTGATGGACATTGAAGGCATTCGGTTCAGCCGCCAGGAAATTTATCAAACGCTGTCGCCCGGCAAGCGAATGGAAATCACGGCGGATGGAGCGACGGCAACGGAATTGGCTTTGGTGACGTTGATGTCCCGTTCGACACATGTGCCGGACGGCGCGACCGTTGTGAAGATCAAGATTCACACGAAAGATGGTCGTGTGATGGATCAGGAACTTCAAGCCGGACGCGACACCGCTGAGTGGGCGTACGACAAACCAGAAGTCCGCGCCGTGATCAAACATCGTCGTCCAAAAGTCGCCGAAAGCTTGCCGTCGGATGGCTTTGCGGCCAACCGCTTTCTGGCGCGACTGCCGTTTGATCGCGCCCAGGTCGAACGCATCGAGCTGGAATATGCCTTGCCGGATGCGGATATGTTGATCATTCGCGCTTCGTTGTTTGATGCCGAAACTCGCGCCAGCACTCCGTTGGAAACGATTGATTGTTTTTCAGAGCGATGGAGCAAACTGGGCCGTTTCGGCGACGTTGCGGTGTATGAAAATCTGCAAGCCAGACCGCGAGCGTGGTTTGTGCGACGCTTGGCGGTTGGTTTGAACAAAGAAGTCTTGGCTGCCATCACCACCGGCAAGCTGCCCGAAAGCGCTGGCGGCGGCGAATTCGATCCGGCGGAAGTCGCTCTGCTGGAAAAGGAAGATTTCGGCAATCGTCCGGTGACATTCCCAGACATTGGTGATCCGGCGAATGCAGACGTGAAGGTCACACGCTACGAACCGAACCGGATTGAATTGGCTACGCGCAATGCGAATCCGGGCTTTCTGGTGGTCAGCGAAATGTATTATCGCGGATGGGAAGCGTGGTTGGATGGCAAGCGCGTGCCGGTCGAAAAGGTCAATTACCTGTTGCGCGGTCTGGCGGTTCCGGCGGGCGACCATCGCATTGAGTTTGTGTATCGCGCGCACAGTTTTCGCAACGGCGCGACCTGGTCTGTCGCAGGTGTTTTGTTATTACTGATTGGCGGCGTGATCAGCCTTCGCCGCCACCGTAAGTCAGGATGATCTTCTACGAAGGCACACGAAGAATCACCAGGAGAGACGACATGTTTTTAGATCGGACTGCAATTGCGTTTACGGGAAATGAACCACGGGGATAACGGGGTGTAAGGGATTGGTAGATTTCGCCGAGATGTCTTTTCCAAATGATCGCCTTGTTCCCCGTGGTTGATTCCGCCCATCCAACTAAAAACCGATTTAACTTCAGAGATTTGCCTTTTGATTTCTTCGTGTGCCTTCGTCGAAGAAACATTATTTCCGCCGTGTGCGGATCCAAATTCCCGCAATCAATCCCAATGTCAGCAAGGAAATGATCGCGCCGTTTCGCGCTTGCGGAGCGCGATAGCTCATCTCAACGCGGTGTTTGCCAGCCGGGACAATCACGCCTCGCAACAAAAAATCGGTTTGGTGAATCGGCGTTTTCGCCCCATCCAACTGCGCGACCCAACCAGGATAATGAATTTCGCTGACGACCAGTACCGTTTCCCGGTCGCAATTGGTTTCGATTTCCAACCGGGCTGGTTCGTAACTGACAATGCGCGCATAAGCGTCCGGGGGTAATTTTCCGCCTTGGAGTTTTGGCAGCTTGGCATGTTCGATTTCCATCAGCGCCGTTCGCCCAGGATCAAAAGCAGTGATGGTTTGGGTTTGAGGATCAGGGATGCCGCGAATGCGTCGCCAGATTTGCGTGCCGTCCAAGGCTTCGGCTTCGGTCGCCAGCCAAACGCGCGGCATTGCGCGCAGGTTGCGAGCCACCAGCACTTCGTTCTGATCGTAAATCGGTTGCCAGCGCGCCGGATCGAGCGGGCGCAATTGCGTGGATGTACGCGAAGCGGTGTCAAACAGGGTCGCGTGCCAGAAGCCAACGTCTGCATCGTTGACCAAGCTGACGATTTCAACGCGGCTGACATGAAGTTGCTGGCCGAAAGCGATGCGCTTCAGGTACCGCAACGATGGAAAGCTGTTTTGCGCATCACCTGGGCGGCTGTCAAAAATCGGCGGCAACCCATGTTTGATGTTGGCTTTCACATCCGGACGTTCGTGCGCCCACTCGGCGGTGTCGGCTCCGGCACGCAAGGTGTCTTCGATCACATGACCTTCGGCGGTGTGAATCGTGATGCGCGCAACTGGAACTTGGTCTGCAATGTGATTTGACCTTGCCATATTGCTGACAATCGCCAGCGTGTCGGCGGCAACGTTTCTGGCATGAAGTTCTGTTGAGGAATCAAATTGCAAATCGGTGAAATCGGCATTGAGCGGAAATTCCACACCATCTTTTTCGATCACCGGACCCGGCGAATACACGAAATCCGAGTAAGAAATAACGTGTGTGGTGTTCAGCAAATCCAGCACATGTGAACGCGGCTGAAACAGCGATTGGTCCGCGTATAGCCACGGAGCTCGGTTGACTGTATTCCACGTCGAACTATTCAGCGCGCGGCT
>DAOMFR010000007.1:8218-11717 GCA_035429885.1 Blastocatellia bacterium
GAAGGAACTCGAAAATGATTGATGACCGGAAGCGCGTACACCAGTTTGAACAGAGGCGTTTTCGGCCCAACCATCAACATCCAACCGACAACGGAAACCAGCAGCCAGAAAAATATCCGCGACTCGCGCGGGCGCTGCCAAATCGCGACGGCAACGGCGATGAATGCCAGTAACACAGCCAATGGTGAAACGTAAGCTGTCACGTCTCCGAAAATGTGAAAGGGATCCAGCCACGACTTCCAGGCCATTGAAAATCGGAACGCGCCTTCGCTGAATTGCTGGTAACTGATGCGTGCGCGCACGCTCAATCGCTGAGCCTGTTGTGATTCCAAAATTTGAAACGCCGCGACTCCAGCAGCCAGTAACATCCCGGCGGCGATCACTGCCAACGGTTTCCATCGCGCAAACGTTTTCCACGCTGGCGCAGCTGCGCCGTTGGATTTCGGCCAGCAAAGAACGATGAATAGCGCGTAACCGATTGCCAACGCTCCGGCGTACACAAAGCCCTGCCCAATTCCCGTCAGCACCGACATTGAATACGCGCCAGTCGCCAGCAATACACAACTGGCAAATCTGTGTTGTCGTTCTTTTGTGTCTTCTTTGCGTGTCTTCGCAGGAGAAGAGTTTCTTGAGCGTTCGATGGAAATCAGCAGCAACGGCGTCCACATCATCGCGTTTGGCAGCATCCCGTTCAGCCCAATGCCGCTAAGCATCAATCCGCCATAGGCAAAGCTCAATCCGCCAAGCAACGCTGCCAATCGGCTGCGGCCAACTTCGCGCAGATAGGCGTAAGTGAACATCGGTGAGAGCAGATAGGGTGCGAGGATATAAATCTGTTCTGCCCAATGGCCGGGCAGGATCAGATAAAACCAGGTTAGCGGATAGCCCAACCCCAGTTGCGCCATTGAAAGCAGCGGATAACCGGAAAAGACAAACGGAGTCCACAATGGCAACTGGCCGTGGCGAATCATTTCCCAGGCGACGGTGCGCAGCGGCCAGGTGTACACCAGTTGGTCTCCGGCCAGAAAGAATCGTCCGCTGAACATCACACGCCAGAAGAAAAACAAAAAGAACGCGGCGATACCAGCCAGAGAGGCCAGATCGCCGCGCCGTCTATTCCATATGCCGAAAGCCATGATGTTCAAAAGTCCAGTCGCCAGAAAGCCCCGAACACATTCAGGAAGCCAGGTAGGGACCGGGCATCCCATTGTTTCATATAAAAACCGTCGAAGGTGACGTGTTTGATGATTGGCACACGCGCGCCCAGATAAAATTGTGTGCGATTCCACGTGTCGAAACGCGTGTCGTACATTGGTTCAATCGCGCTGTACGGTGTGATTTTGCGATCCTTGACGCTGAATGGCCGCTCGATTTGCATCCGATTGCGATAACGCCACGAGACTCTTTCGTTGATGTCGCGCCATTCAATTCGATTCCGGTCGGAAATTTGAAGGCCAAATTTGAGCGGCGCGCGCGAAGTCAATTCGGCATACACACGATGTTCCGTTGATTGTTTGTCTGGAGTCGGTTCGTTGGCCACGTAACGATACTGAGTCGCGGCGGTCAGATACTTGTTGAGTTTTCGGCTTATTCCAATGCCTGCCTGGTGACTGATCAACGCTGTATCGTCTCTGCCCAGACGAATAGTTCCGAACAGCACCAAACTGTATTTGTCATTCAGTTTGATGGTGGCCGTTGTGTCCGGCCAGATTTGCGAATCGCGGCGCGGGTCGTCTGCCTGTTGTGCCAGAGCAGAGACGCTTAAACCAATCAGTAAAATTGCCAGCAGTGATGTTCGTCGGTGAAACTTCAAGCTCGATCTTTCCTTTGTCAGTAAAGTTTGTCTGTCGAAGGATTACCAAAGCTACGCCAACGGCGTCGCACTCCAAATTCGACGAAAGAAATTGACGATGTGAAATGCGTCAATGTATTTGAACGGCGTTCGGCCAATCGTGTAATGCCCGCACGGCAGATATTTAATTTCCGTTTGCATTCCGTGACGTCGGCAATCGTCCAGAAAGATTTCCGACAGGTCGGGCAAAAACGTCAGGTCGTATTTGTTGGAAATGCATAGAGCCGGTCGCCTGACTTCGGCCAGTTTGTGCGCATACGCTGCCGGGCTAATGACTTTCCAGACTTCGCGAATTTCTTCGGCGTTGACCTCGGCTTCCAGCGCGCGGCGAATGTGCGACGTTGTCAACGCTCGCCAAACCACGTCGCCGAACCAGCTGGACACCATGTTGAAAACTCCGGCGGATAACCGTTCGTCGTGAATAAAAGCCAGCCAGGAAACGCACGAACCAATGCTGGTTCCAGCCAGTCCGACTTGTTTGTAACCTTGAGCGAACAGCCAGTCTGCGGCTCGGCGAATGTCCAGCACGGATTGGCGAACGGATTGAATCGTGCGTCCAATGTTGCCGCTTACCATGTAATCGGCGCGCGTGAATCCGTCGGGCATTCTTCCGTCGTGATACGGCAAGCTCAAACGCAAGGCCGAAATTCCGAATCGGTTCATAACCGTGCAGAGTCCGACGTGAGAATCAGTTTGGGCATTCCATTGCGGAGAAACAATCACGGCCCGGTCACCGTGGACGGGGAAAAATCGCGCTTGCACGGTGTTGTTGTTTTTGTATGGCGTGACGAGGCTGCTGGGAAATCGCAGCCAAAATCCGTCAAAGTCGAAATCGTCCGGCCGACTGGGCGTAGGCGTGAAAAACGCTTCGCTGTTGGCCAGGTGTTTGCCGTTGTACTGACGAAGGAATTCGCGCGGCGATATGGAACAGGGAGCGGTCGCACTCTGGTTACCTCCTGCTGTGGCCGCAAGCTGCCGCACCTCACTGCTCTCACCCAAAAACTCCAATCCCCAGTCAAACGGGTGTGTCACGCGCAAATCCATATCGCGCGCGTGCAAACGTTTTTCCAAATGATGCATCAGTGGACGCAGCATTAACCCGTCGAACTCTTTTCAGTTTGAAGTTGTGTTGAGGGAAGTCCCGTCACTAAAAAACGAGCGCGCAGTATGTCATACCAACTTGGTTTGCAAAAGTTTGCGAGCCTGGGCGAACACTGTGTCTGTCGTCAGCCGCGTCATGCAGCGATGATCAATCGGGCAATCGCGATGCATGCAGCGCGCGCATTCGATGTTGTCGGCCCGGATCAATTCTGACCGGCGTCCGCTGGGCGACGTTTCAAACTCGTTTGTCGGGCCAAACAGCGTCAGCGTAGGAGTTCCCAACGCCGCCGCCACGTGCGCCGGGCCGGTATCATTGCTGACCAGCAAATCGCATTCAGCCAGCAATCCGATCAATTCCTGCATGGAGGTTTGCCCCGCCAGATTCACCGAATGGCCTTGGCCAATGTGGTGAAATACGTTGTCGGCGTAATCCCGCTCCGCCGCTCCGCCAATCAGCACGATTTGCGCGTTCAGTTGTTCGTGCAGACGATCCGCCAGCTCGGCAAAATGCGCGGCGGGCCAGCACTTGGCGCGACTGTTGGTCGC
>DAOMFR010000007.1:11817-32878 GCA_035429885.1 Blastocatellia bacterium
AATTTGACTCCGCCCAACCTGGCGAGCAGTGCGGCTTCAAACGCATTTTGAAACAACAGGGCAACATCAAATTGCCGTTCGCGGATTTGGCTGACGGTGTCAAAAAACGCATGTATACCGGCTTCGCGGCGGCGATATTCGATGATTTCATTGATCAGCGGAGAACCTTGAAACAGTCCCGCCGTCAGCGGCGTCGCCAGCAAAACAATGTGCGCATTGGGAAACGACGAACGCAATCGTTCCATGGCCGGGGTGGTCATCACCGCATCGCCCAGCCAGTTTGTTCCGCGAATCAGGATGCGATCAGGTTTCATGGTCAGTGGAATTGCGAAGCGCGGAAAGGATGGCATCAGCGATGGTTTCGGGCGTTTGGGTTTCGGTGATGGCGACGCGAACGGCGGATTGTTGATACAACGGCAATCGCTGTTCGTATCGTTCGCGCGCGGCGTCTTCGGTGGCGGCCAATGGACGAACGACGGCGTCTTGTTTGATTCGCTGCCAGCACAGTGCGAACGGAGCATCCAGCCACACCATCAAGCCGAACTGGTTCATCACGTCGCGGTTTTCGTTGCGGGTAATGGCTCCGCCGCCGGGAGCGATCACTGCGATTTCGCGCATCGCCACCTCGCGCAAGGTTTCGGTTTCCAATTGGCGAAATCGATCTTCGCCTTCACGGGAGATCAGTTCGCCGATGGAACATCCGGCTTTGGCAACGATCAGTTCGTCCAAATCAATAAAACGACGGTCAAGCTTGCTGGCGAGAGCAGCTCCGACCGTCGTTTTTCCACTGGCCATAAAGCCCACAAGAAAGATTGCTGAATTCATCGGTGGAATTATTGCTTCAAGGCCTTTTCGATTTCAGCAATCAGCACATCGCGATCAATGATGCCTAACCGATGAAAGATCATTTTGCCGGTTTTGTCGTACACAAACGTCGCGGGCAACACGCCTTGCCAGTCTTTGAACACGACATCAATCATTTCCTGCGGGTCTTCGGTGTCCTGAATGAACTGGTCGGCATTTGATTTTTGTTCTTTCAAAAACGTGGCGGCTTTTTTCAGGTCGGTCATATCGTCCGCCGTGATGTGGACGAAACGCACGCCGCCTTTGGCTTTGTATTCGTTGTCGAGTTTGACGAATTCCGGAAACTCCGCCACGCACGGGCCGCACCAGGTCGCCCAGAAATTCACGACGACGACGTTCCCGGCGCGTTGTTTCAGCATGTTGGCAAACGCCGCTGGTTTCAGTGGGGCAATTGCCGGCAGCGAACCGGTTGCCGCAGCCGCTGGTTTTGTCCCCGTCGCCGGTTTGCCCGGAGCCGGTTTGGTTGCTGTCGCCGGTTTGCCCGCTGCCGGTTTGGCTGTTTTGCTTTGCGCCAAATCCTGTGCGCGTTTGATGATGCAACCCATTGCCTGTGTGTCGGCAACCGTCACGGGTTTCCCGCTGAGCAATTCATCCAGCGCCGCGCGCAAATCGTTTTGTTTGACCAGACGAATGTTTTGCGAATTATCAATGCGACCTCGGTATCGCAACACGCCTTCGCCATCCAGCACGTACACCTTCGGAGTCCGCTCGGCGGCGTACGCGTCAGCGACCACATTGCCTTCGTCTTTCAGAATCGTGAACTTGAAGTTGTTTTCGTTTGCGTGAGCGCGCACTTCGTCCACGGATTCATCCGCGCTGGAATTGATAGCGATGAAATTGACGCCGCGCTGGGTGTATTCGTCCGCGACCGCTTTGATGCGATCTTTGTACAGGTTCGAAATCGGGCAGCGCGCCGAAATGAAAGCGATGACCGTCGGTTTGCCGCGATAACTGGTCAGCGAATGCGGCTGGCCGGATAGGTCGTTCAATTCAAATTCAGGCGCAGCAGCGCCAACAGTCAACACAGCGCTTGCCTGGGCTTGTGAACCTGTTTTGGCACTGGCAAAGAACGCCAAACCAACAAATAAAAATAACGCGACTCTTTTCATCGTTTCTCCTTCTCCTTTAGTGGGACCGAACGTTTCTTTTTGGCGGCTTTCGTCGCGCCGCGTTTTTTCGCAGGTTTGTCGGTCTGGAATCGAACTCGGTCGTAGATTTCAGACAGCTTCAAGGCGCATTTAATGGATTTGATCGTGAAACTGGCGTCCAGTTCGTGATGAACACGATAGGTCCAACTGCCATCTTTCTGACGTGAAAAATGTTCCACCGTCGGACTGGTCTGAGAAATCAGCACATAATCTTTCAGCGTGGCACTCCAGTTTTGATACCGAAGGAATTTTTCGCCGCGATCATACATTTCGGTCGAAGGCGAGAGCACTTCAAAGATGACAGTCGGATTGGTAATGACATCCTGAAATTCGTCGTGAAATTCGACTTCGCCGCAAATCACGAAAAAGTCCGGGTACGAGTACATTCCTTTTTGACGGCGAGCGAATTGCGGGCGAGGCCCTGTGCGAATTTTGGAATTTCCACTTCGGCCACGACATGGTGTGCCACGTAACTGCGATCCCAAAATCCAGCCAAGATTGGCGACAATCTCGCCGTGTTCCAAGCTCTCGCCAGCCATTTCAAAGATGTATCCATCAATGAACTCGTGCCGTTCTTCTGACGCGCGTTCCATTGCCAGATATTCTTCTTCAGTTCGTAAAAGGTCTGCTACCGCTACTGCCATAACGTCTCCAAACGGGTGGAGCATACTGCCAAGGGCTCGTCCCGGACTGCATTCTGACTTACAGTTTTTCAGCCACCGACTTGGCTTGCAGGAACAATCCCAGGTAATCGCGTCCGCCCGCTTTGGAATCCGTGCCGGACATGTTGAATCCACCAAACGGATGCACATCCACCAGCGCGCCGGTGCATTTGCGGTTGATGTACAGGTTGCCCACGTGGAATTCACGGCGCGCGCGCTCAATCCGCTCGCGTTTGCCGGAATAAAACCCGCCGGTCAGACCGTAAATCGTGTTGTTGGCGATGGCCAGCGCGTCGTCCACATCTTTGGCTTTGATGAAGGCCAGCACCGGGCCAAAGATTTCTTCCTGCGAAATGCGCGCTTTCGGGTCCACGTCGGCAATGACAGTCGGTTGAATGAACCAGCCTTCGTCAGCCAATTCGTGGCGATTGCCACCTGCGACGACGCGGCCTTCGGTTTTGCCGATTTCAATGTAGCTGGACACTTTGTCGAACGACCGCTGGCTGGAAACCGGGCCGGTGAAATTGCGGACGTCTTTGACGTTGCCGACGGTCAGTTTGCTGACGCGGTCAGCGACTTTCTGCAACACTTCGTCATACACCGATTCCACCACGACCGCGCGCGAACAGGCGGAGCATTTCTGGCCGGAAAATCCGAACGCCGCCGCAACAATGCCTTCGGCGGCAGAATCCAGGTCGGCGGTTTCATCCACAACGATGGTGTCTTTGCCGCCCATTTCGGCGACGACGCGCTTGATCCAGATTTGGCCGGGCGCGGTTTTCGCCGCCAGTTCGTTGATGCGCAACCCCACCGCCATCGAACCCGTGAAGGAAATAAAGCGCGTTTTCGGATGCGTGACCATGTATTCACCAACGGTCGGCCCATCCGCAGGCAGGAAGTTCAACACGCCCGGCGGCAATCCAATCTGTTCCATCAACTCGACGAACTTCGCGGCGATGACCGGCGAATCGTCCGAAGGTTTCAGCACCACGGTGTTGCCTGCGACAATCGCCGAAGTCGCCATTCCCACCGCAATTGCCAGCGGGAAATTCCACGGCGGAATGATGATGCCCACGCCCAGCGGAATGTAGCGGACTTCGTTGGCTTCGTCTTTCAGCGGCGAAGGCGTCAACGGTTGCGGCGCGTCGTAACGCAGCGCCTGGCGCGCGTAAAATTCCATGAAATCAATTGCTTCGGCGGTGTCGGCTTCGGCTTCCGCCCAGGACTTGCCGACTTCGTGCACCATCCAGGCATTGAACTCATTCTTGCGGCGGCGCATTTCCGCACAGGCTTTGAACAGGTAATTGGCGCGCTCTTCGGCGGAAACGTTCTTCCAGCTTTCAAACGCTTTCCATGCGGCGTTGATTGCCTCGTCGGCAAGTTCCTGGGTCGCGTGGTGGACTTTGCCGACCACTTGTTTGAACGACGACGGATTGACCGAATTGATTGTTTCCGCAGTCGTCACGCGTTTGCCGCCGATGACCAGCGGATATTCGCGGCCCAGTTCGGCGCTGACCTGATCCAATGCTTTGAGCATTGCCTGCGCGTTTCGTTCGTCGCTGAAATCAGCGAAAGGTTCATTCTTGAATGGGTGCAGATTGACCATGTCTGGAAAAGTCCTTTTTGGATGATGTGATTTAGTTTTGATCGTTAAGGCAAAGGATTTTACTCGACCGAACGCCAGCGCGCTACTTTGCTTTGCGCGCCGGGACGGGAAGCAGGCCAACAAGCTTCATCGCGCGCGGGATTTCTGGATTGCGCATAAACCAGCGCCAGACAAATTTGCTGCGCAGGTTTTCCGCGCTGAGCAACATGATGCCGACATCAATGCCGATCACGTCAGGATTGACCCAGCCATTTACAGGATGAAACGCATCGGCGAATCCGTAGCGGCCATAAATTCTGTCGCCGAACTTGCGGCGCATCTCGCTCAATGCCGGCAAGGCAAGTTCCGGCGCGAACATGAGCGAGCCGCCCGCGGCACAAGGAACAACCGAACCATCAATCGCTTCGTGGCGAGGCGGACCGCCCCACGCGACGTAACCTTTTGCGGAGTCCGAAGCGGAGATGCCCCAAATGTGTTTGCTGTAGCCGTGAAACTCTTTGGCCAAATCCAGGCAAAATTGCCGATGCGCTCGCGTGGCGATCACGGAATTTTCAAAGTAATCGACGTTGGGTGAATGGACTTCGCGACGTCCGCGAAAATCCACCCAGGCGTGCGAATACTGGTGAATGAACAATGGCGCATTGTGGCTAAGGTATTTGTACGGGCCATAACTTACCCATTCACGTTTCCAGGCGCGCCAGGATTCAGGCGAAATCGGATGTGTCGGCGAACCAATCGCCAGCAGATACAAGCCAGCGTTTTCGCTGTAATTTTCCCAGCGGTATGTGATGAAACCGGATTCTTCGCGCAACCCGTGCGACAACAAATGCGGATGGCCGTTGAGCATCCACGGAAAGTCCACGCGCTCGTAAATCTTCGTTGCCAGACGAACGATTTCCTTGTCGTGGTGGAAGTATTGGCGGCAGGTCAGAATTCCGCCGAGCAACAACGCCGTGTCTATCGAAGACACTTCGCTGGTCCACACGCGCTCGCCGGTGCGCCAATTCATCCAGTGCCAGAACCAACCGTGGTCGTGATGCGCACGTTCGGCAAAAAACGTCAGCGAATTGAACACCAGCTGCCGAGTTTCTTTGCGGTTGACCCAGCCGCGTTCCGCCGCAATACACCAAGCCGTTAAGCCAAACCCTGTTGCCGCAATGCTGGCGGTGTTGCGATGCGCTTCATCGTGGATCGAACCATCGGTTCGCGCGCGATCCAGCACCAATCCGGTGATTGGATCCGTCTGTTCCTGAAAGTACCGGAACAGGCGGCGCGACAAATCTTCTAAAAATGCGCTGTCCGTTGATGGATGAGATGCGCTCTTGCCTTGCGCGCCTGCCAGCATCAAGCCGGAAATTCCGCCAAGGAATTCGCGGCGGGAAACCGTTGAACTGGCCAACTCCGCAATCGTCGCCCCCAGATTTCCCGGTGCGTCGTAAAAGCTGGTGACGAATTCGGTTTGGCTGAGAATTTTGCGAACCGCTTCGCGCTGCACGCCGATGCCTTTGCCGTGGATGATGCGAACGATTGCGAATCCGTGTGCGTGAGCTTGAAGTAAATATTCTTCGACCACTTCTTTAATTTGCCTGGGCGGAATGGAATGCAGGTCAATCGTGTCCGTGATTTCCAGCACCACCGGGGCGGCGAAAGGATCATCCGTTTCGCTGAGCTCTTCGTCGGAAAGTTCCGGTTCCTGGGTTGGTTGTTTGCCTGGCCAAATGCTGCGCCACAGTTCGCTCAGTTTCATTGCTCGATCCTATCCCGTAAACTCCCGCGCTGACAAAACTGATCCCAACATAAAGATATGGACGACAAATACTCTAATCCGTGGAAAACGCTTTCGACGCGCGAGGTGTATGACAATCCGTGGATTCGCGTGCGGCAGGACGAAGTCATTCGCCCGGACGGCCAGCCCGGAATTTATGGCGTCGTGCATTTCAAAAACAAAGCCATCGCGGTATTGCCGATTGATGAAGACGGATACACCTATCTGGTCGGGCAGTATCGGTACACGTTGAACCTGTATTCCTGGGAAATTCCCGAAGGCGGTTGCCCCGAAGGCGAAGAACCCTTGGAAGCGGCCAAGCGCGAGTTGCTGGAAGAAACCGGGTTGACGGCCACCCGGTGGACACAGCTTGGCACGGCGCACATGTCGAATTCCGTCAGCGACGAAGACGCGGTGTTGTTTTTGGCGACAGGATTAACTCAGGGCGAAGCTCAGCCCGAAGGAACGGAAAAGCTGGAAGTGCGGCGAGTTGAATTTGCAGAAGCGCTGCGCATGGTGATGGCGGGCGAAATCACGGACAGTCTGGCGGTGATGACAATCCTGCATTATGCCAATCGTCAGCAGCGCGAGCGGTAAAGAGCGGATAATTGCAGCGCTCCCTACCGGTCGCGGTACTGATCCGGAAAATTACATCGGCTCAAACACTGCGCCCAGAAACAGAATCGCGCCGGTTTGCTGATCTCGAATCGCCAGCAGGAATGGGCGATCCGCAACAAAGTTGAAGCGTTGTTGCACGGGGCGCATCGAAGTCACGCTGATGCCTACAGAGGTGGCCGCTGAAGCTTCCGTGCCTTCTTCGTTTACTTCGATGACAGCTTTGTGTTTGACCTGCGAAATGAACAAATCTTTTTGCGCGCGCATGCCGCTGAAATCCGCTTTGCCGCGATCAAACGCCACAGCCATCCCCAGCGCCGACAACGGATTGTTCAAGTCCCGCGCATAATCCATCTTGAAGCGCGGCAGTTTCACGTCGCCCGGCGTATTCCGAAAGCTGGTCATCCATTGCTGCCATTTGGAATAACTCAACCCGCTCAGCAAACTATTCAGCGAAGAGCCTTCGTCCGGCAAAAACAGATACAGGCTCGCTCCGCCTTGTCCGTAAGGCAGGCTGACTGCCTGGAAGTTGTCGCCGCCCAAATATTGATAGCTGCCGGATTGCGACATCATCGGCGTTTGTTTGGTTCCGCCGCCTGCCAGATGAAACGGCATCGGTTGCGTGCGCGCGGCGTCGAATTTCTTTTGCCATTGACCTTTGAAATACACGGCGTTGATCAAAAACATCACCTGATCGCCGCCAATCTGTTCAAGGATTTTGGGGATTTTGCCTTTGGTGTTTTGGTTGACCCATCCATTGATGGTGTTGACGGATTGCGGATTGCCGAAATCTAGCGCCGCGATTTCCGCGCCAAAAAATTGGCGATTGCGATCCAGAAACGCCGGATTGAACTGCATGTCTTGGCGCGCCCATAGCGAATTGGCGATCAGCAGTTGAACGTTCGGATCAGCGCTTTTCAGCTTCGCCAGCAAAGCTGTGCTGGATTGGTTGAGGTCGGCTTGCGTCATCTCGCCGTATTTCAGCGTGCGGGCCATTGCCCGGCTGGTTTCGCCTGCGGCCCCGTTGTAGGTCATCGCCAGCGCGGTGGCGATGCTCAGCGGTGACAAAAACAGGTTTTTGTCTTTGTCCTGACTGCGAAGCTGGTTGAACAGATCGAAACCAAATTCGTTGTTGGCTGCGACCAGGCTTTCAATGGTTGCTGGCATGGCGGTTTCTCCGTCAAAGTTAGGCGCTGGGATCGGCGGGTTGAATTCATTGGAAGAATTGGCAGTCGCACAACCGGCGAGAATCAAAATCGCCGTTGCGCAGACAACTGCCGCCAGCCCCCAAGTTGTTTCAGTTTTCATGTATTCCCTCTCTTTGCTGCGAAAGTTTTTTGATGGCGCAATTATAGTTGAACGTTGTTCGTGGCGATGCTTGCCGCATATTGACTTCGACAGTTGGGTTTCTTACCCTCGCCGAGCTTCACCTCGTCGCTATGCAAACCGTCGTTATCAAATCCGCAGTGTTGACCGCTGTCGCCGCCGTCGCCGTGGCGGCGTTAGTCTTTGCTTCACAGCCAGCTTATCGCGGCGTCAGAGCAGGGAAGGCCGATGCCGATTATCTGGATTCGCAAAAATGTCTGGTGTGTCATTCGGATCATTTCGCTTCGTGGCGGCGAACGCATCACAGTCGCATGACCCAGGACGCGAAGCCCGAAACCGTGCAGGGCGATTTCACACGGGATAATGCGTTTGAATATCTGGGCGTCAAGGCAAAGATGGAACGACGCGGCGACAAGTTCACGATGGCTCTGAGTTTTCCGGATGGTCGTCGGCAGGTGTATCCGATCGATCGCACGGTTGGTTCGCGTCGCATTGAACAATACGTCAGTCGCCAGGGAGAGCAATATGTTCGATTGCCGCTGGCGTATGACCTGACGAACCGCCGCTGGATGAGTTTGAATGGATCGTTCTTTTATCCGGATGGCGACAACTACTTTCAGCATCAAGCCATCTGGGATCAGAATTGCGTGTTCTGCCACAACGTCAAAGCCCAGCCACAAATGGATGCGAAAGTTCGCGGCAAGTTCGCCACGGAAGTTGCCGAACTTGGCATCGCTTGCGGAGCCTGTCACGGAGCGGCGGCGGCTCATGCGGAACAGGCTTCGTCACCCCTGACGCGTGAACTGTGGCGAATGACCGATGCCGAAAAACAAATCATCAATCCCAAAAAGTTGGCGGCGGAACGTTCAATGATGGTATGCGGGCATTGCCATGGCCAGCGAGTGCCGCAACCGATGGACCGTATTCAGGAAATTTTGACCAAAGGCGATCCGTTCAACGCGGGAGATGATCTGGCGAAATTTTATCGCCCTGTGATGCGTGACACTAAAATCGGCGAGTTCTCCTTTGCTGCCAGGTTTTGGCAGAATGGTTCGCCCAGATTGTCTGCGTATGAGTACCAAGGCATTTTGCGCTCGGCCTGTTTTCAAAAAGGCGATCATTCCAACCGCATCAACTGTTTGAGTTGCCATTCTTTGCACGAAGGCGACATCAAAGGACAGATCAAACCGGAAAACCGAACCGACAAACCCTGCCTGAGTTGTCATCAGCAGTTTTCGCAACCGGCTCAACTTGCGGCGCACACGGGCCACAAAGCTGAATCCATTGGCAGCCGCTGTTACGATTGCCATATGCCGCGTGTGGTCTATGGAGTGATGGCAATTCATCGCACTCATGACATCACAGTTCCTGACGCGACGTTGACGGCGACTCAGCTGGTGCCCAATGCCTGCAATCAATGCCATTTGGATAAATCCGTGAACTGGGCGATTGCCGAAAGTAAACGGCTGTGGCCACGAAGATTCACCAGTGCTCAGCCAAGCGCAGACGATATTTTCAACCAGCCGGAAGGGTTGCGGGCTTTATTTGCCGGTGACGCTTTGACGCGAGCCTTGGCCGCAGAAGCCTTAAGCAGCGGCGGAGCGATGAAGCTTGACGCAAATTGGGCGACTCCGTTTTTGATCGAAGCGTTGAGCGACAACTACCCGATTGTGCGATTCTTTGCGGCGAATGGTTTGGCGGCTTTCAGCCAGCAAACTGGCCAGAAATTGCCGAAACCCGACTATCTGGCGACGGAAAGCGTCCGGTTATCAGCAGTCGAACAATGGTGGGCGCGGTATCCACAGATGCGGCAACAGGTTTTTTCTCTCGCGACAGGCTTGCGTGCTCGACGCGTCAATATAGATGTGGAAGTTGGCGAATAGCCAGGCTAAGCATTCATAGGTCATAAGTAGTATGAAGACATCCAAGAAGGTAACGTTGGGCATCATCGCGTTGGCATTGGTAGTGTGCTTCATTGTCTTTAGACCCGAGACGGACGAGCCGGACGTTACGAGCAGTTTGGGTATTTCGCAGGGACCGTTGTTCGACGTGCGAGTCATAAAACCTCGTCTTGCTCGGCCCCTTTTCGGGATTCTTCCCGTTAAACTTGAGGAAAAGCTGGAGCCGGGCGCCGAGTTGCGGTTCGACCAAACAAGCCCAGGAGCCAAGATCGGTAATATCGGACCCAACCGGCTTGACCTAAGCGCTAACGACTGGGCCCTTTTCATCGAAACTGACAGCGGAGGGAAGGTGACTTCAGGGACGCATTTGGTGTACACGAAGATGCTTGTGGAAAAACAGCGGAAGTTGCGTTGCCGCCCTGCCGACACGGCCATTGGCTATCTCCGCACCACCACGCGAGCAGGCTCTGGCGAACTCGATGGCCGTTTCCTTGTCGAACTTGCTACGTGCGAAAATATCGAAACGGGGAAAGTCACTGAATGGCCACCCGCACCGCTTACAGTTCGCGGGAGCTTCAAAGGGCTTCCCAATGGCCAACGCTAGAGACTAAATCAAATTGTGAAACGCCCTCTATGACTGAAAAGGAAACTCAATCAGGCGATTTGTTACACACACTGCGGCAAGGCTGGATCAGCGTAGCCGTTTGGATGACGGTCGGATTGTTGCTGGAAGGCTTGCTTGGCTACAAAGCGCCAGAGTATCTGGGTGATGCGCAACGGCGCGAGCTGTTTCGGTTGGCGCACACGCACGGAACTTTGCTCGGTGTGATTTTGGTTGTGGCGGCTTTAACGGCTCAACGGTTTGGCGTACCGCCTCGCTTGGCGCAACTTGGGTTACGAATTGGATCGGTGATGATGCCTGTTGGGTTTTTGCTGGCGGGCGTCTGGCATCCCGAAGGAGATCCAGGGTTGGCGATCTGGTTGGTTCCGCCTGGGGCCTTGCTGGTAATTTTCGGCGTAGTAGCAATTGCTTTGAGCGTAAAAAGAAACAGACAAGCCGGACAGGATTAACAAGACGGGAAAGAATCCTGTTCCTCTTGTTAATCCTGTCGAGTCTTTGCTACTAGCCAGCGGCGACAGCTTCGTCCAATGCAGCTTTCATCTGTTGCGGACTGACCATGGCGCTGAAGCCGACAAAATGCTTTTTCACTTTGCCGTCGCGTCCGATGATGATGGTTTGCGGAATGCCGTTGCGGCCATTCATCAATCCCATCTGCATTTGCGGATCCGCCCAGCCGATAGGGTAATTGATTTTGAATTCCTTGGAAAAGTTTTTGACCTTATCTAAATCCACGGCCGGATTTTCATTCGTCAGGCCAACGACTTCCACGCCTTTGCTTTTGTACGTGTTCGCCATTTCAATCAAATGCGGAATTTCCTGGCGGCAGGGACCGCACCACGTCGCCCATAAATCCACGACTACGACTTTGCCAGCATAATCCGCCAGCTTTTTGGTTTTGCCATCCAGCGTTTTGAAGCTGGCTTGATACACCGCCGGAGCCAGGTCGGTTGGTAATTGTGGTGGCGCCTGTTGCGCAATTTGCGGCTGTCCGGGTTGCGCCGGAGTAATCGTTGCCAAGGGCTTGCCTTTATCGTCGCTTTTGAACAACGTCGAAGCAATCGCGGCAAACAAGAGAATTGCCGAACCGATCAAGCCAATGGTCATCGGAGATAAGGAAGATTTTTTCGCGGGTTGATTATCTGAACTCATAAGTCTTGGTTGCTTGTTGTTGAATCTGTCCGGGGAATTCCGAACGGAGAATTGGTGTCGGTCTTTCGAAACCGCTCGCTAGCATAGCCGCTGCTGAAATCGCCAGCAAGTCTCCCATGCAATCGGTAATGTTCTAACGCGGTAGATTTCGCCCGAATGGGATTTGAAGCCTGGCAGTAGCGGATAGAGAAATCTTGTCGGACTGCGTAACCACGTTTAGGCAATGGATTACCGTAGCGAGCGATCAAAAAGCGGGATCGATATTGCTCTACAACATTCGCACATCCGGCGCGATTTCGGGCAAACCGCAGAGTTTTTTGGCTTTTATCAGATGGTTTGTTGAGAAGGAAACGCTTTTGCTTACCTAATGCAAATTCTCCAGTATGTGTTAACAATTAAATTGATTGACGGTCAATTTAGCCGAGAATAAACTCTGAAGGTCGGTGGATACCTTCATGCCTTTCCCCGGATTCCAATAAATTACTCCACTGGCTTTGCCCTTACGCTGCCTAAGCGCGGCCATTCACAGAGCCCAAATCCACTTTGTTCAGCCCTCACAAGTGCGGATTTCAGTTGCAACGAAAACAATGCTCCTTTCCAGAGTATTGTGAGCGGACGCAATTGTGTGTGGAACGAAACTCGGCGGCATTTACTCAAATCAGCAAACAATCCCCTAGGTTGGGTAATGGAGGTTTTATGAAGTTTTTCTTGAAAGGTACAAAAGACACACCTGTGAAGCTTGTCATCGGATTGTTGATGGGAAGCGCGCTGGCTCAGTTTCTGACTGGAAGTGCAAACGCCATGCAATTTCAAACGCAACTCAGCCAGGTTTCGACTGTGGGTGACAGCCTGACATTAAATTCCAGATTGGCTGCAAACACGGAAAGCGACACAGGCAAAACAAATATGTTAGGGACGGATTTCTCTCCGGTTCCGACGGATAGTTTAACGACCCCGCTGGCTTGTCCGAGCCTTGGAAACATCGTTAACGGTTCGGTAAGCATTCCCAATACAACAGGGACTCCACAAACCGGGCATTTTACAACTGTTCTTCCAAATCAACTGAAAGGATTGACAGGGAGCTGTGTCGCTAATTTCGGAACTTGTACCATTTATGCAATAGCCAACCAAAAAACAAACATTGTTTGGACAGGAGCAATCCCCGGCAATCAAACGCTGGCAGTTACATATCAAGCAGAGATAGTGGGAGAAACCACAAATAGAACGTATTGCGCGACAACCACAACTACTTTTGGCAATACCGGTCCGGTTACGCAGGCCTGTTTTACTGTCAGCTGCCCCGCGCCTGGCCCTGGTGAAACCTACTCTGCGGTTTCCGAAGCGAGCGACCAAAAGGCAGGCTCATTGCTGATATATAACATTTATACGTCTGGAGCCACTTCCGCCAATACGCAAAATGCACGTATCAATATTACGAACACGCATTCGAATCGAGCTTCGTATGTTCACTTGTTTTTTGTTGCTGAAGGTTGCTCAGTGGCGGATAGTTACCTTTGTTTGACGGGCAATCAAACAGCAAGTTTTTTAGCTTCTGACCTGGATCCTGGAACAACCGGATACATCGTTGCTGTCGCAGTAAATCAGTTCGGTTGCCCTGTTGTTCATAACTTTCTGATTGGCGACGAATATGTAAAGTTTAGCAGCGGGCATTCAGCTAACCTGGGCGCAATTGCATTTTCGCATTCAACGGGCAATCAATTTGCTGATTACGCTGACCCTCTCTGTGACAGCAGTTCGGTAACCGCGTTATTGGAATTCACCCAGGGGCGTTACAACATGGTTCCGTCGGTATTAGCTCTAGACAACATTGGCTCCCGCGCAGACGGCAACGACACGATGCTGATTATCAACTGCATTGGAGGCAATCTGGGCATCGGAGCTTCGACGTTAGGGGCGCTATTCGGCATCTTTTATGATGATGCTGAAAACGCTTTGAGCTTTTCAGTGAGTGGAAGCTGTCAGTTGCGAGCGGGAATCTCGAACAACTTTCCGCGGACAACCCCTCGCTTTGAGACCTTTATTCCTGCCGGAAGAACGGGTTGGTTGAAGGTTTTTAGTCCAGAAAGGCTGGTTGCCATGACGGGCGCGGCAATCAATTTCAATCCCAGTGCAGTCAGTTCTGCAGGCGCGTTCACGCAAGGGCACAACCTGCATCATCTAAAACTGGTCTTTACGAGCTATGAAATACCTGTTTTCCCCCCAAACTGTTAAGCTGCTCAAACAAGCAAGGTTTTCTGGTTTAAAAAATGGAGCCGGTCGGATTTTTCGTTCCGCCCGGCTCCATTTTTTTGAGAGTCAGTCATCAGACAGAAGCAAAGATGAGGTAAGATCGTTTTGTGATTACTCATCGTCCACCTTTCATCGTTCACCACTTTGCCACGCTGGGTTCCACCAATGATTTTTTGAAGGCGATGACCGCGGAGCCGGAGTTCACATGCGTGGTTGCCGACGAGCAAACTGCCGGACGTGGCAGGCGAGATCGGCAATGGCATTCCTCGCCCGGCGACGGGCTGTATCTTTCCATTCTGTTGTTGCCGCAATCGTCAACACGAATTTCTCTGCTCAGTTTGATGAGTTCGGTTGCCGTTGCGGAAACCTTGCTTGAACGTGGCGTTACGGGTGTTGACATCAAATGGCCCAACGATGTGCTGGTCAACGGTCGCAAGCTCTGTGGCATCTTGGTCGAAAGCATTGGATCTGGCACATATGCCCCACGCATCATTGTCGGCATCGGCGTCAATCTGAATCATCAATCGTTTCCTGATGAACTTGGTTTGCTGGCCACTTCTTTGAAGATTGAAACCGAGCAAACCACTGACGTCGAAGAGTTCCGCGATCAACTGCTGAAAAAGATTTACGACTGGTATGTACGATGGCAACGTGGGGAAGGGGGATTGATTCTGGATCGTTGGCAGGAACTTTCTAGTTACGCACTCGGGTTGCAGATTACGGTGACGTTGGATGATGAACAACTGAGCGGAGAAACCGCAGGCTTGACCGAAGACGGCGCGTTGATCCTGCGGCTGAAGACTGGGACTTTGCGCAGGATTTTTTCGGGTGATGTGACTCGATTGCGAAAAAATGCAGACGATCAAATCAAGCAATAAATTTTCTGCTCACTTTTTTCATGTTCGATGCTTCAACAAGCAATTGATGATGGACACTATTTTCATCGCACGCTAAGATGCGATTGTCGACTTCCCAAAGAGAGCAAATCAAAAAAAGAACGAATTGTTGAACACGCACGCCTGAGTTTCGCTGTTTGTTTTGTAGCGGATGAACTATTTCAATTACTTTACCGAAATCGAAGAAGAGTTTGTGAAACGTCGTGGTCGCCACATGCTGGTTTCACCACTTGACTGGTTATTGATGGAAGCTTGGAAGCAGCGCGACATTCCATTGCACGTTGTGTTACGCGGCATCAACAATTCCTTTGATGGTTACGATCAAAAAGCCCACCGCGGACGCAAGGTCAATTCGCTGTTTTATTGCCAGCAGGAAGTTGAAGCGTTGTTTTTGGAATATTGTGACTCCCGCGTTGGCAGCGACAATGCTGCGCCGGTTGATGACGGCGATGACGTGAATAGTCAAAGCGAGTCTGCGTCGCCTTTTACGCGCACGGCAATTGGTGATTATCTGACCGAGCATCTGGACACTTTGAAGCGACTTGCCGAAAAGCATCAGGACAATCCGCCGTTGGCAGAAACTCTGGGGCGCGTGTTGTTGCGTATGGAGCAAGTCATCGAAGATTTGCAAAGCGCCAACGCTGTTTCGCCGGAGGCGTTGGAAACCGATTTAACGATGATCGAAGAAGTCATCCTTGATGGATTGAAAGAAGGAGCAGGGGAAGCAGAGCTGAAAGAAATTCATCGCGAAGCGAATCAGAAGTTGCGCGAGTATAAGAAAACCATGGAGCGCGAAATCTATGAGCAAACGCTCGGCAATTATGTCGCGCGACGGTTACGCGAAAAATTTGGAGTTCCCCGATTGAGTCTATTCTATCTTTAAGAAGAATCGTCGGTTGTTGAAAAACGATAACCGACTACCGGCTACCATCTTTATGACAACCACCGCAAACATACTTGAGCCTCAGGTCAACGGCCATTCGCCGGTAGTAGCTGGCGGCACTTACGAGGTTGCGATTGAGAAACTGGTTTACGGCGGCGACGGATTCGCGCATATCGGGTCACAAGCGGTCTTTGTGCCTTTGGCGGCTGTTGGCGACCGGTTGCAGGTTCGCATCACAGAAGTCGAACGCAATTACGCGCGTGGTGTGATTGAAGAAATCCTTGTGCCTTCTCCTTCCAGACGAACTCCCCCATGCGAACAATTTGGCGATTGTGGAGGGTGCCAGTTGCAGCATTTGACGTATCCGGCGCAATTGGAAACCAAGGTTGCATTCGTGCGCGAATCGTTGCGCCGACTTGGCAGCATTGATTGGAAGGGAGAAATTGCCATTCGCTCGGCGGAAGAATTTGGTTACAGGTCGCGCGCAGAATTGAAAGTCGCTCGCGATTCAGAAGGGCATGCGCGAATCGGATATTACCGTCCAGCAAGCCAGGATGTGTGTGAAATTGAAAAGTGTTTGATTTTGATGCCGCCAGCCAATCGGGAATTGCAACGACTTCGCGCTGAACCATCCTTGATTCCAAACGATGCCACACGAGTGCTGCTGACTGTTGGCGACGAAGAAATGATCGTGACTCCGGCCACAGGGGAAAACGGCAAAGCAGGAGAAGTGGATGCACTTGGCACGGCTTACCAACGCATCAGCGGCGCCAATTACGGTTTTGGAGTAAGGTCGTTTTTCCAGGGCAACCGCTTGCTGGTGGAAGAACTGGTTCACACGGCAATCGCGGAAGCCAGCGGCAACTTGGCGATTGATCTGTACGCAGGCGTTGGCCTGTTCAGTTTGCAACTCGCCAAATCCTTTGATCAGGTTTGTGCCGTTGAAGGTAATCGCCTGGCAGCGAATCACGGAATCGAAAATGCCAAGGTCAATGGCGTGACAAATGTTCGTTTTGAAGCCGTGTCCGTCGAAGCTTGGCTGAAGTACAAGTCTGTGGAATTGCCTTGCCCGGATTTTGTGCTGCTAGATCCGCCTCGCGCGGGCGCGGGCGCGCAAGTCATCGAACGATTGGTGGCGATGGCCGCGCCGGAAATTTCTTACGTTTCATGCGACCCGGCGACCTTGGCGCGCGATCTTCGTTTACTACTGAATTACGGGTATCAGATTGATTCGATTACCGCGCTGGACATGTTCCCGCAAACTTTTCATGTAGAAACAGTCGTTCGGTTGAAAAAGATGAATTCGGAATGATGAATGCGGAATGATCTATTATTAAAGGATCAGTCTTATCATTCATTTTTCTAGCTTCAGGATTCAGATATGCGCCGCCTCAGCTTCACGCGGCTCAGCCTGCCGCAACAACCTCTGGTTTTTTTCGCGCTCGCGTTTATTGGCGGATTAGTTCTCGCCGCCGAATTCTCCCTTTCCATTCGTAGCTGGTTTTTCATCGCAGTTGTTTGGTGGCTGGCGGCTGTCATGTGTTTGCTGAAGCGGCAAGCTGTGACAACAGTGTTCCTGTTTGGCGGGTTTTTGTTTACGAGTGGATTGTTGTGGGCGATCAATGAAAACTCCGTTGGCGAAAATCGCGTGCGCAAACTGTTTGAACGCCACGAACTGTTTGCCGATGAACCTGTGGAAGTTTTCGGCAGGCTCGATGCTGCGCCCGAACTTGCGCCGGAACGAATTTATCTCAGCGTAGCGGTTGAAACAGTCTCGACGCTGCAACGTGAGCGGCAAGCCAGCGGAATTATTCAACTGGTTCTGCCGCTGGATGACGATGACTCGCGCGCGGATTTCGACAGGCTCTCACTGAATTACGGCACGCGAATTCGTCTGCTGGCCATGCTGAATGACAAAGGGGGGTACAGAAATCCGGGAGCGCCGGACTTTGATGAGATTCTAGAGTTCAGCGGCTTTGATGCGACCGGCGCAGTCAAAAGCCCCTTGTTGATCGAACGGCTTGGCGAAGGAAAGCGCAATGGATTTCTGGCTTGGCTTTATCGTTTAAGAGCGCGAGCCATTGCTGTGTGTTTGCGCAGTTTTCGGCAACCGGCTTCCGGCGTGTTAGTGGCGGCCTTGTTCGGCAATCGTCATTTTCTGGATCGCAACACGGCTGAAATTTTTCGCATTGGCGGCACGTTTCACTTGCTGGTGATTTCTGGTTTGCACGTGGCAATGATTGCGCTGGTGGTGTTGTGGCTGGCGACCAAACTGGTTCGAGTTCGCTGGATTCAGTTTGTGTTGGTGATGGCGGTGATGTGGGCGTACACGCTGATGGTGGGCGCGCAGCCTTCGATTACGCGAGCCGTCGTAATGCTGAACATTGCGTTGGTCGGTCAACTGCTGTTTCGACAAGCTTTGGGTGCAAACACGCTGGCGGCTTCGGCCCTTGTGTTGCTGATTTGGCAGCCGCGTGATTTGTTCAATCCTGCGTTTCAACTTTCGTTTTTGACGGTGCTGATGATTGTCGTTGTCGCTTCGCCGCTTTATCTGCGATTGCAAAGCATTGGCCAGTGGCAGCCGACAGCCAAAACGCCTTACCCGCCGCGCGCGCCGAAGCCCGTGCGTTGGCTGGCTGAAGTTTTGTTCTGGAACGAGCGCGAGTTCCGGCACGAAATGTCGCAAGCGCACGTGCGCTTTCACCTGCAAAAATCCGATGTGGCGCGCTGGCTGAACCGCTGGCGATTGCAGCCGCCGTTGGCCTGGATGGCCACGACGCTGTTTACGACGACGGCGATTCAAGTTGGGTTGTTGCCGCTGATGCTGACGCATTTTCATCGGGTTTCAGTGGTTTCGCCGCTGGCCAATGTTGTCGAAAGCGCTTTGGTTGGATTGCTGATGTTTGCAGGAACAATGTTTCTGCTGCTGCATTCGGTCGCAGCTTCGTTGGCGATCAAATTCGCTGGAATCATCAACTGGCTGGGTTGGCTGACCGTCAAAGCCGGAGAACCTTTGCTGAATTGGCGAAAAGCCGCCTGGCGCGTGCCGGATTGGAGCGAATCGCCCGGTTGGATGTATCTGGCTTATTTCGCTTCGGTCATTGCGCTGATTGCGCTCATCAACGAATGGAATCCTTTTCGCAAAGGCGATGAGCCGGAAGTTGCTCGCCGAAAATTGATCGGCAGAGTTTCATCCGTTGCCGCGCTGAGTTTGCTGACGATGCTGTTCTTGCTGTTGGTGATTCATCCTTTTCCCCCGAATGTTGAACGTGGGCGATTGAGTGTGATGTTTCTGGATGTCGGGCAGGGCGACGCGATGCTGCTGACGTTTCCGCAAGGTTCAACGATGTTACTGGATAGCGGCGGGAGAATTATTTTCGACTCCGATCAGGAAGGAGAAGATAGCGACGAAGTCTTTGTCGAAGATCGAATCGGCATTGCCGAATCGGCGGTCATGCCTGCGCTGTGGCGTCGCGGCATTCAACGACTGGATTGGATAATCGCCAGCCACGGCGACGCCGACCACGCCGAAGGTTTTGCCGACATCATTCGCAGTTTTGAAATCGGACAGGCCGTCAAAGCCGCTACGGCAGTCAGTGAAGCCGACTTGTTTGCTCAAACTCTGCACGCTGCTGGCTTGCCTGTCTGGTGTGTTCGCCAGGGCGATGCGTTTGAAATTGACGGCGCGCGCATTGAAGTCATTTCGCCGGCAGGTGATGGCCGTTCTCAAACGCTGTCCGGCAACAATCAATCACTGGTGTTAAAAGTGACGTTTGGCCAGCGAAGCTTTCTGTTGACTGGCGATATGGAAAAAGAAGCCGAAGCCCAATTGGTAGAAGCGGGAATTGATTTGCGCGCCGATGTGTTGAAAGTCGCGCATCATGGCTCGCGGACTTCCACGACGGCGGAATTTTTGGCGCGAGTGAAACCGCAACACGCAGTCATTTCTGTCGCCGAACCGAGTCCTTACGGCCATCCTTACCCGGGAGTCGTCCAGCGATTGGAGGCTTCCGGTGCGCGTCTATGGCGAACCAGCCGCTGCGGAGCCGTGACGATTTCCACCGACGGCAATGATTTGCGAGTGGGTACGTTCGTTAAGTGCGAATCAGGTGGGCAATCTGGCGAAACCGCTTCGCGCTGAACCCGCGAACGATGACGATGTCTTGCGGACGTTTGAAGGCTCCGTGTTTTTGCCGATACTCAATGATTCGCGCAGCATACCCCGGCCCAATGCCCGGCAACTGCATCAACTCTTCCGCCGAAGCCGTGTTGATATTGATACGCTTTTCGGTTTCTTGTGGTGGTAGGAACGGTTCGATAGTTCCGGCTAAGCTCGCGCTATCGAAACCGTAGCAAAAGAATAACGCAAAAATGATCGTGGCACATTGTTTCAACATTGCTTCACTCGAATAGGGATTGCCAACCTAAGGAACAGTGTAATGAGATGGTCACGGTTTGACGGACGCAGATTCATTTTACACGTTCACCTGACTTCGAAGCTTTGTCAGTTCTAAACCAACCGCAAGATGGTTGGTAAGCCTTGCCAGACTCGGCATACTCCTTCAACTCAAATCTCAGCCACAATCTGAATGTCGGTCGCGCGCAATCCTTTGTCTTGATCAGTGCGAGAGATTTTGAATTCAAAGATGTATTTGCGGCTGGGCAGTTCGCCGCCGATGGATGCGCCGTTAGAGCTTGGCGGCAGGCTGCTGTCGTGAAACCACGCCGTGCCGTAAGGCGAATCAGGATGTTTGGCGTCGGTTTGCCACAGGTTCGGATCAATGCGTTTCAGGTAGCGCATAAAGCCGAAATCGTTTTTGTGGTAATAGCAAATGCCTCGGACGCGATGTTCGAATTCGCCCCAGATGTTGATTTCAGTTCCGCGATCAATCGGCAGCAAGTCCGGAATTAAGTAGCCGCACAAAAACATGTCGGCTTCGCGGCGCAATTCCTGAGAGATGTTTTTGAACGCGACGACTTCCACGCGGCAGCCTTTGTTTTGCAATGCGCGGACGACTTGGACGAAATCTCCGTCGCCGGTGGCCAGCAGCACTCGATCCAGCTTTTCGGATTGCAGCAAGGCGTCCACGGCCAGGTCTAAATCAGCGTTGGCTTTGGCAACGCGGTTGCCGTCTTCGTCGGTGAACCATTTGACCTCTTTCTGAATCACCTTGTAGCCGAAATCGCGCAGCACCGAATAAAAGCTGTTTGTGCGGTTGAAGTAGTAGGGATCGCGGCGGCCTTTTTCTGCGTCATAGCTGACGTAGGCGTTCAAGCGGACGGCTTCGGCTTGATCGCGGCAGGCGAATTCGCGCAGGATTTCGTAGCCCATGCCATATCCGCCATTACGGTTGATGTTGGCAGAATCAACATA
>DAOMFR010000007.1:32978-76843 GCA_035429885.1 Blastocatellia bacterium
GCCAATCGTCGCAAACTTTCGGTGTATGGCGGACGGGCAACTCCGCGTTCGGTGATGATTGCCGCGACGTAACGGTTCGGTGTCACGTCAAACGCTGGGTTGGCAACGTTGATTCCTTCTGGGGCTAATTGAGCGCCTTTGACGTGAGTGACTTCCAGTTCGGGACGTTCTTCAATCGGAATCTGATCGCCTGACGCCAGCGTCAGATCAAGCGTAGAAATCGGGGCAGCGACGTAAAACGGAATGTTGTTTTCCTTGGCCAGCACGGCGACCGAGTAGGTTCCGATCTTGTTGGCAACATCGCCATTGGACGCGATGCGATCGGCTCCGACCACGATGCAATTAATCTTGCCGGATTTCATAAAGTGGCCGGCCATGTTGTCGGTGATCAAGGTGACAGGGATATTGTCTTTGTGCAATTCCCAGGCAGTCAGCCGAGCACCTTGCAGAAAGGGGCGCGTTTCATCGGCAAAGACGGCGACTTTCTTTCCGGCTTCGACGGCGGCGCGAATGACTCCCAGCGCGGTTCCGTACCCGGCTGTAGCCAGGGCTCCGGCGTTGCAATGCGTCAGCACCGTCGCGCCATCGGGAATCAGTTCTGCTCCAAAACGTCCCATTGTGCGATTGATTTCCACATCTTCGCCGTGCATTTGCTGGGCTTCGGTTATCAATCGCTGGCGGATTTCGCCGAGCGAAGCGTTGTCGGCTTTCAAGCTTGAATACAGATTGCGCATTCGCTCGATCGCCCAAAACAGATTCACTGCCGTCGGTCGCGTGGAGCCAATGACGTGACAAATGTGATTGAAGGCGTTCTCGAATTCGGCGCTGTCATCGGTTTTGGTGTCTCGTGCGCCGAGCGCCACGCCCATTGCCGCCGCGACTCCGATGGCCGGTGCGCCGCGAACGACCATTTCTTTAATCGCGTAGGCGACTTCTTCGTAGGTTCGGAAAACAGGATAAACCTCTTCCGTTGGTAGCAAGCGCTGATCAATCATCAGCACGCCTTCATCAGTCCATTCCAGAGTTTTGATCATAAGTTTTATTGCGCTGTCCTGATAAACCGCTGGCAATGCAGAGGTCTGTCTGACAGAAACTGTTTCAAATTGTTGAGTTGAGATTTGAGATTGACTCGGCGGCAGTCTACTGCAAGTTGCAGCTTTTTCAAATCTTAGCCATCAAGTAGAACTTGCCGGTAGGTTGAACTGAACCGCCCTTGGGTTCCAAGGTGACTGCTGTGGCGGCCAGCCCTTTCAAGGCTTCGGGAGGAATGGTCAGGTTCAATTCCAGGCTGCCGTTGGCTCCGGTGCGGAATACTGCGGCGTTGATTTTGGCGTCCGCTGTCACGTACCAAAGCTGATAATCCTTGTCTGTCGGCGGCGCGGGCAGATTTTTGATGTGGACTTCCCAGGTTTGGGTTTCGGTGTTCCAAACGACTTTGGCGTGTGCGCCGGGAGTTTCGACGCCATTCATCGAAATCACTTTCGTGCTGGGTGACAGAAAGTTCTCGAACTGACGTTGTAATGTGGAGAGCTGAAGTTCCGATGTCCGTAGTTGATTAACGATTTGGTAGTTTTGCCAGGCCAGATAAGCCGTGCTGGACATCAGCACAATCGAAGCAGCCAACAGCCAGCGTTGAACTTGCGGAGAAACACGCTGCTTGGAACGGAAGGGAAGAATCTTGGTTTCTTCCGCCCTTTGCGGGTCGAACCCGTTTCCCTGGCTGGCAAGCTGAGACAGCAGGATGTTTTTTAGATTAGCCGATGGAGTGGCTTGGGGAAGTGACAAGGGCATTAGAGCCGCAACCTCCTGCCATTGTGCGAACTCGCGCTGTTGTTCGGCTGTTGCCTGACGCAGAAAATTCTCAACCTGCTGCATCTGCTCACTTTCGAGTGCGCCAATGGCATACAGTGGCCCGAGTTCTTTTACCTCTTCCCAAGTCATAAAGTTGAATAATTGAATCAAAAAAATTGGCAACAACACGTATGGGGTATCGAGTTGCCTATATTTGTGGGGAGTGCAAATTGCTTCCTCAGCGGTCTTCGCTTTCACTTACGCGTCTGAACCTAATTTAGATTGCGAGTAAAACCGAAAAAAGACAGAAAGGCAATTCGGGGTTCCCGCCGCCTCTTCTGTCTTTTTTCCTTACTTCAGGTTGAAGCCGTTAGCTGTTAGGGTTTTAGCGTTCGCAAATAAGCGACAATCAGCCATCGCTGTTGATCGTCAAAGCGTATACGGTGCGCAGGCATTGGAGACCTTCCATTGGTGATTTTCCAGAACAGCTCGCCATCAGAATTGGCCTGAACCACTTTGCTGCCCAGATTGGTGGGAAAGATCGCTTTGCCGTCGCGTTTGGTCATCGCTGACATCCAGCCATTTCCTTTGCCTTGCTGGCCATGGCAATCGGCACATTTTTGCATGTAGTAATCTCTACCCAATTTGGCCGCTTCAGGATTGCCTTTGACCGGGCTGGCCAGACTCAACGCTTCGGCAGGAGCTTGCCATTGCTGTTTGATCTTGCCGTTTTCCATCACGACAGCCGGTTCTGGGCGAGGCGGAAACGGATCAGGCGCAGGCGTCAACGCAGGTTTTGCCGGGCCGACCATCACAGGCATGTTGCCACGAACCTCTCTTTTTTCTCCGGGTTGCAGATCGAACGGCGAGCTTGGCGTTGCTTGACCGACAGGGCCGACAGGTGTGGTGCCCCCGGGTTGCGGCGTCGCTAGAGTTTGTGGCGAAGGAGACGCAGCGGTTTCTGCTGGATTTGCTGTGACTGCCGGAGTTTTCCCGGCATTTTCAGAGACTACAGAATCTTTTTGGCAGCTTGTCGCAATGATCGCCGCCAAAGAAACCGCAGTCAGCAATAGTAATTTTGTTAAAGATAATTGCGTGTGTGATTTCATAAAACTTCCTTCCCAAGAATAGAAAATGTCTGGCTCAATGCCCCCAGGCCATTGTTGCCAAGCCGCTGGCTGCGGCAAAGTGATTGAAAGGAGCGCTGGAGTCTACTCTCAATCCAATCTGATTTGTGTCCAAGGCGATCGTGTGATTTTCCAGGGCTGACACGACCACTTCGCGGAAGCTGCGCTGTTCAGCGGCGGTTCCCAAGGTCAGCACGCGGCTTAGTTTGATTGGTTCAGTTTCCGAAACCAGACGATCACGATAAAAAACAATGATTCGATAAAATTCGTCTTCACGCTCTTCCGGCGTGCATTCGACTTCGCGGACGAGAATTGGCTCGTCTCCGCGCACAATAACTGTAGTAAAGCCGCGCTCGTTCAGGCTGACGATTACCTGATCGTCGTTCAGGCGCTGCCGTATCAACCACTGCGCTTCGCCCAGATGTTGGGGCAGAATCAACCCAACCGGCCAACGCAATTCCTTGAAGATGCGTTCATATTGTTCCAGCACCTGATTGTGAATGGCGGAAACCAGCCATTGCGAAAAACCATGAGCATCCTTCAGTCTGGTGTAACTGATTTTTAGGTCGTAGGTTTTTTGCCCAAATGCCCGCTCAATTTTCCATTCCAACACCTGCATCATCTCTTTGTGGGAGCCGGGATTGGAATCAAGATGGATCACATGACTTCGGGCACTGCCGGAAGGGAGCGCCAGACTTAGCCCGCGTGGACGGTTAATGCCCGCCTGCTTGGCGGTTTTATTCAGATACTCGCTCAACGAAGCTTCGTTGGTAACGTTCAGTTCAGTGAAGCTGGGGTTAATCAACCCATTGGGCAATCGCAACACGCCTAGATTGCGAGGCTCGAATTCACCGCGGCTTTTCCGCAGCGTCACAATTGATAAATGAGTTTCGCTAATGGCCAGAGCAGTGCGAGGAAGATCAGGCGCGGTCAGGTAGCTCCACAGGCCGGATAAGACAGGAATTTGTTGCATAAGAAGGATCGAAAAATCGTTGGAAAACGAATCAGGGTTAGTATTCTCTGTAGGCTTTGCCGTTTTGATCCGCGCCTTCGGCGCGGCTTTTCACGTCACCGATGCCGCCTTGCGAATCCAGCGATTCCGTGGCGGTGGCGGCAATTTCTTCCCAACCGCAATCCGGGCACAACGGGTCTTTGGGAATCTCTCTCAGATAGCCGCTGGTCACTAAATCCTGAATACTTGCCGGCGGTTTTTCTTTATCAGTGGTGTAAAAATCGATGGCGCGGCGCATGGACCACAAATCTTGCTGCAAGACGACTTCTTTGGCGTGGCGAAGATGAGCCAGATATTTCGGAATGGCCACTGCCGCCAAAATAGAGATGATCACCATCACGATCAGCAATTCCATAAACGTGAAGCCGCGCTGTGCTTGATGGCGCAATTGCTGACCTTGCCGCCGACGTGAAGGACCGGATGGACGACCAACAGTTTGAGATTCGAAATTGAACATGTGAAATTTCATCTTTACCAGTCTCTGTAATAACTCTTTCCATCCAACGAGCGTCCGGGATGCAGGCTGTAAACGTTAAAGACGTTTTCCTCTCCCCAGGATGTCGAATCGGGGTCGTCCTGAATGGAACGCAACCCCCAATACTCTTTGCCGGTCATCGGATCAACCGGGATGCGCCGCAGATAGCGTCTCACCTTTCCCGAAGGGAAACCGACCAGTCCTTGCGGGCCTTGAGGTTTTTGAGAAACCTCCTGAACACCTTTGTAAAGCATCTCCAGGCTTTCCGGATAGCAAGAATGTTTTTCCGGATTCTTGAACTCAAGCTTGGAGATAACGCCATCGTCACAATCCCGTTTGAACTTGTCAATTGCCGACCGGATTTCAGTCAACGCCCGCTTGAGTTCGCGTTCACGCGATTTCTGCATCAGGTTGCGCGCGATGGGAACGGCTCCGGCTGCCAGAATGGAAATAATCAGAAGAGTGATGATCAGCTCAAGCAGCGTAAATCCAGATTCACGCGTATGAGATTTGGGTGAGAGGCGGACGAAACGATTGAGCCAGGATTGGCAATTCTTTTTCACCCTCTTCTTTACCATTTGTTGTACTCGCTACCGTCCAGCGCCTTGCCGGTCGCTTTGCTATAAACGTCGAAAATTCCATTGGCCTGGCTTGGTCCGCCGCCAGAGGCTGAAAACGGATCATCTTCCATGGAACGCAATCCCCAATCGGAATTTCCCGTGAATGGATCAAGCGGAACTTTGCGCAAAAATCGTCTGAACTCGTTCGGTCGGTTGGCGGGTTGGTACCCGTCAACCAATGCTTGCAAGCTGGCCGGGTAACAGTCATCCGGCTTCGATTCGAACGGAGGAATTTCTCTCAACACAGAGCAACTGTGGTGATACCCATCAATCGCTTTGCGAATTTCGCGCAGGTTGCGACGCAACTCCATTTCCTTTTCACGCCGAATCATAGTGTGAGCGAAGGGAACCGTGCCTGCAACCAGAATCGCAATAACCGCCAGCGTGATGATCAATTCCAGCAGCGTAAAACCGGATTCGCCCCGCTCGGTTGCCGGTTGCCGGTGCCCGGTTGCCGGTGAATTACCGACCACCGGAAACCGACCGCCGACCGCTTTTCTTATTCTGTCTGTCATTGATGAGAACTCGTCACTGCATCGCGTGTGATGACAACCTGAGCCGTCGCACCGTTGACTGGGGCGCTCTTTTTGTCTGCGAGATTGATTTTCGTGTCGGCGTTATTGAACGTGACTTGGGATTCGCCTTCGGCGACCGCTGAAAATTCAATGATGATGATGCGCCCTTTTGCTGAAACCGGAGTCTTTTTGGCGCTGTTGATTTGCACCTTCAACACTCCTTTTTCAATGTCGTAGCTCAATTCCGGTTGCGGCCCGAACATATCGCCAGCGCGAACCTTCTTGACCTGCAACTTTTTGTCGTCAAAACGAATGGCCAAATTGGTGCCGACCATTTCACCCTGCCCATTGGCTTCAACCGTCATATCGAAAGATTTGCCGATCTGTTGCCGAATTGGAGCCGGAGACAAAGTGAAATTGACTTTGCGGTTGTTGTTCACCGAGGTCGGCAAGGCGCGTTCGACTTTGACTCCGCTCGGATTGATCACTGCAAAATCAGTGGGTTGAGGCGCGGTTTGAGGCTTAGTTTTGGCCGCTTTGGCTTCTTCTGCTTCTTTCTTTTGCTGGGCTTCGAACTGTTGACGGATGATCTCGCGCTTGCGCTTGATGTCATCGTTATCTGCGCTCATCCTGACCGTGGCAACGGGCACCGGATTTTCTGGGCCGACGACCGTTCCTTCGGCTAATTCCTTGGATTTTTCGCCCGTCACACCTTCACCTTCACCTGCGCCGCCAGTGGGCGGGTTTTCAGAGGTTGGTGGTTGAGGAGTCTGACGCTCGTTGATTTGCGCATCGGGAACTGGCGAGCCGCTGCTGCTGACCTTGATTAGCGTAGTGTTGTCCAGCTTTTTGGGAGCTTGGGATTGCTTGGGCGGAGTCGCAGGCGCTCCGCTGTTGTTGTTGGAAGCGTTTTGAATTTGCGGTTGCGGAGTTGGACGCGTGCTGGCAGGAGAAGCCTGTGTGCCAGCAACCTGGTTATTCGGCGTCAGTTGCACCGTTTGCTGTTGCGGGGCTTGCTCCAAGGCAACCAAGCGGCGCTCCTGTTCCTCTTCCATCTGGGCGCGATAAATAACGTCTTCGACTTTGGGAGCCAGCCCTCCGGTTTGCCCCGGTTGACCGCTACCAGCCTGAAGCGCCAGGTAATCTTTCGCGCTGATGCCAGCCGAACGCACGATGTGCGGCGTCACGGTGATAACAATGTCGCTTTGGCGCGAATCTTGACGCGGCGTCGTAAACAGACGACCCAGAAACGGAACCATGCTGATAACGGGAATGCCCGCGCGAGATTCGCCTTTGCTGTCTTGATTGACACCTGCTACCACGGCGGTCACGCCATCTTTGATGCGAGCGGTTGTTTGCAGCGACCGTTGCGTGAAAGTTGGCGTCAAGTTGACGTCACTGCCTGAAGCAAGCACGTCAGAAGTCTCAAACTTCATCGCAATTTCCACGTAACCTTCGTTGGTAATTTGCGGCTTGGCGTCAATGACCAGACCGACGTCTTTGTACTGGATGGAATCAATTCCAGGAAATCCGCCGTATCCTCCTAAGCCCAATCCGCCGCCGACACCGCCAATTCCACCAACGCCGCCGACTCCACCAACGCCGCCGACTCCACCAACGCCGCCGACTCCACCAACGCCGCCAAGACCACCGAACCCGCCGCCGCCGTAACCGTAGGTGCTGCCCAAACGAACAGGAACGCTGCGTCCCACTTTGGTGACGTTTTGCTGTCCGTCCAACACGTGAATTTGCGTTTTATGCAGCAAGCGGGAATTGCCTTTTGATTGCAGCAAGGAAAGCGTTGTTGGTGGCAAGCCCAGCAAGAATCCGCCGGCCCCGGCCCCGGCAAAACCTGCCACTAAAGAGCCAATATTGGTAATTCCCGGCAGCGAAGATCGCGTGCCAAAGCCGCCTAAAGAAGCGAGCGAACTCGTTGTTTTGCTGGTGTAGTAAGGTTTGTCCGTTGTCTTATCAACGTATTCGACCTGATTGACGGATTGTCCTGCGGTCGCGATCTGGTTACCGATTTGCAGCATGCTATCGTGGGAGACTTCATAAATTTCCACATCAAGCACGACTTCGTTTTTATTCTTGTCCAGCATCTCCAACATATCCTGGACGAGTTGCAGTTCTTGCGGTGTGGCTTTGACGAGCAATATGTTGCTGGCCGCCGCACCACCTCCGCCGCCCGCGCCTGCGCCTTGGGTCAATTCCTGCGCCTGGCGAGATGGACCGAGAATCACGCTGACTGCCTGACGCGCTGACTGTGCGGTCATGTTTCCCAGATAAAAGGTCTTGACGTACAGCTTTTCAAAGCGCGGTTTATTCGTCGGGTTATCCTGGTAAACCATGATCGTTCGGCGGTCGAGCTGTTCGAACGTGTGCTTGGTCATCATCAAGACGAAATCGAACGCTCTGGCCACAGTCACGTCTTTCAGTTCGATGTCCACTTTGTCGTCTTTGACGTCTTTATCGAAGATGATGTTGAGGTCGAGCTGTTTCGCCAGGGTTTTGGCCACCGATTTGAAATTGGTGTTGTACTGAACATCAATCAGTGCTTCGCGGTTGCGAGGCGCTGACTTGATTTCAATAAAGCTGGTTGGGCGCACATTGCCGGAGGCCGTCGTTTGGGCAGGTTCTAGCCCGCCCGCAACGGCTTTTTGCTGATCCAGCATGCGTTCCATCTTGATTCGCGCGACTTCGTTCCCCTGGTCGTATTGATATGCCGCCCGAAAGGCTGTGTAAGCTCCCGCAAAATCATTTTGTTCGGCCAGAGCATCGCCACGTTGAACATACATCAGCGAGGCTTGTTGCAACGCGCGCAGGTAACGAAGCCTGTATTCGGGATTGCTCGGATCCGCCGAAACGGCCAGCGCGTAAGCTTGCGCGGCTAAATCCCATTGCTGAGTGGCCTCGTATTTCTTGCCTTCATTGAAATTCTTTTTGCCTTTGTCCCCGCCCAATGCCGTTCCTGGCAACACCAGGCATATCGAAAGTAACAAGGCTAGAATTCTGCGAGTCATGATGTTTGTGTTCATGGTGACCTTCTCTTTGTATTTAATGTCGGATCTCGACGAGCTCTGTACAAGTGACGACAAGGTTTGGCGGCCTTTATCGTATCGCGCAAAAGCAGCTAAAACTACGCCGCTAAAAGCGTAAAATCAATCAATCCAATTTGCGGATCGTTCGTCCGCTTGTAAGGGTATAGGAAACGGGACAGGGTCTGTCGGGCTGAACCTTTCTGCGATTTTCTATCGCAACGATGGTTTCAACGCCGAGACTGCTGGCTGCGTTCCAAATTCATCAATTTTCAACTGCCGACAGGTATGAAACGATTGCCGGCGAAACGGTTGCTACTTCATTTCTTCAACGAACGTCACGCGGTTGATTTCGTGCAACGTCGTTTGGCCTTCGAACACCAGGCGCAACGCTGATTCGCGCAAACTTCCGAGCCCTTCCTGGACAGCAGTTCGGCGGACTTCCGATCCGGGTCTGCGCTGAATGATCAATTCGCGAATGGTGTCGGACATATCCAGAAGCTCGTGAATCGCTGTTCGTCCGCGATAGCCCGTATGGTTACAAACTTCACAGCCTAAACTGTTGTAATAAACTCGATCCCGATATTTCTGGGGAGTCAGACCGGCTTCGATCAACTCGGCATCATCGGGCTGATACTTTTGCTTGCATCGCGAACAAAGAACGCGAACCAATCGCTGTGCCAGCACGCAATTCAACGCCGAAACGAAATTGTACGGCTCAACGCCCATGTTGATAAAACGACCGATCACATCAATCACGTTGTTGGCGTGAACCGTGGTGAAAACCAAGTGTCCGGTCAGCGCGGAGTTGATGGCGATTTGCGCCGTTTCGTTGTCGCGAATTTCACCGACCATGATCTTGTCCGGGTCGTGGCGCAAAATCGAACGCAATCCGCGGGCAAAAGTCAGTCCTTTCTTTTCGTTAACAGCAATCTGTGCAACGCCTCGAAGCTGGTATTCGACCGGGTCTTCGATGGTAATGATCTTGTCCTCGTCGTTGCGGATTTCGTTAAGTGCGGCATATAGCGTGGTCGTTTTACCTGAACCGGTGGGTCCGGTTACCAGCACCATTCCGTAAGGCTCCAAGATGAAGCGGCGAAATTTTGCCAGCAACGTCGGATCAAACCCGACAACTTCCAATCGCAAATCCTTAAACGATTCGTTGATCTGTTCTTTATCAAGGATACGAATAACCGCGTCTTCTCCATGTACTGTCGGAATGATGGAAACGCGGAAATCAACTTTTCGTCCTTTTATGCGCATCCGGAAACGGCCGTCTTGCGGGACGCGTCGTTCGGCGATGTCCAATTCGGACATAACCTTGATACGGGAAATGATCGTTTGGTGGTGGCGAATATCAATCGGATCGCCCGCTTCATAGAGAGCACCGTCAATGCGGTATCGGACGACCATGTCGTTATCGCGCGTTTCCATATGAATGTCAGATGCGCGCTTTTCCAAAGCCGTAAAGACAATCGTATCAACCAGTTTGATGATCGGCGACATTTCTCCGTCGCCGGATAGACGGTCCAGATCCAGAACTTCTTCGCCCTGATCGGTTTCTCTGACCAGCGAAACTCGAAAGCCTTCAGTGGCTTCCTGCAACACGCGTTGAGAAGCGTCGCCTTTGCGTAGAACTCCCTCGATGGCGCTGGCTGTTGCGACCTCGACTTTCAAGTGAGTTCGAATTTGAGCTTTTAATTCATCCAGCAGCATTAAATCCGACGGATCGGCCATGGCAATGACCATGTGGCCGTTTTCGCGACGAAGCGGAACGAACTTGTTTCGCAGCATCAAGTCAACGGGGAGCGATTGCACCAAGGAGTAATCTACCGGATAGCTTTCGAGCTGAATGAAATTGAGGCGATAACGTGAGGCCAAGCGTTCCGCCATTTCGCGTTCGGCTTGCTGATTGATTTGTTCTGCAGGTGTAGCCATTTTAGAGTCCAAACTGTGAATTTACGCGCCAGCTTTGCTGACCATTTGCAGCAGCGGCAAATAGATGGCCAGCAGGATCGTAATGACGACCCCGGCCATAACAAATAAGATTGCGGGTTCAATCAAGCTGGTCAATTGGCCTAGCTTGACTTCGGTTTCCGCGTCATAAAAGCCCGAAACTTCGTCCAACATCTCTCGCAAAGAACCTGACCGTTCGCCAACGCCAATCATGTCTGTCGCTAGTTCTGGAACCCATCCTGATTCCGCCAGGCTTTCGGTAAACGGTTTGCCTTCGCGGACCTTGGGCAATGCAGGCTCTGTCCTTCTTAAAAGCTCGCGATTGGCGACGGAATTCATCGCGATTTGAAAGGATTCAATTACGGTAATACCGCCAGCGAGCAACGTCGCCATACTTCGGGAAAACTGGGCGGTTGTCATCTGCCTAACCAATTCGCCGATAATCGGAATTTTTAAGATCCAGCGATCCATGCTGCGTCTGCCATTTTCGGTCTTTCGCCACGAATAAAGGGCTGCAATCAATCCAACGAGCGATGGGGCCAGCCAATACAAATTTCCGCGAATCGCAGAGGACAACCCCACTACTACTACTGTGATTGCCGGCAATTCCGATCCCATATTTTCATAAAGTGATGAAAATTGTGGGATGACAAATGTTGTCAGGACGCCAATCAGCACAACCGCCGCACAAAGCAGCAGAATTGGATAGGTTAAAGCACCACGGATTTTGCGGCGAAGTTGAGCAATTGCTTTTGTGTATTCCACGTAGCGTCGAAGCACGTCATCAAGATTACCTGAACGTTCGCCAGCAAGAATCGAAGCGGTATAAATTTTGGGAAAAGTGTCACCTTGGGCGGCAAAGGCTTCGGAAAGTGCGCTTCCTGATTTGATGCGTGATTCCACGTCGGCTAGAACTGAGCGTAATCTGGCATTGGGCGACCTCTGTCGAAGCATCTGAATAGACTGCAGAACAGGTAATCCAGCGTGAATCAATGCGGCCAACTGCTGATTGAACAGCAAAAAATCGTCCAGCTTGATTTTCACGAAACGCTGCCCGCTGCTGTTTCGTCCGCCAAGCAGATTTGACGTCTCGACGGAGAAGATCCTATATCCTTCGAGCATGAGCCGTTGACGCAGCTCTTGCTCAGACAGTCCTTCGACTGTACGCGTCACGATTTCACCTGCCGGTGTTCCCAGTCTGCAAATAAATTCTGCCATTTTGTGCTGTTCTCGCTGAAATTGAGTTCGCTTAAGTGTGAGTGGAGTTGTGTGTCTTTGCTGAATGCCATCCCGTAATTACCTATAGAAACATGAGGGTGATACAGGTAAACAGGGAACTGAGGCTATCTACAGGGCAATCTAATCAGAGGTCAATTTTTTGCTTTTCAAGTTCGCCGATCTGAACGAGCAACGCAATACGGTTGAACCTAAACCAAAAAACGACATTCCATCATCTCGTCCAGCGGTCTTTACTTATCAATCAGATTTGTCAGCATTACACACTTATGCTTTTTGAAAAAGAACTCCGCGTATTTCACGCTAAAACCTTGCCTAGGTTTCAGAAAATTTGCCGATTTGTATAAGGAAGATTCAGAAAAAGAGAGAGCGCAATCATGTTGATGATTGCGCTCGGCAAACACCTGTCATTGCCGTCAATGACAGGTTCAGCGGTGGCAAGTGTGTGAGGTCTGTGTGAGGTCGCCTTCCGCGTCAGTAAATCTATAAACACAAGCTACTCGCAGCCGTTGGATAGTCAACGCTGGAGCCGCAACTGGGTGGAATCACCGGAATACTGATGGAGTAGCCCGGTGCGTTGAAAGTGGTCGCGTACCGCAGATTGTGTCCACCTGTGAACGAGCCGACCTTCGTTGTGGTTGCGCCCATCAGAGGGACAGTGTTGAGCGTAATGGTGCTGCCAGAAGTGTTGCATGCAACTCTCTGGGATCCATTTGCATAAAACGCCGCCCAGCCTGTTCGCCCAGTGGGAACGATTGTGTTGATTGGGGGTGAGGTGCGAACCGAAGTAATTCGCTGTTTATCAGAAGTCAAAAAGCAATTTAACGGAAGTTGGCCTGAAAACGTGTGTTCGGCGTCATCGTGCATCAAGAAGAACAATGTTCCGCTGAACTGAGCTCCAGTAATCAAATCTGGCATTGGCGTGTACACGTAAATTCGCGTATCTGCCAATGGCGCTCCAACGGCACCCACCTGGCTTGGAAAGCTATCAAGCACCATTGAATAAGGTAGGAAGTCGTATTGGCGGCCATCAAAAAACATAGTGGCGGAAGTTCCATCAGCATTGATGGGAGAAGCGAAATTACCATCGCGGCGGGCCGCAGCCATGGCAGCCAACCCAAAACGATGGCCGGTAGAAGTCACTACTAATTCATCGCCTGCTAAAAAATTAAAGCTGACGGGGCGCCCTTGCGTGTCAACCGCAACTGCAACCAGATAGCCTGTGATATTCGGATCCAGATCAGATGCCAAAAATGTCGTGGTTTCGTTGCCAGTCAAGCACAAAAACGCATCCGCAATACTGCAGGTATTGCTATCAACAAAAAATACGTGGATTGTTATGTCTTGAGAAGGGTTGACGTTGGTGATATTGAAACGCGTATTAACCTGGGAGCTAAGTGCGTCACTTGTGTAATAGTTAAAGAACAATACACTACCGAGCTTGTTTTCGCTGATGCCGCGTCCAAGTGACGCATCAGTAGCACTGCCCGGAAGCCCTTGAACGCCTTGTGCCAATGCTTGGCTTGAAGAACTCAGGCAAAAAAAGGCTAAAACAGCAAGAAATGAAAAATTGAATAAGTTACGGCGATGTGAGGTTTGCATCCTGTTCTCCTCTCGACGCGGCGTCAGCCTTTTTCGGTTGAACGAAACAAACACGATCTGTGAAGTTGAACGAGTTGTCTCGACCAGCTATGGGGCTAAGGCGCAAATCGCCGACAGAATTAAAATTCAACAGAACTCGGAATTTAAAGTGATTTCCCTGTTGTCCAGTGAGAAATCCAACGGGGATGCTTCAAGTTCGCACAAGCTACAAAATAATGACTCGAAAACGAAACGATGGGCCCCCTATGCATGAACTGCTGATCTTTGGTTGATTTGATCTTCGCTGTTGTTTGCAGGGACAGGGGGCGCGGCTGCGAAAAGGGGAGCTTCAAATAAAAGCTTTTGAGGTTCGCTGCCAACGCGGGCGGATTGTAGCTTTGATCATAGGGGGAGTCAACCGGCTTTTGATCTCTACCAATGTTTAATAATTTCATGCCGCGCTGGATCAAATTTATGGGGAAACTGAAGCTCTTTGGGCAGCATATCCCCAGTTGTGGACATGACCTGGAGTACTGAAAAAGGCGTGGCTAGCCAAAGACATGACCTCGTGTTAATCTATAACTTCTTTCTTTTCTGGAATAGCTTTCATTGCTGAAACATTGCTTTAGTGACTCCAATCTGCGGATGCCTCGACGCAAATTTAGCTGTAAAAATCAGGGTAGATAAGGCTAATTCTTGCAGCTAATGTGAGTATATTTTTTTTGAAGGTTTGGGGGAAATTGAAGTCACAGTGATTGGTCACGAATACGAACTAACTCACCATCTTAATTCCTCTGTGGCGGCTTCGCTGGTGGGAGGGAGAGCTACATCAAGTGCTCCGCCTAGCAAGCTCTGCCTGAGTTTTGTTGGTGGTTTGTGCGCTAATCGAACTAATCTCTTCCTGTCTGAACAACGAACCTCCCTTGGGCGAGGAGAAGATTGCGATGTCATTCTTGAGGGGCACACTGTTTCCAGGCTTCACTGCGAAATTATCCGGCTAGGTTCGGCGTACGTTTTGCAAGATTTCAGTCGCAACGGCACTTTTGTAAATGGGCAGCGGGTGCAAAAGATCAGATTGCATGATGGTGATCAGTTACGCATAGGCCAGAATATTTTGCAGATTCACCTCACATCGTCAGTTGGAACCGGTGTTCTGGAGAGTCGAAAAACGACTCCAAATCGGTTGCCTCCTGTAATCACGCTCACTCCACATATTGTTGTAAAGGGGTTAGAAGATGGAGTTACTCAAACGTTCAGCCAGGAGCGGATAACGATTGGCAGGCGCACAGACAACGAGGTGATTTTGGACGGTGACAACATCTCTCGTAATCACGTAGCGATTGAACGGCGTGATTGGAAGTATTTTGTTTCTGACCTTGGCAGTGCCAACGGAACCCATGTGAATGAACAGCAGGTAGAAATGGCTGAGCTTAGTGACGGTGACAGGGTACGGATTGGCAACTACACTTTGTCAATCAGCTTGTGCAATCAGGATTGTATTTTGAATTTCAAAAGGCCGACGAAATAATTTTAAGGGGCAAATTGCGGATTTTCCGTAAGTGTTCCAAAGATGCAACCTATCAGTTGTAAGCTGTAAGCGAACTCAAGATGCTCGGACGCACTATTGGTAATTACGAGATTCTCAGCCCCTTCGGCGAAGGCGGAATGGGAGAGTTGTATCTCGGACGACATACACGACTGATGGCGCGTGAAGTCATTATCAAGACCATCCGGACAGAAGATTTCAGCCCGCGGCAGGTGGAACACCTCAGAGAAAGGCTTGAACGCGAAGCTTTCGTTCAATCGCAGCTTGATCATCCGAACATCGTCCGCGTTTACGACTTCATCGCCAGCGGCGACACGACATGCATTGTCATGGAATATGTGCCGGGGCGCGACCTGCGAAAAATGATTACGCGGGAAACTGGGCCGATTCCAGATTATCGAGCGTTGAAACTTTTCAAGCAGGTTTTGGCCGCAATTGATTACGCCCATAATTTCATCTATCTGGATAAATCCGGCGCTCGCCATCAAGGGATTATTCATCGCGATCTGAAGCCGGCCAATATCCTGGTCACGCCCGACGACATCGTCAAAGTTACGGATTTTGGTATCGTCAAGGTTCGTGGAGTCAAAGGCGGCACGCAGATGGGATTTAATCCCGGCACGCCCGAATACATGAGTCCTGAACAAGCTCGTGGCCGCGAATTGGATCACCGCTCGGATATTTATGCGCTCGGTGTGGTGCTTTATGAGATGCTGACTGGCCGGGTCCCCTTTGAGGGAGACGGCAGTGGAACGTCGGATTACGAAATCCGGCGCGGGCATATCGAGATGGCTGTGCCTGCGATGGCCGAATTCTATCCGGGGATTTCACCTGAACTGGAAAAGATCGTACTCAAATCGCTGGAAAAGAACCCCGATGACCGGTTTCAAACAGCTCGCCAATTTCTGGAATTGCTGGAAGAGTACGAGCTAACCGGAACGGCCAAAGTCACGGGACGAATGTTAGGAGCCAGGCAAACGCTTCTGGCCGAAGGGCGCGGAACGGCCCGCCAAAGTTTGGCGGACGCGCCGACGGTTGGTATCGGCAATACAGTTGTTACCGAACCAAGCCGATCTTCTGGCTCTGTCGCCAGATTGAGCAACAATGCCGGCAATTCGTCTTCAGCGAATTCTGCCGGAGCCGATGTGTATTCTCGCCCGAAAGTCGTTCGACAACCGCTTGAGCAAAAATCCAAGGCGCCGCTGATTGTTGGCATCGCGATCACATTGTTGTTGGTGATTGGGATTTCCGCCTGGTTGCTTAGCCGAACTCCCAAGGTACCTGGAAACAATTCTTCATCCGGCGGAACGGCTTCTCCGCTGGATATGATCGCCATTCCAGGCGGCAGCTTCCAAATGGGGCGAGATGATGGGAATGATTATGAAAAGCCAGCCCACGAGGTGACGGTTTCCCCCTTCTTGATTGATAAATATGAAGTGACCAATGAGCAGTATTCGCAGTTTGTTCGGCAAACGCGCCATCAAGCGCCGTCGCATTGGCCGAATGGGCAATACGAAATTGGGAAAGCAACCAAGCCAGTAGGCTTTGTCAGTTGGTATGACGCCAAGGATTTTTGCGAATGGGCAGGGAAGCGATTGCCATCTGAAGAAGAATGGGAATTTGCCGCTCGTGGCAAAGACGGTCGAATTTATCCTTACGGCAATCAATGGAAGCCCAGATTTTCAAACGCACGCGAAGTCGGATTGAATGAGCCGCAATCCGTTGGCAGTTACCCGGATGGCGCGAGTCCATTCGGAGTGTTGGATATGGCTGGCAACGTGGCGGAATGGACTGGCACGGATTACAAACCTTACCCGAAGAGCAACGCTCAGCCTCAGGAGGGAAACAAGATTATTCGTGGCGGCGGATTTCGAGTGCCTGCCCAAGAGCAAACCGCCACTGACCGTTTCTTTGATCGTCCGAATGTGATGTATGATTTCATCGGTTTTCGGTGTGCCAAAAACGCAAAGTAAATTAACTTCTAAACCGGTAAGATCAAAGATGAGCATTGTGAAACGACCAAACCAGCTTTTTCCGCTCATATTCTTCGCGACATTTTGGATTCTCACCTACTCGCCAACTGTCTTTGCTCAAAGGCAATACTCTGTCGAAAAGCCTCGTGAACGCTCCCTTTCTGAAAGCGTCACCATTCGCACCAAAGCCGGATTGGCTAGCAAAGGAGTTTTAGCCGTTGTTCTCGATCCGGTCGTTAGCGGTCAAGTTATTGTTAAAGACTCGACCGGCCGCCTTATTGGTAAACTCGAAGCTGACAAGGACGGGCAAGCTGAAATTCTGTTGGCTCGCAATAAAATCTATCAAGTAGAAGCCACCTATCCTGGTTACATCGGCGTATCCGGTAAGTCCAAGCCGTTGAAAGCGAATGAAGTTATGCGGCTAAAATTGGTTCCGCAATTTGCTCAACTTGCCTTGTCCGGATTGCCTCCCAGCGCTCAAGTTTTAGTTGATGGGCAGCCGAAAGTGACCGTAGGGCAAGACGGATTGGCGGTTATTGGTGAACTAAAGCCGGGGGATCACTCACTGCTGATTCGCCATCCCGAATATAACGAATACACAGAAACTTTGCCTGGGTTAGTCGCTGGCGCGATTTTCAATTTACGAGTCCCGCTGATTCGCGTGGCCAAAGTGACGGTAAAAGGGCCAGCAGGCGCGACCGTGATGATTGATGGTGCGGTGCAAGGGAAGATTCAAAACGACGGAACGGTCAGATTTGATTACGAGTTGGAGCGTGCTGCCGAACGAACCATCAGTGTCGAACTGCTCGGTTATCAATCCTGGTCGGAGACGAAAAAGCTTGCGCCTGGTCCGATCGAGTTTGAAGTCAAACTAAATCCGATTGTCACTTCCACGGGAGTCTCAGACGGGTTTGATTCTTTGTCGCAATGGCAGGCTCCTTCAACCTGGAATCTGGTAACCGAGGGAAGCAACAAAAAGTTGCGAATAAAAGGCACTGAGCTTGGATTGTTGAAAGACAAGGTTTACCGGGACATTCAGAAGGAAAGCAACTTCACTCTTTGGCTGGAAGACGGCAAAGGCGCAACCTGGGCAGTAAAAGCCGATAAGGATGGTCGAAGCTATTACCTGTTTCATCTGGCCGGGCCAAATTCCACAACACATACGCCGAAGAAATTTTACACTTACATTGTCAAAGACGGTGGCGCGCCTGACGAAGTCAGCACTCCTTTTCCAGTGCTGATGGAACTGGATCAAAAAACCTCCTACCTGATCAACATCGAAATCAGTGGCGAGAAAATTCTGCACTGGATCACTTCCAATGAAACTGGGCAACAAGTCGAATTGGGAGCTTGGACGGATACCACCGCGACCAAAGAGAAATTTCTTTATGGCAGATTCGGTTTCCGCTCGTTGGCGGGCGAAATTTTTTCCGTTGACGATTTCACGGTAGAACCTAAAAAGCAGCAATAACGTATTGCTGAGCGTTCGATTATGGCCAAGAAAATCAAAGAAAAATACATCAGAACGGATTCCGTTCAATCGGGGTCAACGCCAAATTCTTCCTTGCAACGCCAATCGCCAAGCTGGTTTGAAAAGCATTTATCGCGACGTCAGGTCGGCAAGGGGCTGGCTTGGACGGCTGCCCTGGGCATGGCGGGCTTGGGGCTGTATCAGCTTGCAGGCGATGACGAGCCGGAGGTTGCCGAAGAGTCTCTGGAACTGCAAAAGAAAGAAGGTTGGAATGTCGGTTCGACTGACAAGGCGCTGACATATACCGCTGGCGTGACGACAACCGACAGCGTGAATAAAGTCGTCAGCGCCTTTGATCCGAATTATCTGATCTCGATCTATCAGCCTCGGGACGCGCAATGGCAGCCGTTTTTTACGCCGACGCTGTTGCAATCGCTTTCGCAGGTTTCACTGAACAAAGAGATCAAGCTGATCCGCACGGGCGATATGGTCGAAGCCTATCAGCGGGCCGAAGGGCTGCGCTCGCTGATTGCTTCGGGGAAGAACACGAATCAGACTTTGATTATTTCCGACCTGCCCGGCCCGGCTTCGATTGCAGTCGGAGCGGCAATGGCCGATGTTGTGACTTTAGTTCCGGTGTTCGACAACTGGCCGCATCCGTTGGGAGTCGTTCGTTCGCACGAAACGCTGGGAGCAATGGCTTATTACGCCAGCGAAATTGACGAAAAACGCGGAAAGCTTCCGCAAAACTCCCCGGCAATGTTGCTGTTGGACGCAAATCGGTTGTCGTCTTACACAGACCAGGATAATCAGTTCGACAATCGTTATCTGGCCAAGCTGCCGCCCGCTGAGCAGTTGAAACAGCGCGGCATTTTGCAGGTGATCTACATAACCAAAGACCAAACTCAAGCGGCAGAGTTGGACGATATTAACGAAGATTTTGTCGAATGGCAGAAAAACGGCATCAATGTGCGAATGCTGCGACTTTCGGATTTCAAACCTTACGATGAACCGCTGACGGCCAGCAATACGACATCGCCCGCTTCGACAACTTCCACCGTCAGGCATTATTACTACGGCGGCTATCCGTATTCGCACTGGTGGTTTTACGATCATTATTACTGGAGTCGTCCAACCACGATCATTTACGGCAATGGGTATGGTTATGGCGGGGGATACGCCGGGAATTACCGTGTTCCGCCACCTTCGCCAAATTATTCACGCCCGAGTTTTGATCCGCCAAGCTATCGTCCTGTGTCACGGCCAACTGTGTTTAGCTCGGCTCGTGTCGGAACTTCGCCAGGGGCAACCGGCGTCGGTAGATCCAAACCCAGCGGTTTTGGACGTACAAGCGTGCGACGAGGTAGCGACGGGCGAGTCAATGGAGTCCGTTCAGGACGATCCGGTTCATATGGCCGCAGCGGCGGCGGTTGGTTCAGCGGCTGATTTCAACACACGACTTCAATGCAAGGGCGCAAAGTTGCAAAGGCGCGGAGAAAGATTTCGACGATTATCAAATCTAAAGACTCTTTTCGACTTTGCTCCTTCGCGCCTTTGTATTTAATAAGGTTGAGGGAATATTGATGAGCGTTTTGCTTTTCTTTTTGATTGGCGGAGGAATGTTTTGGCTGGTGATGTTGATTCTGGCAGCAGTTTTTGCCGGCGGCATTTACCTGGTTAAAAGCGACAAGAGCCAGGGGCGAATTGATGGCAGCCGCCGCGCCTTTTTGGGTGGCAGAGGGCAACAGGACGATCACGCGTTATTTTTTGGCATTCAATTGGTGATCCAGGTTTTTGGCGGAGACGAGTTACGCGCCCGGTTGGCCAGTTTGATCGAAGCCGAAGACGAGACCGATTCGGCGGATGAAAAGCGCCGCTTTATGAAATCCGTCGCTTCCTTGCTGATTGAAAACCAATACGCCTGGGAATACGGATACTGGGAATTTCAAAGTGATGCCGACACCGCCATCAGCAATTTCAACCAATGGCGGAACGAAATCGAAGCTTCCATGGCGACCGAAGGCGACGAGCTTGGCAGTGAAGTGGATCGCTTGCACCGCTTTTCGGATCAAAAAGAATTCCTGATCGTTTCGCTGATGATGTTGATTGATAACCGCGAAGCACCCGTCGAGGACGATATTGGCGATTACCAGTTCCGCCCAACGTATACGCAACTTGTTCAGCCGCTTCGCTCAACCATTGATGGTCTGGATGAAAGCCAATATTGGCGACCGGCGACTTTCAAACAATTGCTGCAGGCCTTGCAATCGCTCGATCCGCGAACGATTGAGCGCGATGGCATTTACGTCTATCCGGGCACGGCACAAGACGGATTGTCGTCCATGGATTTGATTGGCGACGAAGGCTGGAAATATCTGACCGATCATTCGCTGCGATTCTAAATCCGGCTGAGAGTTTCTGGACAGGATTTACATAATTTTCAGGATTGAACCGATTGAATTCTGAAAAGCATGTAAATCCTGTCCAATTGTTTTTTGGCGTGAGGTTTATTCATTTCAGGAGGCTGATATGCGTTGTTTCAGAGCTTTGGCTGTTTTGATTTTGCTGCTTGTTTCTTCGGTTGGCGGATTTTCTCAATCCGCCGATGGCATCGCGGCAAAAGTGGACGCGATCTTTGCCACCTTCGACAAACCAGATTCGCCAGGCTGCGCGCTCGGCGTGATCAAAGACGGCAAGCTGATTTACGCCCGCGGTTACGGCATGGCGAATCTCGAACACGGAATTGCCAATGGATCGAAGCTGGTTTACGACATCGGCTCGACTTCCAAACAGTTCACGGCGGCCAGCATTTTGTTACTGGCTCAGGCCGGCAAACTTTCGCTGGAAGATGATGTGCGGAAGTTCATTCCCGAACTGCCGGTTTATCAAAAACCTGTTCTGATTCGTCACCTGATTCATCACACCAGCGGTTTGCGAGATTACCTGGCACTGTTTTCGCTGGCTGGAGTCAATTTCGACGACACAACCACCGAAGCCGACGCGCTGAAAATCATCCTTCGCCAAAAAGCGCTCAACTTCACGCCGGGTGACGAATGGCTTTACAGCAACAGCGGCTATTTTCTGCTTTCGATTATCGTCAAACGCGTCAGCGGCAAATCCATGTCGGAATTTGCCAAAGAAAACATCTTCGATCCGTTGGGGATGAAACACACGCTGATTTTGGACAATCACAAACGCATCGTGCCGTTGCGCGTGACGGGCTACGCGCCGAATCCAAAAGGCGGCTTTCAAACTGAAATGTCGAACTTCGAGCAAACAGGTGACGGCGCAGTGCAAACTTCCGTCGAAGATTTATTGTTATGGGATCAAAACTTTTACGAACCTAAAGTCGGCGGCAAAGCTTTGCAAGATCAGATGCACGCTGTTGGAGCTTTCAATGATGGCAGAAAGCTGGACTACGCCAGCGGATTGTTTATCGAAGATTACAAAGGTTTGCGAAAAGTCAGCCACGGTGGATCGTGGGCTGGATTCCGTTCGGAGTTATTGCGTTTTCCAGATCAGAAATTTTCAGTGGCTTGTTTGTGCAATTTGGGGACGCTGAATCCAAGCCTGTTTGCTCAGCAGGTGGCGGATATTTATCTGGCTGACCAGTTCAAAACGACTGAAGCCAAAGCTTCGACGCTTCGCGGTACGCCGCCGAAACTGCCTGACCCCATGACGCTGACGGCTGAACAACTGACCGAATACTCTGGGACTTATTTCAGCGAAGAACTCGACACGACTTACAGATTGGCTGTTGAAAACGGGCGGCTGTTTTTGATTGACCGCAATGATACGAAACGGCCTTTGGTGTCGCGGACGCGCGAGCTTTTCACCCTGATGCAAGGCGCGCAGTTTGAATTCACGCGCAATGCCGCAGGCAAAATCACAGGCTTCGGGGTCAATGCCGGGCGCATTCGCGGAGTTCGCTTTGTGAAGCAGACGAAATGATGGTCAGCGCGTCGGGCGCTGGCTTCGGTCATCTGATTGTTTGATTGGGTCTTCGTTCGAACGATTTGCCGCAAAGGCATACCAGAATAGCAGCGCGAACGGAGCAAGCAGAAAAGGCAGATAGAGCAATCCCACTAACAAATCTTCTAGCAAAGTCATAATTTTTCTCACTAAGGGCCAACGTTAATAGCCGTAAGCGGTCATTGAAAGGGCAGCACCTGACCGTTACGGCTTTGTTTTTCGCCAAAATTCGAGCAAGTCGAATGCCATGTGGGCAAACTTGCAACTTTAGCATTTCCAAAACTTTGCGATGGACTCAGAAAAAGAGCGGGAAAAAAGCGTCTTCTTTTGAAGACAAAACGAAATCGAAGAGTACCGAAAGTGGACAAATGGAAATGGGGCAGCTCAGAAAAGTTGCCCCATTTGAATTTAGAACTTAAGCCTTCGCGACCATTCCATCAGCACCGAGCACTACGCGTTTTTGCGAACGCAATGCCAGATTTCCGAGGTGCGGGCCTGTGACAGCTTTGTGACCGACTTCGACCGGAGCGTTCGGCTCCTGACGAGACTTGACACAATCCAGGAAGTTTTTGACGTGTGGTTCGGTGGGGATGCCGCCTTTGTATTCGTGAATCGCCTTCGGCGGAATATTCGGGCGCGTCCAGGGTTCGGGGTAAACACGATAACCGTCATCGTCAATCACCATCGTCGCCTTCTTGCCTTGCAGGTGAATCTTCCAGGCGTCTTCGTACGAGTTGCCGTAACACAACGTCCAAGTCGCAATGAAACTTGGGTATTCATAGACGGCACAAAACGTGTCGGGCACATCAGCGCCTTTGTGAACATACGTTGCGCCTTGGCAAACGGCGGACACCGGCGGGTTGCCGCCATTGCAGAACCACTGAATCACATCCATCAAATGAGTTCCCTGATCGGTCAGATGGCCGCCGTTGTAATCGGAAAAGTTGCGCCAATGGAAAAAGCGGCGTTCGTCTAGGGTGTAACGTTTCTTCGCCGGGCCTTGAAACCGTTCCCAGTCCAGTTTGCCTTCAAGCTGCATTTTTTGCGGCATGGGCTTGCGGTTCCAAAACCATTGCGCGCGAGCCATCACGACTTCGCCCAGGATTCCATCATCCACCAGCTTCTTTGCGCCGCGCACGGCTTCGGAACTGCGCCGCTGCATGCCAACTTGGACAATTTGTTTGGTTGCGCGAACGGCTTTGACCATCTTTGCGCCTTGTTCGATGGAATATGCGAACGGCTTTTCGGTGTATGCGTCTTTGCCTGCCGCAACGGCGTCAATCAGCACGTTGTGATGCCAGTGATCCGGTGTGGCATTCAAAATGGCAACGACGTTTTTGTCATCCAGCAACTGGCGATAATCGCCTGTGGTTTTCGCGCCGGAGCGGGAAAGTTTCAGCGCGGCATTGATGTTGGGTTCGTACACGTCCGCAATGTGAATGAATTCGACTTGATCCGGGAATTTGTTGAACGATCCCATGACGCTACGTCCGCGCCCGCCGGAGCCGATAATGCCCATTTGAATGCGGTCATTTGCGCCCAGCACGCGGGAATAGGATGCAGCCGTCAGCACGCTCGCTCCCGCGACAGTCGCGCTTGCATCCGTAATGAACCGACGGCGATTGAGATTCTCTGCCATAGTTCTTCCTCCGGGTTTTGTTCGTTAATGAAGAGAAGGGGTAAAAATACTTGCGCACCACATAGATTTTGCGCGAATGGATAGTACTGCCGCTGGGCGAATGCGGCAAGGCTTCGCTGGCCGATTTGAATTCGCCAAATACGATTGTTGATTTGGCTGATGAACGAATGTTTTTAGTCAACGCCGATGTTGTCTGGCAATGATGGAAGGCTCATGGCGCTTTTCCGATAAGCCACGCTTCAGTCAGTCGAACGCTTATTTGCTGTCGCCTTACTATCTGTTTGTGGCTTAGTCTCCACGTTGGTCGTTCGCGGATTTTGTGGAAGTCAGGTTGTCAGGAAAAAAACGAGCGACTAAGATCATTGCGAAGGAAGCCTTCAAACCAGCACAACCCAAAGTACGGAACACTTCTTCCGAAGGAACACCAATGCAATTTTCCGGCAACGAAGCAGCGAAAGAAATTCATTCGTTGAAGGGAGCGCAACGTTTGGAATTGAATGAATTCTTCACGCTGGCCACGCATTTGACGATGGTTTTGGCAGAGTTGCATCGGCAGGGAAGCCGTTCCAGTGCTGGAAACCTTCAACGGTTATTGGATTCGACTCTTCGGTACCTGGAGCCCAAAGCCAGCTTTGCACTATTGCGCCACAGCGCGCTGACGTACATGTCACCGGAACAAACCGGGCGAATGAATCGAGCGGTGGATTACCGCGCGGATTTTTATTCGTTCGGCGTCGTGTTGTACGAATTGCTGACTGGCGCGCCTCCATTTGTTTCTGAAGACTCGCTGGAACTGATTCATTGGCACATCGCCAAAATTCCTCGCGCGCCTGCCGAAGTTGACGCAACCATTCCCGAACCGCTTTCGCAAATCGTCATGAAGCTGTTGGCCAAGACAGCGGAAGATCGTTACCAGACCGTTGCAGGTTTGAAGGCTGATTTGGAACATTGCGCCGAGGAATGGACTGGGCGAGGAGAGATTTCCGCGTTCCCGCTTGGCCAGCGAGATTTTCCTGACCGTGTTCTGGTTTCGCAGCGGCTTTACGGCAGAGAGCCGGAAGTTGAAGAGTTGCTGCGTGCCTTCGACAACGCGTGCGCCGGCCAAACCGAAGCGGGAGCAATGTTGCTGGTCACAGGATATTCCGGCATCGGCAAAACCGCCCTTATCCAGGAGTTGTACAAGCCCATTGTTCGGCAAAAAGGCTATTTCATTTCCGGCAAGTTCGACCAGGTCGTTCGCACCAATCCGTTTGGCGCATTGATTCAGGCGTTTCGCGGACTGGTTCGGCAACTCCTGGCGGAAAGCGAAGAACGCCTGGCAATCTGGCGTGCCGATTTGGCTGCGGTTTTGGGAGCCAACGGAGGCGTGTTGGCCGAAGTCATGCCGGAAATCGAATTGATTCTTGGCAAACAACCGCCGGTTCCCGCTGTTGGGCCGACCGAAGCGCTTAACCGGTTTCAGATGGTGTTTCAAAACTTCGTCGGAACGATTGCCAGCCGGGAACATCCGCTGGTGATTTTCCTGGACGATTTGCAGTGGGCAGATTCGGCCACGCTCAGCCTGTTGCAGCCGCTGTTGACCAGCCGGGAAATTACCGCGCTGTTTTTGATTGGCGCGTATCGTGACAACGAAGTGGATGCAGGGCATCCGTTGACGCGTGTGTTCAGTGAGTTGGAAACCGCTGGGACCAGGTTGCATCGCGTGATGCTGGGGCCGTTGGGACTGGCGGATTTGACCTTGCTGATTCGTGACAGTTTGCGCGGTTCGTTGGAAGCCGCCGAACCGTTGGCGCGGTTGGTGCTGCAAAAAACTGGCGGCAATCCGTTTTTTGTCATTCAGTTTTTGAAGGCCTTGGAACAAGAAGGCTTTTTGAAATTCGATCCCGCGCAAGCGCGCTGGGGGTATCAAGTCGAAGCCATTGCCCGTGCTCCGCTGACTGACAACGTCGTGGATTTGATGGCGCGCAAAATTCAGCGACTTTCCGAAAGGACGCAACGCGCGTTGACGCTGGCCGCTTGCATCGGCAATCGGTTCGACCTGAATACCCTGGCCGTTGTCAGCGAACAATCGCCGGAAGTGACGGCTGAAGATTTGCGGCAGGCGATTGACGAAGGCTTGGTTCTGCTTGCGTCGGAAGCCAATCCCAACTCCCAACTCCTCGCTCCAAGCTCCTATGTGTTCCTGCACGACCGCGTTCAGCAAGCCGCGTACGCGCTGATTTCCGAAGCCTGGAAAAAGCCCGTTCATCTGGCAGTGGGCCGCTTGTTGATGGATTACGCGGACAGCCAGCATTCCGAAGAAAAGTTGTTCGACATTGCCAATCACCTGAATCTGGCCAGCGATTTGATTTCTGATAACGCCGAACGTTTGGCGTTGGCGCGGTTGAATCTGAATGTTGGGATGAAAGCCAAATCGTCCACCGCGTATGCGGCGGCGCTGGAATATCTGCAAGCCGGGCTGAGTTTGCTTGATGACGATTGCTGGGCAAACGATTACGGACTCAGTTTTGCGCTGCATTTGGAAGCGGCTGAATGTTTGTATTTGTGCGGCGATTTCGAGCAAGCCGAACGCGGAATCGAACTGGTGTTGTCGCGCGCGGCCAACAAACTGGACAAAGCCCGGGGCTATCGTTTGCGGATGGTGCAATGTGAAAACACGTCGCGCTACGCTGACGCCTTGGCTTGTGCGCGCGAAGCTTGGGAATTGTTTGGCGTCACGTTCCCTGATTCGGGGCAGGAAAAACAGGCGGCATTGGAGCGCGAACTCGATTTCATTCAATCGTTATTGAATCGGCGGAGTATCGAATCACTGATTGATTTGCCAGTCATGGCCGACCCGGAAGTTCGCATGGCGTTGAACATCATGACGACGATCTGGTCTTCGACATACATTTTGGGCGACGCGATTTTGGCGCGGCTGATTTCCGCCACGATGGTGCGGTTGTCGCTGACACATGGAAATGCCGAAGAATCCGCTTACGGATACGTCACACACGCTATTACCGTCGGGCCAATCTTGCAGGATTACGAGTCCGCATATCAGTTTGGAAAACTGGCGTTGGCCGTCAATGAAAAGTTCAATGATTCGCGGTTGCGAGCCAAGATTCATCAACAGGTTCACGCCCACGTCAATTTGTGGCGCAAACCGATGAGCAATTGTGTTGCGCACGCGCGCAACGCCAGTCGTAGCGGATTGGAAAGCGGCGACTTCCTGTATGCCGCGTATGGCGCCAGCACCGAAGCCTGGCCCGCCATGCTGGGCACGCAGGATTTGTCGCAATTCGTTCGCGAGCTATTGCCGAATCTGGCGCTGATCCAAAAATTGAAGATCACGGGATTTGCCGATTCGTTGAAGCTGATCATCAATTGGGCGCAAGCGTTGCGCGGAAACACTTCGTCGCCGTTGTCGCTTTCGGACGGAGAATTTGACGAAAACCGTTACATCGAAACCTATCGCGGCAATCCGTTCTTCACGATGTTTCACGCCGTCGTCAAACTCCAACTTTGTTATCTGTTTGGGGATTACAAGCTGGCGAAGCACGCGGCACAGATTGCTCGCGAAAATTCGCACCATCTGGCGGGAACGATCTGGCCTGTGGAATTCGAGTTTTGGAGCGCGCTGGCGCTGGCAGGGAACAACAGCGAAGTTGAGATTCAGGGTGCGAGAGTTGAAATTGAGAAGGCGCAAAAATCGTTTGCCGTGTTAGCTGAAAGTTGCCCGGAAAATTTTTTATGCAAATCGCTGTTGCTGTCGGCTGAACTTCAACGATTGTCTGGCGGCGACTCAGATTTGGCGGCGATGCAATGTTATGAACGCGCAATTGCTTATGCGGCAGAAACCGGAACGCTCCAGCATCAGGCGTTGGCCAACGAGCTTTATGCACGATTTTGGCTTGCTCGGAATCGGGGAACGATAGCATCCGTATTTTTGGCTGAGGCGCGCACCAATTACGCTCAATTGGGAGCGACAGCAAAAGTCGTAGATCTGGAACGACAGCATCCGGAATTGCTTCGACAGACGGAACTGTTTCGTCGGGCGACAATCACACCGCCGATTGAATTTTCTACGGCCAATGATTCCACGAACACACTGGATTTTTCGACAGTCATGAAAGCTGCGCAAGCCATTGCGGGCGAAATAGAATTGGACAGATTGCTCGAAAAATTGATGCGCATTGTCATCGAAAATGCGGGAGCCGAGCGCGGGTACTTGATTCTGGAACAGGGCGACAAGCCTCATATCCGCGCCGAAGGGTCGCTAGAGTCAACCAATGTCAAAGCGAGCGGCGCCATTCCATTGTCCCAGGCGCAGAACGTGCCGATTCACATCATCAATTATGTGCGGCGAACTCAGGAACATGTGGTGCTTGCCGACGCGTTCAGAGATTCGGACAACGACGAACGATTTGCGCACGATCCTTACGTTGCAAAGCGTCATCCGCGATCGGTTTTATGTGTCCCGTTGATGGATCAAGGGCGGCTGGTTGGTGTCCTGTATTTGGAAAACAATCAGGCGGCAGGTGCCTTTACGCCAGAGCGGAGTTTGATTTGCCAGATGTTGTCTGCACAGGCAGCGGTATCGCTGGATAACGCGCGGCTTTACGGCGAGATGAAACAGGAAATTGCGCGCCGCAGTGAAACGGAACGAATTCTGCGCTCCCTCACCGAAGGAACAGCGGCAGTCACTGGCAATGATTTCTTCGCTTCGTTGGTGCGTCATTTGGCGGCCACGCTCGGCGTCAGCTACGCGTTCATCACCCAATGCCGTGGCGACAACAAAACTCATGCGCGCACGCTGGCGTTTTGGATGAAAGACCGGTTGGCAGAGAACGTTGAATACGACATTTCGCAAACTCCTTGTTTGAGAGTGTTGGCTGGCGAGGTTTGCCATTACCCCGCTGGCATTCAGCAAGAATTTCCCCAAGATCCAGATCTCGTGACATTGCGGGCAGAAAGTTATCTGGGGATTCCGTTGCGAAACTTTTCCGGTTCGGTTATTGGCCACCTGGCTGTGCTGGACGAAAAGCCTCTGCCCGAAGTGAAGCAGTTTGAATCGCTGCTGCGTATCTTTGCGGCGCGTGCCGGAGCTGAGTTGGAGCGGCAATACGCTGAAGAGGAGTTGCGGCAGGCGATGGACGAAGTCGAGCGGTTGAAAAATCGGCTGCACGCGGAAAACATTTATTTGCAGGAAGAGATTCGCCAGCAACACAACTTCGAAGAAATTGTCGGTGGCAGCCCTGCGCTGCTGGACGTGTTGCGGCATGTGGAATTGATTGCGCCCACCGATTCCACTGTGCTGATTCTGGGAGAAACCGGAACCGGCAAGGAATTGATCGCGCGCGCCATACACAACCGCAGCCCGCGCCGCGACCGCCCGCTGGTCAAAGTGAATTGTGGAGCGATTTCCGCAGGCTTGGTCGAAAGTGAATTGTTCGGCCACGTCAAAGGCGCATTTACTGGCGCCAGCGACAAACGCGTTGGGCGATTCGAATTGGCTGATGGCGGCACGATCTTTTTGGATGAGGTTGGCGAATTGCCGCTCGACACTCAAGTCAAATTGTTGCGGGTGCTGCAAGAGCAGGAATTTGAGCCTGTCGGCAGCAGTCGCACTCAGCGCGTCAACGTTCGCATCATTGCCGCCACCAATCGAAACCTGAGCGATGCCGTCCGCGAAGGCCGATTTCGTTCCGACCTGTATTACCGTCTGAATGTCTTGCCGCTCAATGTGCCTTCGTTGCGCGAACGGCAAGACGACATTGCGCAACTGGCGCTGTTCTTTCTGACGCGATTTGCGCGCAAGTTCGGCAAGCCGCTTGAAGGCATTTCCCAGGAAACAATGAAGTTGCTGCTGGGGTATTCCTGGCCCGGCAATATTCGCGAACTGCAAAACATTATCGAACGCGGTGCCGTGTTGGCGACTGGAAAATTGCTGACGCTGGATCGCGACCTGTTCCTGAATTCTTCGGATGGATCGGCGGCGGCAAGCTCCAAACCTGAACCCATCACCCAATCTGCGCCCGCGGAGTCAGTTGCTCCAATGGCAATTGATGAGATTCAGCGCCGCCATATTCTTTCTGTCCTGACCCAAACCGGCTGGGTCATCGAAGGCGAACGCGGCGCAGCGAAAGTCCTCAACTTGCACCCGAATACGCTTCGCGGACGAATGAAAAAGCTCGGTATTCAGCGCCCCTAGGTAAGGCTGATCAGCAAGTCATCCTTGCACCTGCCCACCAAATTCCGTGGCTATCGCCACGGACCACTGCCTAATTAACCCACCAAATTTCGTGGCTGCCAAGTTTTGGTGGTCTGTCGGGTTTTCTAATCAATACAATAAATCTATCTAAATCAGCAGCTTAAAGAGAAAATTCTGTTTTGCTGGTTCGTGGCTTTGTGCTTGCACTATGTCTCAACGCAAATCTTAGAAAAGGGAGAGACGATGCTTAGAGTTTCAGAAATTCAGGGGGATGACGGGGCTGCTGTATTGCGACTGGAAGGTGAGGTGATTGGTTCGGACGTGGATCAGGTTCGCCAGGTAATCGAAGAATCCCTAGCGGCAGGAGTTCATCTGACGCTCGATTTGGCGGACTTGCTGTTTGTAGATCGAGAAGGAATCGCCCTGTTTCGGAAGCTCGCTGGTCGTCAGGTTGAATTCATCAACAGCTCGCCTTTTCTGACAGAACAACTAAAGGACGTTATCAGCAAAATTGGCCAACTAGGCAATTAGGAGAACCGCGATGAACCCCAGATTTACTGTCGAAGATTTTGAATCCGTGACATTGCCGCATATGAACGATTTGTACCGCACCGCGCGCCGCGTGATCGGCAACATCACCGAAGCGGAAGACATTGTCCAGGAAACATTTCTGCAAGCCTGGAAATCCTTTCACCGCTTTGAAGCTGGAACCAATTGCCGCGCGTGGCTATTCAAGATTTTGTTTCATGTGGTATCGCACCATCGCCGCAAATGGTTTCGATTGGGACAGGCGACCGAACAGCAGGAAGAGATGATGGCCAAAGTGGCTGCGGAAGAACCCGTCCCGCAACATCTGAGCGACGAAGACGTGCTGGCGGCCTTTGCCAAGCTGCCGGAACATTATCGTGCCGTCATCATGCTGGCTGATGTGCAGGAGTTTTCATACAAGGAAGTTGCGGAAATAGCTCGCATTCCAATTGGCACGGTGATGTCGCGTTTGAATCGAGGCCGCAAGTTGCTGCAAAACGAGTTGTCCGGGTTCGCCGCCGGTTATGGCATTCGACCGGTTGAGCATGGCAATCGTCAAATGGCGGCTTCAATTTGAGAAGGAATGATGATTGGTTTACTGCGACAAGTTCAGTCTCTTTAATAAGTCGGCAAATCGCGGATCGGAATGAAGCGACGCCAATCGGGGTTCAACGCGCAGAAACGCCAGGTATTCGCTGTGTTCCTGATACGCTTTTTCCAGCCAGTCAAACGCGCTTTCTTTTTCGCCCAAGCCTGCATAGACGATGGCTAAATCATAGGCGGGAACTTTGTGTTGCGAAGGGTTGTTAAACTCAGTCAGTAATCGCCGCGCTTCGTCTTTGTTGCCGCTGATGGCTTGGGCGTAAGCGAGTGCGGCAACCACCACGGGCGAATTGCCTGACAGTTCACGGGCTTTGGTCAGGGATTCAATCGCTTCACGGTATTTGCCCTGCTGGGCATAAGCCATCCCGGCATACCGATGCGCGGCGAAAGAGCCGCGATCAATTGAAAGAATCTTCTGGCTTTGTTCGATGGCTAAATCGTATTGGCGCGCATAATAATGGACCCACGCCAATTGTGAGCCTGCCAGCAACCACAACGGCGCTAGCTCCTGACATCGTCGCGCTTCTTCAATCGCTTCGTCCATACGTCCCATCGAAGTCAGAAAGTTGGAGTACCAGATGCGGGCCGGAGCGTAGTTCGGATCGAATTCAATCGCGCGTTTGAATTCGCGTTCCGCCCCTGCCCAATCCCATTCGTAGCGATGTTTGACGTATCCAAGCGAGTTGTGGCCTTCAGCCAGAGAATCATCTATGGCTACGGCGCGTTCGGCGGCGGCTCTGGCTTTGGGCAAAGCTTCCACTGTCGGCATTGCGCCATAAGCTCCAAGCATATTGTAGGAGTCCGCCAAGCCTGCATAACCCGGCGCATAGTTGGGCGCGCGTTGAATTGCTTTCTCGAAAAATTCGACGCCAAGTTTCAAATCCGCCGGAGTTCGCCGGTTCCAATGATATCGTCCGCGCAAATACAACTGATACGCTTCACGCACCGCTTGTTCCTGAGCGGTCAAATCCAACTGCAAGCGTTGCGACACTTCGCGCGTGATTTCCACCTGCAACGCCATCAAATCGCCGAACTTGCGTTCGTATTTTTGTCCCCAAATGTAACTGTTGTCTTTGGCATCAACCAATTCCAGATTGATGGCGAACATATCGCCTCGTCTGCTGATGCTGCCTGTCAAGACTACTGGAACCAGCAATTCCTGACCTACGACACGCGGATCGGGAGGTGCCGCTGAGCCGCTGAATTTGTAGCGCAGCACGGAAGTCATGGACCGGACTTTCAGTTTTGGAATGTGCGACAGACTTTGAATCAATCCTTCGGTGAACCCGTCGGTCAAAGAATCGGTCAGCGTTTCCGTGCTCAATCGCGCCAGCGGCAGCACGGCAATTGAATCCGTCAGTCTGGGTTTCGGTTTCAGCCAGTGATAACCGCCAACGGCGATCAGTACCAACACCACGAAGGACGCCAGAAAGACTCCGAGTTTGTTGCGGCGAACTTCACCCAGCAAGTACTCCGCGCTGGAAATCGAGCGCGGCTGGTCAAACACTTCCGTGTCGTAGCTGATGGTGATTTCAGTGCTGTTCGCCAGGTTGCCGCTGTTTTTGAGGCTCCCGGTCCTGCGCACGCCTCCGCTGCTACGACGGAAGGAAGAGCTTTCTTCGCCGAGCAGCGTCGTGCGATTTTGCCGGGCTTGTTCGGCTTTGAATTCCATCTGCTGTTTCAGCCGTCGCAAATCGTTGAGGAATTCTTTGGCCGTTTGGTAGCGAGCTTCGCGGTCTTTGGACAAGGCCTTCGAAATAATCCATTGAAATTCCGGCGGAGCATCGGGCAGAAATGTGGCAACGGGCTGGGGTTCAGAATCCAGCACGGCTGCCATGACATCGCTCATCGTTTCGCCGCGGAACGGTTTGTGGCCGGTGGCCATTTCGTACATGACGCTGCCCAGGCTGAACAAATCGCTGCGGGAATCCACTTTGTGGCCGCGCGCTTGTTCCGGCGACATGTAACTGACAGTTCCCATAATCACGCCCGGCGAAGTGTCACGCAGCGGTTTAGTTGCTGCGTCTGCGCTGACGTCTTCATCCGAATCGAATTTTTCGGTCAGCTTGGCCAAACCGAAATCCAACACTTTCACATATCCGTCAGGCCGCAGCATGACGTTTTCCGGTTTGATGTCGCGATGAACGATTCCGGCGGCGTGTGCAGCAGTCAATGCGTTGGCGACTTGAATGGCCACGTCCAACACGTCCACCAACTCCATTCTGCCCATCGCCAATCGCTGGTTGATGGTTTGGCCTTCGACAAATTCCGTGGCGATGAAATGCGTGGCGTTGTCATGACCGATTTCAAAAATGGTGATGATGTTAGGATGGTTCAGCGCCGAAGCCGCGCGCGCTTCTTGTTCAAACCGATGAACGCGTTCTTCGTCAGACGTGAAATGCGTCAGCAATAACTTCAATGCCACACGCCGCCCCAGCTTTGTGTCTTGCGCCAGATAGATTTCACCCATCCCGCCGCTGCCAAGCTGCGAAAGAATTACGTACTGGTTGAATCGAACACCCGAAGCGATTGCCATCGCTAAATCTGTCTCCAAGAAAATTTTGACGATGGCCGCAGTCTACCATCGCCCCAAGCTTTCCGTCACGAACAGTGACAAGCCCTTCTGGAAAAAGTGTCACAATGCTTGTGGTGGCACCTCAGCTAACGAACTTACGATGCCTATCGTCAAAAGCAGTTCAACTCAACATCCTAAAATGGAAAGGACGCCCAGAATGAAAATCAGTACGTTGAATGCGTTGATTTTAAGTGTTGCGCTGATCTTGAACGCTTTCCCCAAAGCATATGCGCAGGAAAAATCGCCCAAACCACCTGAATTGTTTGAAAAAGTCGAAGCGATTCTGGTGAATGGAAACAAGATCGAACGTCTTCCCGCCCGGTTGCGATTGGAAGAAGCCTCTCTGGTGATAGAAGTAAAACGCTCCGGGGAAGTGCTGAAGAAGTTCGACTATCAGAACATCAAATCGGCAGATTACTCTTACTCCAAGCATCCGCGCTGGAAAGCCGGCGCCGGAACTACTGCCGCCGGTGTCGCGCTGACTTACAGTTCGATCTTTTTAACAGCAGCTTTTCCGATCATCTTGGCGGTTCCGGCGGGCTTTGCGCTGGCCAAGTCAAAATCCAAACGCCATTGGCTGACGATCAAAACGAACGACGATTATGTCGTTCTGAGATTAGACAAGGATTTTTTCAGATTGATCATCCCTGCGATTGAAACTCGCACCGGGATAAAGGTTGAAGAGGTTGGCGAAAAGAAATAGCGGCGAGTTACGTCTCCATAACGAAGACGTGGTCATCGCAATGGTTTTCGCACATTGACCACGCCTTCAGTCACGTCTGCCACATTGCTTCCAAAAGGAGCCATGAAAAACAGGTATTCGTCACGACGACGCGAGTGATCGCGAAACTTCAGGCGGTAGGTGAAAAAGTTCCCTGTGATTTTTTGTTGCGCGGCAAAGTACCGGTCTCTCGTCGGCAGCGAAAGTTCCAGGCGCGCCTTGTTGACTTGTTCCTCGCATTCGCCGACTTCAGTCAGAATCTGGGCGTCACGGTGGCCAAGTCCATGCAAAAGCTCATGCAAAACCGTGAACCCGACGCTGAACGATTCGCGCACTTGACGCGGTGCAGACATTTTGCGGAAATCTTCGAAATCCAGTCGAACTCGCCAAATCAAAAATCTGCGGCTGGCAGATTCGTCTTCGTAAAGCGTGCCTTCGTCCAATTGCCCAAAATTCACATCCGGCGAATCGCTGTGGTCTTCGATCAAAAACACGTAACCGGAATCAACCGCTCTTTGCAAAATTTGCCGCGCAGCCGCAGACCCATTGACAGGTTCAAACGCGGTGCCAAGCTGGAGTCGTCCATTTTCCAGAAAGCGCAGTTCGGTCAACCCTGTTATCTGTTGCAGATTTTGTCGCAGTTGTTCTTTCTGCGGTTCGGAGAAGGAAAATTGTTTTTCATCGCTGAGCCAGACGCCTGGGCCTTTGACATCCACGGCCAGGGCACTGTTGGCCATTCCAAGAAGCAGGCCGATCAAGCTTGGCAATACGCATGCCCAAGCGGGCACACTTCGACCTGAATTTCTGACGAGTGATTTCATCGCAGCCTTCTCCTGACGGCTTTTGCCGTTCGTTTACTGTCTGTGTTTCGATATGCCTGCGGCAGACCTCGCGTGTGAGAGCCGGAACTGCCGCAGGTCGTTTGAGGGTAAAGTCTCGCCGTTAGCTCTGCCTTATGAGAGCTTCAAATCGGCATCAGTTTTTCCGGCAAATTACGCTTTCTCTTCTTTTGATTTGCGGGTGCGAGTTTGACCGGCCGCTTTAGGCGTTGATGAGCGTCGAGCTGTGGGTTTGGTGGCTTTGCTGGCTTTGATAGATTTGGCGGGCGTGGCTTGCTTGCGTTTGGTCGTTACTGACGTGATGGGGACAACATTGTCGGCATAAGAAATTGAGGTGGCAAAAATACTGCAAACTTCATGTTCCGCCATCAACCAGTCGCTGGTGGAATCTCCGGCGGAGCCATGACGAGCCAGAAAAATTTCGTAGGCGCGAGCCGCGATTTTGTCATGCAGTTCTGCGGGTGATAGTGGCGCTGTTGGCACCGGCAATTCCGATTCATCAGTCAATTTTCGTTTTGTTGTTGTTCGAGTAGCCATTTTTTTTCTCCTGCGAAAATCAGTCGCTGGAACTTTGCCGCGACTGTTATGAATCTTTGACACGCAGTTGATACAGTGGTTTTGCCATCAACTGCGCTCCTTCTCGCCAGAAGAGTTGGCAAGCACTATGCCAGCGAAGCCAACGAGCCTTGAAAAAGTCATAACTGCAATGATCCAAGAAGCTTGCCGCAAAACGGGCAGGTCTATTGGTTGAAAACTGGCTGACAGAATTGTGGGAATCCGATTTTGAGCTGACAAATTCGTCAACACAGATGTCAGGCGAATCGCAGCGGAACGAATTTTTCAGCGACGTGAAAGTTGGGGGCTTCAGTCAGGGTCGGTGAATAGGTGAGATATTGCCGTTCGCCATGCAATCGGCTAATACGAAACAGATTGCCGTGCCAGGTGTCGCCAGCTTTTGGCGTGCAACCAAACGCAGAGAAGGGAATTGCCATCACGACACGCCAAAGCTTTTCGGGTTTGAGAATCTGGCCGACTGCTCGCATGCCGCTTTTCCATTCCCAATCGTGCCACATGCGCGCACCTGACGGAGCAAGCTCAACCAGCAAATCACACCACTGACCAGTCGGAGCCACTTCGAATTCGCGGTAATACTTTTCGTGAGGTTCCAACGGCGATCGAATGAAGGCTTCGCATACATCCCGATCCCACAGCGCGTGCCGCTCCTGGTTCACATCAAACTCCGCGTCCGCGTCCAGTTCGGTATAGCCACACTCAAAGCCGAACAGAATTTCGGTTTCGCTCCACAAAACTCTGGCTGTCGTGTGGAGTTCAGGCGGTGCGATATTTCCTTGCCAGTTGTGATTGAGAATCAGTGTTTGAGCTTGCCGCCAGCAGTGACGATTGAAATCCGTCGTTAATTCTGGCGAAACGTGATAGGTGGCGATGATTTCCAGACTGGCCATAAGTGTTCCCCGGATAGCGAAAAGGCCGCCAGAATTTTTCTGACGGCCTTTAGGATGTGTTGATGGGCATAACAGGATTCGAACCTGTGACTTCTGCCGTGTGAAGACAGCACTCTACCGCTGAGTTATATGCCCGAATTGTCAAAAGTCGCTTGGCTTGGTTCCTCAAACGAGCGCGCATACTAGCAAACGGTTTGTGAAAGCGTCAACGGGGGCCGCATGTCGTTTTTCGAGCATCAATAATTGCCCGGAGTATTGCTGCCTGCAACTTTCAAACCCTTAGCTTCCTGCACAATTTTGACGCCCGCGCTGGCGCCGATGCGCGTGGCTCCGGCGGCAATCATTTCTTTTGCCCCGGCCAAATCCTTCACGCCGCCTGCGGCTTTGACGCCGAGTTCCGCGCCGACGGCTTTTCGCATCAGTTCAATGTCGGCAACGGTTGCGCCGCCTTTGCTGAACCCGGTCGAAGTTTTAACGAAATCGGCTCCGGCTTCTCTGGCCAACACGCTGGCGCGAACCTTTTCGTCGTCCGTCAGCAGCGCAGTTTCGATGATGACTTTGACGATGGCACAAGCTTCGTGCGCGGCTTCGACGACGGCCGAAATGTCGCGTTTGACCAGTTCGTCGTTGCCGGATTTCAACGCGCCGATGTTGATGACCATGTCGATTTCCGTCGCGCCGTCAAAAATCGCCCGGCGAGTTTCATACGCCTTTACATCCGGCGTCGTTGCTCCCAGCGGAAAGCCAATCACCGTGCAGGTTTTGACCGGCGATCCGTGCAGCCGGAATGCGCATTCTTTGACCCAGGTCGGATTCACGCACACCGAAGCGAAACCAAACGCGCGGGCTTCGTCGCAAAGTTTTTCAATCTCAGCGCGAGTGGCTTCAGGTTTCAGCAAGGTGTGGTCAATGTACTGGCCAACTTCGGCGCTGGCCGCCGCCGCCTGGCCCCAGCCAAGCCCGATGCGCGAAGCTCCTGCTTGCAATGCGCAGGCGATGTGATGCGGGCTGCATTCGGAATTGTCTATGCCGCCATGTTCGGCTTGCAGCCGGGCGACAATCATATCCGTGATTTGGTCAATCAGTTTTTCGAGGTCTGCGTTCATTGTTTAGGTGTCAGGTAACAGGTTGCAGGTGTCAGCAGCAGCCTTTGCGTGGTCGCTCTTCGTCAATCGGTTGTCCGCTTAGATAACCGCGCAACACATCTCGCGCAATTTGCCAGATGCGTTGAAGCGCATGCTGCAATCCTGATTGTGATGCTTCAGCGTGGTTTTCGTGCTGGCAAATGTGCGAATTGGTTTCCATAACTTTTCGGGGGCAGGCTAACACAGGCTGCGCAAATTCGGCTAGCGGACCGTCAGCGGCGGCGGCTCCGGCGTCGTCAACGGATCAAAGAAGCTGTAAAAGCGCGCCAGAATCGCCGCGTTACCTTCGACTTTAACTTCGCCGGATTGCAGCGCGCCAACCAGCGTGATTTGGCGCGCGATGAGTTTCTGCATCGTCGGCAGCGAAATGGACAAGGTTGCGTCCACTTTGGCTGGCAAGCCTTCGTGAACTTGCGCGATGCCGCGGCGAACTTCCAGCGCGAAGGTTTCTCCGGTGTCGGCAATTTTGAACGCCACTGTGATGTGAGCGTCGGCGCTTTTCACCGGGTCGAGCCGCACGGTCATGGCCTCAAAGAATTTGCTCAGCGGCAATTGGCGCATGATTTCCGGCGAAGCTAAGCCACTCATTGATCCGGCGGCGACGGCTTTGTTCATCGTTCCGTCCAGTTCGCGCGCCGAAGTAATGTACCAGTTGCGCCAATTCGAGTTCCCTGTTTTGTACCCCAGTTGTCGCAAAGCGTCGGCTTTCAGCTTGCGCGCTTCCTGATCGTCTTTGTTGACGCGAATAACGTGCGTCAGCAACTCCGCCGCCCATTGATGATCGCCTTTGTCGAAGGCAGTTTTGGCGGCTTTGACGACGTTGTCGCGACCGCCCATCAACTCAACATACCGTTTGGCTTGCTCAAGGTGCGGAATCGGATCGAGCGTCGTCGGGTCGCCGTTGAACCATCCCAGATAACCAAAATAAATCTGTCGAACGGAATGTTTGACCGTGCCGTAAAACTCGCCCAGCCACGGATGATTCGCCAAATGTGGCGGCAGTTGCGACACGACTTCGGCAATTTCATCCGGCGTCAGGCCGCGGTTCATTTGCCTGACGGTTTGATCGTGAACGTATTGAATGGCGTCGCGGTAAGCGGTCAGCATTTCTTCGATCTTGTCTTTGCCAGACATTGGCCGTCCGTGCGAAGGCGCGATGAATTCGGGTTGCAAGCGGCGCATCATATCAATCGTCTTGAACCATTTGACCGGGTCGCGGTAAGCCGTGCCGCGCAGCGTGTGAACGTTCGGGAAAGTTTCGCCTTGAATGACTTCGGCGGTTTGCAGCAGTTTTTGTTCCGGCAACCAGACGATGATTTCGTCGTCGGTTTCGCTGGGCGCGTAAATCAGTTTCATCCTTACGCCAGCGATTTCGACATCCAGCGAATCCTTGAAGGTTTTGGTTGGCGCGATAAAGCTGCGCTGGCCGAAGACCATTTGCGGTCCCAGGCCTTGATGGATTTTTCCTTCGGGACCGACTTCCAGCATTACGCCGAAGGTATACGCCGAGCGCAAACCCAGAATCGGAGCAATGACGCTGGCATTGCTGATGACCGTGTTCATCATGGTTTCGTGCGCGTAAATCGCCACTTTGCCAGCTTTCACATCTTCTTCCGTCGTGAACGCTTTGACGCCCATCGTGTGGTCGGTGTGGTTGTGCGTGTAGACGATGGCTTTGACAGGTTTGTCGGTGATCTTGCGAAATTCGGCCAGTGCGCCTTTGGCAGCGTCCACGGATTCCATCGTGTCCACGATGATGATGCCGTCGCTGCCTACGATCATGACTGTGTTCGCTCCGCCAAACCCCACCGCCGAGTACACATTGTCCGTGACCTTGTAAACCTGCTGCACCATCTTTTTGGAATGTTCGGTCATTCGTGGATTGACGGTTGGAGACGGTTTGTCATCGGCGAGGTTTTTCGACTCTTGCGCCCGGGCAGAAACTCCCATCGCTGTTATCACCAGCAAGAGTGAGAAAAAGGTAAAGGATCTCATGATCTTCTCCTGAAAGATGTTCTGATGTTTTCCAGGTTTCGTTGCAAATGAATGATCTGCCCATGCAGAACCGGATTGCCGTTGGTATTGCCTGTGGAAATTATACCGACTCAGGTGAATAAATCACTTCTTGAAAAGGTATATGGAAAGTTTGTGGTGCGGATAGGTGAATGGGGCCGCTTCAATTCCTGATTGGGAGAACCGGGGGCGACGCATCAGATGGGGCTTCCGCCTTGGCTGATGAAAACAATCGTCGTTCCAACCGCTGTCGCAACCCAAGTGATGGACGTTCAATCCAATAATAAGAGCCAAGCGCAAAAGCTGCAGCCAACACCAAGTTGAATGGAAACGCCGCATAACTCTGTGTCGAGTTCCGGTTAAGAAACAGCTGCTGCCACAAATAAATTGAATAGCTAATCAGGCCAATGAATACAAGTGGGGCGGAATTCAATATTTTGCCGATAAGCGTTTCGGGATTCCGAATGCACCAGTCAACGCAGATTGCGATCCCGATATTGGCGATGGAAAAGCCCACAAGGTAGGCGACATGAGGATGCTCAGGGGCGTAGCAGATTAGCGCAATGAATGGCACCAGAATCATCCACTTCGAATGCAATAACCGATCATATTTCTGTTGCACCCATTGCGGCCAATCCGCCCGGCAAGCCAGCGCGCATCCTGTGGCAAGCGAATCGGCAATTGTTTCGAATTGGTGACCGATGCCCGTCATCAAGGGGAACCAATGAAACAGACTCCAACGAATCAACGGGCTGAGCAAGATAAAGATGACTGCAGCTCCAAAGCCTTTCCGACGCCCCAGCAGCAGAAGTGTTGCAGGCCAGAGCAGATAAAACTGTTCTTCCACTGACAACGACCACGTATGTCCGACATACCAGGAACGCATTGGGTGATAGTTGGATGTGTAAGTCAGCGTATGAAGAATATCGCCTTGCTCCAACGGGAAAAATCCCAACGGTTGGGCGAAAATCAGAAACAGCAAGAAGGCGTAATATGCCGGGAAAATCCGAAAAGTGCGGCGGAAATAGAATTTTAGCAGATGGATTCCGCCGGTTGTGTTCATCTCGCGCAAGAGAAGTCCTGTAATCAGGTAACCCGAAATGACAAAAAACACCCGCACCCCGAAATTGGACAAGCCCAGAAACGCAATGCTTTTGCCATCTGTGAAAAAGCCTCGAGTTCCGCAAAGGTGACCAAAAAGCACGAGGATGATAGAGATTGCACGGAGTCCGTCAAGCGACGGGGTTCGATCCGTTTGCTGCTTGTTTATTGGATTCACCTCGGCTCCTCTTAAACAGGCTGAGAGCTTTAGAGCTTCAGGAAAGTCAGGCTAATGGCTATACGTTTTCCACACGGCACAACCGGCACCAAGGTCAATAATCCGGCCACGAGGAAAGTGATGACGGCGTAATTGAAATTTGGGGAGATAACGTAAGAAAAGGGAGGTATACCGGCGGGCACTCTACTATAGAGTCGGCCCATTTCCAATCAGAAAAGAAGCAGTTTCAACCATGATGTATAAAACACATCGGATTTATTGGCCTGATGCGGATTTTGCGTCTTATTTCAGTTCCAGCACGACTTTTTTCAGTTTGCCGGTGAAGGCGAACGGCGATTGGTAGCTTTCAGCCACAGGCGTCGAAGGATCCCGTCCGGTGGTCATGCCTTCGCTTAACCCAAACGTCAGGGGAACGGTTTTCGGAATCGCGCCTTCGCCGACTTTGCGGTCGTTGATGAACAGCGCGGCTGTGCCTTTGTTTTCGCCGGTGCTGGTGAATTCCATTCGCAGTTTGGCCGCGCCGGTTGGCATGACTTCAGTCGCTGTCACCACATAACGTTCCAGCCCGAAAAAGTTGTAGACGAAATTCAGCCGATTGTTTTGCACGAAGAAACTGAATCCGCAAAAACGTCCGCCCAACGCTTGCAACACGCCTTCAGCTCCGCCAGCGGGAATTTCTACATCGGCGGTCAGGCTGAACGAACGATTGCGGAAGTTCGGAGTATTCGTTCGGGGAATCTGAGTCGTGCCCGGATAGTAAGTGGCAATCATCGCCGGGCGATTGCTTGGCGGTTGATCGGTCGCGCGAACGGTTCCGCGATCATCCAGCGGCAGCACATTGTATTTGCCGGCTTCAGCAAACCAGCGTTCGATCATTTCGCGCAGTTTTTCAGGTTGCCTGGCTGCCAGATCGTTGGTTTCGTTGAAATCTTCGTTGACGTTGAACAACTCCCATTTGTCGTTGTTCCAATCGCTGCCGCGTTCGTGCCAGGCGATGGCTTTCCAGCCGTTGTGGTAAATCGCGCGGTGGCCGAGCATTTCGTAATACTGCGATTCGTGCCGGCTTTTGGCTGCTGCTTCGTTCAGGCTGTAAAGCATGCTGCCGCCATCGAATGGACGCTGGTCTACGCCATTGATGGTTTTGGGTTGTTTCAGTCCAATCGCTTCCAGAATCGTCGGCGTGACATCAATCAGGTGATGATACTGAGTTCGCAACGCACCTTTGTCTTTGATGCCTTTGGGCCAGTGAATGATGAACGGATCGGTGTTGCCTCCGGCGTGAGTGTTTTGCTTATACATTCGGAACGGCGTGTTGCCAGCCATCGCCCAGCCCATCGGATAATGCGGATACGTCGTCGGCCCGCCCATTTCGTCAATCAGCTTCAAGTTCATCGCTTCGTTTTCAGGAATCTGATTGAAGTACATGGCTTCGTTGAACGAGCCGGTCAGGCGGCCTTCCTGGCTGGCTCCGTTGTCTGAAACTACGATGAAGATGGTGTTTTCCATCAAGCCGGTGTCCTGCAAAAAGCTGGTCAGTCGCCCGATGTTTTCATCCGCGTGAGTCAGAAATCCGGCGAAGACTTCCTGAAAGCGCGCGTACAAACGTCGTTGATCCGGCGTCAGTTCGTCCCAGGCTTTGATGTCGGGGTTGCGCGGCGGCAGTTGGGTGTTTGCCGGAACGATGCCCATCTGTTTTTGCCGCGCCAGAGTTTCTTCGCGGACTTTATCCCAGCCTTTGTCGAATTTTCCTTTGTACTGTTCGATGTACTTTTTCGGCGCGTGCAATGGAGCGTGCGCGGCTCCATAAGCCAAGTTCATGAAAAACGGCTTGTCGGGATTGACTTGTTTTTGTTCAGTGATGAAGCGAATGGCTTGGTCAGTCAGGTCTTCGGTCAGGTGATAGCCCGCGCGCGTAGGCGTTTCGATGTTGTGATTGTCTTCGGCCAGATGCGGGAACCATTGATTGGTTTCTCCGCCGACGAATCCGTAAAACCGCTCGAAGCCCATGCCCAGGGGCCAACGCTCGAACGGCCCGGCGTTGCTGTATTCGTCGTAATTCGTCAGATGCCATTTGCCGACGTAAAACGTGCTGTAACCACTTTGCTTCAGAGTTTCGGCAATTGTCACCTGACTTTTCGGCATACGCCCGTCGTAGCCTGGATAGCCTGTGGCGTATTCGGCGATGACTCCCAGATGGTTGCTGTGGTGGTTGTGACCGGTCAGCAGAGCCGCGCGCGAAGGCGAACACAACGCCGTCGTGTGAAAGTTCGTGTAGCGCAACCCTCCCGCCGCCAATCGGTCAATGTTTGGCGTCTGGATTTCCGATCCGTAACAACCAAGCTGCGCGTAGCCAACATCATCCAGCACCAGATAAATCACGTTCGGCGCGCCTTTCGGAGCCGTCGCCTGCGGTTCCCACGCGGGCTTGGATTCTTTGTACGTGCGCCCGATGACGGGTTTGTCCTGAGCCGAAGCCTGAAAGCTGTGCGGGTGAAGGGAAAGTGTGGCGATTGCTACAATGACAACACACAGCGCGGTTGTTTTTTTCATTGGT
>DAOMFR010000007.1:76943-86434 GCA_035429885.1 Blastocatellia bacterium
GATTTGGATGGAGCGGGTTCGCTCAAAAGTTTTTCAATCAGCGTGGTCATCTTGGTTTCATTTGCCGGGTCCCAGCCAATCATCACCAGGCGAATGATGCCTTGTTTATCAATCAACACCATCTGCGGAATGCCGCCGACGAAATAACTCGATTCGTTGTCATTCCACGACGGAGCCTGTCCGTTATTCGGATATGTGCGTTGCGGTTCGATGGCTACTTTAAACGGCAGATGATGATGAGTGGCGTAATATTCACGGTCGGCTTCAATTTCCTCTTCAGGTTTCAGATCGTTTCGGTCACTGAAATACCCATACAACTGCGTGGAAAAGATGACTTCCAGTCCTTGCTTGGCGAATTGGTCATGGAGCTTTTGAATTGCCGGATAGCTGTTGCGGCAGGGAATGCACCAATGCGCTGTGAATTGCAGCAAGGTGATGCGTCCGCCAAAGCTCAATTCCTTAGGCGCGTTTGCGCCGTTGATCCAGTGCGCTGCTTTGAGGGCCGGAGCAGCCTGCCCGATCTGCGAATAGCGTTTGATTGCCTGGTTCATCCATTGAGTCACATTCGGAACGTCCGCCATTTCGACTGCGGCGGCTTTCAAAATTTCGACGGCCTTGTCGGCTTGTCCGCGATTGGCGTGGACCAGCGCAATGCTTTCAAAGGCGCTGGCTTTGCGATTGAGGAACGGCTTTCGTTCGTTGGCGGGCATCTTGTTGATCAACGCTATGATTTTTTCGTGATGCTCCAGGTTCTTCGCATCCAAATCCGCGTAGCTGTAATACCCGCCAATCCGGCTGTGCGCGTTGATTTGCTGGCGGAGTTCCACGCCGGGCAATGTGTCCAATTGTGCGACGTATTTTTCCGCCTGATTCAGATTGTCGTTCGTGATGGTTTTTGCGCTCAGCACAATATCCAATCCTGTATTCAACGCCGTGGCTCGCTCATCGGCAGTCAGCGCGGACGACGCTAGACGCCGCTGAATTGCCGCGTTTGCCTGATCGAATTGTTGCGCCCACTTATACAAATTGGCCAATGCGATCAACTCGGCTTCCTTGGCGGATTCCAGCGGGAATTTTGCGGCGCAGGATTTCGCCAACGCGAGGGCTTCGGCCTGATATTGCCGGTAATTTAATTTCTCGCCAGCTTTGCGCGCGGCTTCCGCTTTTCGTTGCGTGTAATTTTGCACGGTCGCCAAGCACTGGCCGGGAGTTTGAGGTTCAGATGTTTGCGCGATGCTCACTGAGGTCAGTGACAAAACAAGCAATAAACACGACATCAGATAACGCATAACAACTCCTGTACGGATGCACGCGCCTTTGCGTGCAGTTTTTAGTCGGTGTTCCAGCGAAAGTCGGGCAGGTTTTCCTACTTGCACAGAATCTCGCTCATGCGGAAATTCGGGCAGAATGGAAAATCTGCTCCACACACAATCCGAAATTGCCCATCCGCTTACTGGCGGTTTGCACGCGAAGGCGCGTGCGTTCCCAGTTGGGTTGCCGCAAATTCGCCGATGCGTGCAATGGCTTGGCGGCCCTCGGTCAACATCGGGTGAAAGTAATGCCAGACGTGAATCATGTCCGGCCAGATTTCCAGCGTGGATTCAACGCCACAAGCTTTGGCGGTTGCTGCCAGGCTGATCGAATCATCGTAAAACGGTTCGGCAGCTCCGACTTGAATCAGCAGCGGCGGCAACCCTTTCAAGTCCGCGAAGATTGGCGACACCAGTGGATGCCGAACGTCTTTGCCATCGGAAAGATAAAGCTTCACGTATCCGGCCAATCGGTCGCGCGTGCTGATGGCGTCAGCGTTGGCACTGTAACTTGCGCCCGCCAAGGTCAGATCCACCCACGGAGAAAGGCAAATTCCGGCGGCGGGCAGCGGTAATCCAGCGTCCCGCAAACTCAGCATTGTGGCGATGGTTAATCCGCCTCCGGCTGAGTCTCCGGCGATGAAAATGCGGTTCGGCGCAAAGCCTTGATCGAGCAGCCAACGATACACGGCGACAGAATCTTCGATTGCGGCAGGGAATGGATGTTCCGGCGCCAAGCGGTAATCCAACGCAAACGCAGTGGCATTGGTCGCTTCGCTCAGCGCAGCCACCAAATGGCGATGCGAGCGCGGCGAGCAAAACACATAGGCACCTCCGTGCAGGTAAACCAATACCGTGTCGTTGAGGACGTTTTGCGGTTTGACCCATTCGCCCTTGAACGTCGGTGTGATGACCGGTTCGACGTGTAAGTCTTCGGGCAAGGGAAATTGATCGCCGTATTCATCATCAATGCGGCGACGTTCAGGGATAGGAAGCGTTTTGGTGTCAGCTTGACTGGCAAGCACTGCAAGTAAGTTTTGAAGTTCAGTAGACATAACTCGACAAAATTAAAGCGGCGGATATGCGGCTTGCTTCCGCGCATCCGCCGCTTTGGGCTAGGTAAAACAAGCCGCAAGCTTGCTTTACAAGAAACATTAAAAGATCAGTTTCAATCCAAATTGGATGCGACGGGGGTCAAACGCTGATTGGAAACTGAGCGGTTGGCCCAGCTCGCTGTTGCGGTCCCGTCGGCCTTCCAGCCGAACGGTTCCGGCGTTGTAATCAGGTTCCGTCAGTTTGCCCGCGGCATCAAGCGTTGCCGGGATGATGTCGCGCACAGAAGCAAAGTTTGTCCGATTGAGCAGATTGACGCCTTCGACCAGGAATTCCACGCGAGCGGCGCTGTCGGCTTTGAAGCGGAATCCTTTGGTCACGCGCATGTCGAAACTGCGGAAGTTCGGCCCAATGCCGGTATTGCGACCGATGTAAAAGAGCCGATCGTTGAAGTTGCGGGTGTCGGCGTTGACGTCCGTTCCGGTCGTGATGTTGAACGGAATGCCGCTGCGGATATACACGATCGGGCTGACCGTGATGTCGCGAGTGACTGGGTCTTTCCACGGAGTGCGGAACACTCCGCTGAAGATAAAGTTGTGGCGAATGTCGAACGTGGACAGGCCGCGTTCCAAAAACAGCCGCGTTGGGAATGGCGCGTAAAACTGCGAACCAAAATCGGTTACGTCGTCAATCGTCTTGCTCCAGGTATAACTGCCCTGGAACGAGAAATTGTTGTTGAATCGTTTGGTCGCCGAAACGGTCATGCCGTGATAAATCGAATTGCCGCGTGAACTGTACCGGGTCAATTGAGTGATCGTCGGGTCAATCGCCTGATACAACGGGCCGAACAACGCCTGATTGCGGGTTTGTAAGGCCGCGGCATTGGCTGCGGTGGGCGTGCATCCGGCAGTGCCTGCTTCGCAATAATTGGTCGGCACGGGTTGCTGGATGTTGACGCCTCGGTACATTTGATACGCGACCTCGACGCTCAGGTCGTTGAAAATCTGGCGTTGAAGTCCCAGGTTTGCTTGAACCGAATAATTGGCTTTGTAATCCGGGTCTAATTCGAAAACTACACGTCCAACGGATTTGGGCCCGGTCGAAATTCCGAGCGCCGCCAGATCGTTGGAGTCAATGGCTCCGAAAGGCAATTTGCCCTTTGCCGCGCCTGCCGCCCAGATCGCCGCCGGAGTTTGTGTCGCAGGGAACGCAGGGGAACGGAACACTTGGTTGATGTAATTGCCGCTGTCGTTCAGGACATTGGTCAGGTACGCAATCTGGTAATAGATCGGCGAATAGAACAGGCCGCCGCCGCCGCGAAGAATGGTTTTCTTGTCGCCCGTGACATCCACGGAAAACCCAAACCGTGGCGAAACGTAATTGCCCGTGGGAATCGGTTTCGGTTCGCCGTCGTAGTCGTACCGAACGCCGAAATCCAGCGACAGCCGTTTATTGACCTTCCACGAATCCTGAACGAAGAACCCTGCGAAATGCACCCAGTCGCTCCAGGTCGGATTGTTGAAGCCTTGGCGATACAGGAAAGGCAGGCCAAAGTTAAAGCTTTGCAGCGCGCTCAGCTGAGTTCCTGTCAGCAAGCCGTTCAAGGTTGCGGCGCTGGCGCAATCCGTCGCCGGACGATTGTTGACTGTGCAAACGGCTCCGCCCAGCAACGCCTGATCCGTCGCCGAAGGCAACAGCGCAGGAACAACTGCAAGCAACGGATACACGCCGCCTGAAAACGTCCATTCGCCGTTGAACCACAGCGCATTGGTGACGCGGTAATGCACCGGGCGGTACGAACCACCGAATTTGACCGAGTGATTGCCGCTGATCCAGGTCATCACGTCTTCCCATTGGAAGCGATCCTGGTAGGTTTCAAACGGAGTCGTGAAAGGTCGGTTGAAATCTCCCACGCCCGTGATGCGCAACGCCGAAGTGTTCGGCGTAATCGGCGCGGTAACGGCGGAACCGTTAGGCGAAAACTGGACGCGGAACTGATTAACCAGCGAGCCCGCGAAATTGTGCGTCCACGTCATCAGCCCTGTGTAATCGCGAACGTCCAACGTTGTCGTGTAGCTCGGCGATTCAAAGGTGTCGGTGGTCAATTGATTGCTGAAATTCTTGGCCAGTGAAAAGCGTGCGCTCAGCGTGTCGCTTTGGCCGATGTTCAAATCAATGCGCGAAATCCAGTTGTTCAACCGGTAAGGCGCATTGATGACGCCGTCGTTGGCTTTCAACAATCCAAAAGCTCGTGTGTTGGTTGCGGAGCTGGTGGTCAGCGCTCCGCGCAAAGTCGCGGCAATTCGTTGCAGATTGGCATCCGGCAACGCGGCGATTCTGGTCAGCAGCGAGCCTTGAACTGAAGTCGGTTGTGTTTGAGCGTTGGTCGAAAAACTGCGGAAACGCGGCAGGTCCTGTTTTTGCCGCTCGTAGTTGGTAAAGAAGAACAACTTGTTTTTGACAATCGGCCCGCCCAGCGTAAAGCCCGGATAAACCTGTTGCTGGAATGCGCGCTGGTTTTGAAATCCTGTGGGAATGAATCGTTCTTTGGCGGAAGTTTTATCCGAGCGGAAGTACATGTATCCGCTGCCATGCAGATCGTTCGAGCCGGATTTGGTCACGACGTTGACCGCCGTGCCTGCGGTAAAGCCGAACTCGGCGTTGAACGAATTGCGATTGACCTGAAATTCCTGGACAGCTTCGGGGCTGATGAGGAAGCGAAGCTGGCCGCTGCCGTATTCGTTTTCGCCTCCGTCAACGGTGATCAGATTATTGCGTCCGTTGCTGCCGCCGATGGAAAAACCGGATGTGCCGAACGTGAAGCGCGTGCCGCCTTGAATGCGAGGCGCATTCGAACTGGAAACGCCGGGCAGCGTAAACACATACGACGTGAAATCGCGCCCGATGTTCGGAAGGCTTTCAATCTGACGGTTTTCAATCGTGTTGGATTGCTGGGTGCGCTCGATTTCAATCAACGGAGCGGACGAGGTTACGGTGACTTCGTTCGTCACTTTGGCAACATCGAGCTTGATGGAATAGTTCGCGATCTGGCCGACGGTCAACTGCGAGTCTTTGATCAGATACTGCGCAAATCCCTGGGCTTTGACGGAAATTTCATATAGTCCCGGACGCAACGCCAGAATTTGGAATTCGCCGTCGCTGTTGGTTGTATCGGAGCGCGTCGTTCCTTGTTCGACATTTTTCGCTGTTACCGTCGCTCCGGCAACGGCGGCTCCTTGTTGATCAGTGACAGTTCCTTTGACCATCGCCGACGATACGTCAGCCTGGCCAAATGCAAATATGCTGGCGGCGCAGGTTAAAGCCAGTGTGGCCACCAAACGCAAGAATGATTGACCCATATCTTCCTCCTGTAACTGGGAAAGTCTGTAGTGACGGATTGAATTGAAGGTTACCCTGTAAAACCTAAAAAGCGCACAATTCGTTTTGTGTCGTTGAAACGTTGAGAGAAGTTCAGCAAAATGCCTTTACAACTGAAGTGGTGACGAGGGCAAAATAGTCCCGGCCAAATCGAAAATCAAGCAGACTTTTCACGTCTAACGCGTTTTAGATAAAACAGATAAACTGCTACTCCGCTGCCAAACAAAACCGCCACGGAACCGATCAGGCTGGCTTCAAACTTCAACACGTTCTCGACGGTTGGTGGAGGAAGGAAACAGGCTGCCGTCGCCAAAACAATTACCGCCAATCCGATGAGGCTGATCAGGTTGCGACGGGGGCTCGGCTGAGTGCTTAATCGCCGCCAGGCTAACAGCAGATAAACGTACGTCACCATCACCAGAACAATCGAACCGCTGAGCAAGGCAACGTAAGCATCTTTCAGCGTGCTGCCCCAGGTATTGATGAAAATGAAGACTGTGGCTATCAGCGATTGAACTAGCAAGGCGACGAACGGAGTTCCGTACTTCGGATGAATTGCGCCGAATGCTTTCGGCAAATACCGATCAATGCCGATGGCGAAAGGAACGCGCGCCGGAGCCGCCAGCCAGGCCGCTCCGCATCCCAACAAGCCGATCAATTCAATCAACACCACCAACGACGCCAACCAGGCCAGTTTGCCAGTCGGAGAAATCACCGAGTTGATCGCTTGCAGGTGGCCATAAATCGGGCTTGGATCGTTGACGCCAAGAAAGGCTACGGCTGTGAACGTCAGCAAATAACAAACCGCCACTGCTGTTCCGCCGACTTTCAGCGAACGCGAAATTTCGCGTTGCGGCGTGTCGGTTTCATCGCTCATGGCTGAACCCAAATCCAATCCAACCAGCGCATTCAGCACAAACGGCCACAACGCGAGCGAAGGCCAAAACCCCAGCGCGACCGAATTGGGATTCGTCGGCTGGCCGCTTGCCAGCTTCCAAATCGCTGCTGCCAAAATCGCCAAGGCGGCGCCGAGCCGTCCGAATGCGCCGATGTTTTGCAGCCACTTGCCTTGCCCAAGCCCGACGATGTGCAACGCGGCAGACAGCCACAGTGTGCCGCCTGCAATCAGCGTGACCGCAACGGGGTTTTTGTCCAGCCACACGGTGCTTTCACCGCCCAATAAAGCGGCGACGCCGACGATCGCCAGAAAGACAGTCGGCACATACAGAAAGGTGTTGACCCAATAACACCAGCCGCAAAAGAAGCCGTGAAAATCTCCCAGCGCCATGCGTGTCCAGGCATACACGCCGCCTTCGCGTGGATGTTGGGCGGAAAGATCGCTGATGGCCGCCGCGTATGGCAGCAAAAAGGTGAGCAGCGCCGCCGCCCAAATCGGCAAACCAATCCAGCCTAACGGCAGGCTTTGCGCCAGCGTGCTGGGCGTGTAAACGGCCACGATGTTCAGCAGGATCAAATCGCGCAACCGCAAAACGCGTTTCAACTTGGTGGGTGCGTCAGCAGATGAAAGAGCCGTTGAAGAGGTCATTGATTGCGTTCGTAAGCCAGGATGAAAAACGGTTCGTTGCCGAAATTTGCGCCTTGCCGTTTCGGAGAATCGAAGCGTTTGACCAAATGATAGTTTTCCGTGATCCAGCGCATCAGTTCTCGATTGTAATCCGCTCCGAACACGCGGTCGCGGAATTCTGACGTAATCAAATTGGCAACCAGCACCAGCGGAACTCGTCGAGTTTTGATTCGTTCGATGGCTTCAAACTCTTTTTCGTCGGTTAGAAATCCTGGGTGAACAATTTCTTCGCGCAGCGGGTAAGGGCGCGCAGCCAGAAAGTTGATCGTTGTTGCGACCGGCAACGACAGAACGAATTCGCCCGGCTTGGTCCGTTCCTGAGCAAACCGAATTGCCGCCTGCAACGGCTCGCCAATTTCCGGCAACGTGACAAAACTGCCGCGAGGTGAACTGACTTCAAAGGTGTTGATTGTGCGGAAGCGCCGGATGGAGTTCGCTCCTAATCCAATCGCCAGCAAGGCGATCAAGCAAACGGCAACGTGGCGCACGTTCAGCCGAACCTGTGGCGAAGCAGCCAGAAAGACTGGTGCGGCTCGAAACAGCAAATACAGGAAAACGATGATCAGCGTTGGAATGAAAAACGGCGTATACGGACCGGTAGTCGTGACGTTCAGCAACGCGCGCAAAATTGAAAACAGGCTGAAAACGGTTAGCGCCAGCAAAATTCGCTGCTCAGTGGAAACTGTCTGACCGGTTCGCCAGGCTTTCCAGATTCGCCACCCGACGACGCCGATCACCACTGGCAGGGCGAAAATTGCCGAAGCGAATGGCGTCACATCATCCGGGACTTTCAGGAACTTGATCGCTGCTTCGCGCAAAACCGCGCTGATCAGCAAAACCAGCGCGCTCAGTCGCAACGATTGCAGCCAGTTTTGTCGCCGGAAAGACAGCGCCGAACCGACCAGCGCGGTGGCTCCAGCCCACACGCCGAACACGGCAATGCCCGCCAGCGAAAACCACAACGAAGTCGGCAGCTTGGCCAACCCGCTAATGTGTCGATTGAAGTACACCAACTGCGGCGGCATGTTCGTGAACAGCACGTGATTGTCATTCAACAACACCGACAGTGGTATTCGACTCAGGATAAATCCGTAACTCAGCAGGAAAATGGCAATGACTGGCAAGACGAAATTCAACGCTTCGCGTCCCAGAGCTTTGCGATTCGCCAGGCTTTCGGTCAGCAGCACAACGGCTGTCGCTGCCCACCCGGCGAGCGCAATTTCCGGTTTGGAAATCAACGCCAACCCCGCAAAGATTCCGGCGCACATCATCAGCTTCGATTGGCGCGTCAGCACGAACTTGACCGTGCAAACCAGCGAAGACAGTGAAAACAAAAATCCATACAACGCCGCGTACGCATACGGCTGGATGTAATTGGCTGTGGATTTAATGGCGCAAATGGCCAGCACCAATGCCGTGACCGCCGCCGATTCCCACACTGACATCAACCGCCGCGACAGCCAGTAAATCATCAACAGAATCAGAATCGCGCAGATGGCTCCGCTGACTTTCAGCGTTCCCAGTTGAATGCCGAAAAGTTTGTAAAGCAGCGCATTGAAGTGCGGCGCAAACGGCCCGTACAGAAACTGCACGTCGGAATACAGACGCTCTCCGGCCAAAAGGCGTGTGGGCAGGTTCATTTCGCGCCCGTGATCCAGTAGCGGCTGTGTCCATCGTTGCCACGAAGCCGCCAGCATCAAGACAAATAATGCAGCCAGGGCCAACAAGGCATAACGGTCTTCACGCGCAAAACCGAGCGCCGGAGTTTCAGTGAGGGATTTTTCGGATTGATCCATTGATTATTGAATTACGATTGGTTTGGAAAAAGCAGACGGATTATAGAAACCGTTTCCGTTGGGCGCAATGTTCACCGTCCAGAATGGCCAGCGGGCAAACTGCTGACGGAGCATAGCGGCTGTGCTAATCTGCGGCGCGTCTTTTCATCAAACTTTATTTCTCTCCCGCGAAGGCACACGAAATCGGAGGGCTCTTACATCTCTACAAGCCGGCTTGGCGGGAGACGCTACGGAGGATTCGGTCGTGATTGTTCAGTTTAATGAATATGATTTTCTCAAGCGAGCGCTGGCCGTGTATGGCAACCAGGAAGCTGTAGTTTCCGGCGATCTTCGTCTGACTTACAACCAGCTTGGCGAGCGTGTGAACCG
>DAOMFR010000007.1:86534-89595 GCA_035429885.1 Blastocatellia bacterium
GAAATCCCGGACGGCTGGCAAAACTACGACACGTTGCTCAACGCAGCTTCGGCTGAAAAGCCTACGCCTGCCGAAGTGGATGAAAACGACATCGCCACGATCCTTTACACCTCTGGCACGACTGGCCGGCCCAAAGGCGTTATGTCCACGCATCGCAACCTTTACATCAATGCCATGAATTCAATCATCGAATTCGGCTTGAAGCCCGAAGACGTTTATTTCCACACGCTGGCGCAATTTCACTGCAACGGATGGGGCTTGCCGTACGCCGTGACCGGCGTCGGAGCCAAACACGTCATCATCAAAAAGTACGAACCGGGCAGCTTTTTTGATTTGGCTACACGCGAAGGCATGAGTTTCGCCTGTATGCCACCGATCATGATTAACCTTGCGCTGAACCATCCGATGACCGACGAACAGCGCGCCGCCTTGCCGCGCGAAGGAGTTCGCGTAGCCACGGCCGGTTCCGCTCCGCCGATGGCTTCGATCAAAGGGATGCAGGAACAATTCGGCTGGCAGGTGATTCAGATTTACGGCCTGACTGAAACCTCGCCATTCCTGACCGTCAGCAAGGTCAAACCTCACATGCGCGACTGGTCACAGGAAGAAAAGTATCGCGTGCAAACGCGAACCGGTTACACGATGCTCGGCGTAGAAACTCGCGTGGTTGACGAAGAAGGCAACGACGTTCCGGCTGACAACCAAACCGTCGGCGAAATCATCGCTCGCAGCAACGTAGTCATGAAAGGTTACTGGCTCCAACCCGAAGCCACCGACGCGGTGATCGTTGACGGATGGTTTCACACCGGCGATATGGCCACGATGGACGCCGAAGGCATGGTTGAAATCGTAGACCGCAAGAAAGACCTGATTATCTCCGGCGGCGAAAATATCTCGTCCATCGAAGTCGAAGGCATGCTTTACAAACATCCGAAAGTGCTGGAAGCCGCTTGCATCGCCATCCCTGACGAAAAATGGGGCGAAGTCCCCGCTGCTTTGGTTGTGTTCAAACCTGGCCAGACCGCTACCGAAGAAGAAATCATCCAGTTTTGCCGTGACAATCTGGCGCATTACAAATGCCCGAAATCCGTCAGCTTCATTGACGCGCTGCCACGCACGGCGACCGGCAAGATTCAGAAGAATTTGCTCCGCGATAAGTTTTGGCAAGGAAAAGGGAAGAGAGTAGGATAAGTTCGATTTGTTTTTTGGTTTGGAGGAATAGTTTTATGTCTGATTTTGTTTCGCTGGAAAGTGCTGAGCGTGACTTGAAAGGTTTGCTGGCACAATTATCTTTAGGCGACACCGTGACACTGGCCGATAACGATGGCAAGCCGCTGGCTTTGCTGGTGTCGTTGCAAGAAGTGGCGGCTAATGAACAGGCAATCACCGATTGGCGTGGGCAGATGGAAGATTTGGCGAAGAAGGTTTCAGCAGCCTGGAACTCCGAGAAGTCTGCGGTGGAAACTATAGCCGAGATGCGGCGATGAACTACACAATTGACGCCAATGTTTTTGTGGCATCAGCGCGCGCTGATGAGCCGGAGCATCTGGCCAGCCTGGATTTTCTAACCACGCTGCAAGCCTTGAGCGTAACGGTTTTCTGCCCGTCGCTGGTGCTTGCGGAATCCAGCGCAGCAATCAGCCGTCGAACTGGTGACCCGGTTGCCGCAATGGCGCTTGTCTCATTGATCAAAAATTTCGCCGGCTTGAAGTTGGAAACAGTTTCGGCTCAGATGGCAGAACGCGCGGCGCAAATTGCCGCTGACTATCGTTTACTCGGTGCTGATTCTATCTACGTTGCAGTTGCCGAAGGGGTTGCTGCCACGCTTGTCACTCTGGACAACACAATTCTGCAACGTGCGAGTAATCTGGTTGCCGTGACAACGCCCGCCGATTGGTTGCTGGCGCAGCAAGCCAATTCCAACTTGCCGTCATGACCTCAATCATTTCCGTCAACAATCTGCAAAAAAGCTACGGCGAAGCTTCGGCGCTGCGAGGCATCAGCTTTGATGTTTCCGTCTCCGAACTGACCGTCATCATCGGACCGTCGGGTTGCGGCAAATCTACTTTGCTGCGGTGCCTGAACGGGCTGGAGCTTTTTGACAGTGGCAGCGTTCGCATCGGTGAGCACGAATTGAAAATGAACGGAGCTTCGCAGCATCACTTCAACACGCAGCTTCGGCATTTGCGGGAAGATGTCGGGATGGTGTTTCAAAGCTTCAATCTGTTTCCGCATTTGACCGTGCTGGAAAACGCCGTGCTGGCTCCGACGGTGGTCAAAAAGCTGGATCGCAAAGAAGTCGAAGAACGCGCGCGAACATTGCTGGCGAAAGTCGGCTTGAAAGATCGGATGGATTATTACCCGTCGCAGCTTTCCGGCGGCCAGCAACAGCGGGCGGCGATTGCTCGCGCGCTGGCCATGTCACCGAAAGTGATGCTGTATGACGAACCGACTTCGGCGCTTGATCCTTCGCTGGTTGGCGAAGTGCTGAGCATCATGCGCCAGCTTGATGACGAAGGAATGACTCAGGTGGTGGTGACGCACGAAATGAAATTCGCTCGTGATGTGGCTGATAAAGTTCTGGTGTTAAGCGATGGCGAATTGATCGAAACCGATTCGCCAGACGTGATCTTCACTTCGCCGAAAGATGAGCGGACGCGAGAGTTTTTGCGGAGGTATCTGTGATGAATCTTGTTAGGAAGATAACGGAACAAACGGAAATAACGGAAAGGACGGAAAAAGATGAATCAAGAATTCCGTTTATTCAGTTATTTCCGTTTGTTCCGTTATCTCTTCTGCTGATTTTTCTCTTAGCGTTCCCGGTCAGAGCGCAAGACCTGCGTTGGGGAGGCGATGCGGAAGGCGGAGCGCCGTACCTGTTGCCCGATCCGAAAAATCCTCGGCGAATCATTGGTTTTGAAATTGATTTGATGGATGCGCTGGGCAAACAGCTCAAACGCAAATCGGTCTTCGTCCAAAATCAGTGGGACGGATTGATTCCTGGATTGCAGCGCGGCAGTTACGAACTGGCGGTCAACGGCATTGAAATCACAGACGACCG
>DAOMFR010000008.1:0-17000 GCA_035429885.1 Blastocatellia bacterium
ATGGGAGTGCCTTTGGCCTACGGCGACACCTTGATGGTTTCTACGTCGGGCAGCAACGAGCCGGGGATGCCGACCTTTGCCTCCGTACTGGCGAAATATGACAAGGACAAAGATGGGCGTTTGTCAGCCCAAGAATTCCGCAACGATCCTGATATGGGAGAGCACTTCGGCTGGGTTGATGAAAACGATGACAAGTTAATTGTTGCCGCGGAGTGGGACAAGGCAAGAACACTCGGCGTGGGCGAATGGGGCGCAATTGCCGTTCGCCCGGGTAACACACGCGGCCAACTTGCGGCCAGCGCTGTTCACTGGCGTGTGCAGAAAAATCTCCCTTACATTCCCGCGCCGCTGCTCTACCAAGGAGTGTATTACCTGGTGAAGGACGGCGGCATCATCACTTCACTTGATCCTGCAACTGGCAAAACGCTCAAACAGGGGCGCAGTCCTAACGCACTGGGTGAATACTTCGCTTCGCCTGTAGCCGCCGATGGCAAAGTGTTCCTGGCGAATACCGAAGGCAAGGTCACCGTTCTCAAAGCGGGCGCGGAATGGGAAGTGCTTTCCGTTAACGAAATGGGCGATGAAATCAGTGCGACGCCTGCCTTGAGCAATGGGCGGATTTACGTGCGAACACGAAGTGCGATGTATTGCTTCAACGCCGCCCCCAAGCCTTGAAGACGCAGCTAAGATTATGAATAACTCGCAAACCCTGATCTATGCTTTAGCTGGTGCTCCTGAAATCATCATCGGCCTTGTGCGCGAAGTGCCGTCACAAAATCTGAAACGTCGTCCCAACCCAGACAAATGGTCTGCCCACGAACACGCCTGCCACCTCACGACGATAGACGCGCCTTACCTCGCGCGGCTGGAGTTGATGCTTTCTGAGCCTTCACCATGGATCACGCCGATGTCAGCTACGCCGAATGAATCAGCAGGCGCATTGCTCAACGTTGACTTGGACGAAGCGCTGGCCTTTTACGTACGCGAACATGCGCGCCTGGTTGAGCGGTTGCAACAGCTGACTGAAGCCGATTGGCAACGGACGGCGGCGCATCCAGAGTACAGCCAATACTCCGTCTGGATCGTGTTTCGGCAACTTTTACAGCACGAGATGCAACACGCTTACCGAATCGAAGAGCTACGACTCAAGAAAGACTGGCTGTAAACTACTTATCCGGACACCACTGACGTTACGTTGGGCAACGCCTTAACCCCATCTAGCAAGTGAGGATTCATGAAAACACTGATAACAACCGCGATGGTTTTCGGATTGCTGACTGCCACTCTTGCAACGCAGCAGCCCAAAAAGACGCTCGCCAGGAAACCACTTCCCATCATTGATATGCACTTGCACGCACATAGAGCGGATTCAAGCGGGCCTCCACCCATCGCTATTTGCGCGCCGTTTCCTTATTGGCCAGATCGTGATCTGCGTGCGCCGTCTCTGGATTATGTGACGACCTTCCTCAAGAAACCTGTTTGCAAAAATCCGCTCTGGTCGCCAATGACAGATATGGAATTGATGACGCAATCGTTGGACATTCTGGAACGCCGAAACATCGTGGCGGTCGCCAGTGGTGATTTGGAAGTAGTGGAAAAATGGAAACAGTCGAAACCCGACAGAATCATTCCCGCCCTTGAGTTCAATGTGAAAGCCGGGGTGCCGGTGGAAAAGCTGCGCCAGTGGGTAAAGGAAGGAAAGATTGCCGTCTTTGGCGAAATGGACGACCAATATATGGGAGTGACTCCTGATGATCCTGCCTATGAACCATACCTTGCGCTGGCCGAAGAGTTGGATATTCCCATTGGAGTTCATATTGGCCCTGGCCCGCCTGGCGTTACCTACTTCGGCCCTGAAACAAAGAACTATCGTGCCCGCATGCACAGTCCGCTTTCGCTGGAAGAACCATTGATGCGTCACCCCAAACTTCGCGTCTATGTGATGCACGCAGGCTGGCCGATGATTGACGATATGGTGGCGATGCTTTACGCCCATCCCCAGCTTTATGTGGATGTCGGAATCATTGTTTATGCGTTTCCTCGCGCCGAATTTTATCGCTATCTGCAACGATTGTTTGAGGCAGGGTTTGGCAGGCGCATCATGTTTGGTTCGGATCAGATGATCTGGCCGCAAGCCATTGAAAAGGCGATTGAATCCATCGAAGCCGCGCCCTTCCTGACCGCCGAACAAAAGCGGGACATCTTCTATAACAATGCCAACCGGTTTCTCAGGCTTAACAAGGAAGGGAAATAAATTGAACTGCTTATGGTGTCAGTAGCTCACGCGCGGGCTACTGACATGAATGAACGAATTATGAATCCCAAAACCCTGATTGCTGCCTTAGCGGGCGCGCCTGAAATCATCATTGGTCTCGTGCGCGAAGTGCCGCCGCAAAATCTGAAGCGTCGTCCCAATCCGAACAAATGGTCTGCCCACGAACACGCCTGCCACCTCACGACGATAGACGCGCCTTACCTCGCGCGGCTGGAGTTGATGCTTTCCGATCCATCACCACAAATCACGCCGATGTCTGCTACGCCGGAAGAATCAGAAGGTTCATTACTCAACGTTGACTTGGACGAAGCGCTGGCCTTGTACGTGCGCGAACGCGCACGCCTGGTCGAGCGATTACAACAGCTTTCTGACGCCGACTGGCAACGAACAGCCGCGCATCCAGAGTACAGTGATTACTCGGTCTGGATTATGTTCCGGCAACTGCTGCTTCACGAGATGCAGCACGCTTACCGGATCGAAGAGTTACGGCTGAAGAAAGACTGGACGTAAATCAACTGCTGAACTGATTGCCATGAAAAACCAGTATGTTTGGCGATAACGACAAGCCTCGGCTAAAGTAAGGTTGCCGCGCACATTCGTGCATCATTCGGCAAATTCAAAATCGTGAAAGGATATCCATGTCAAAACACATACTGTCAGTTCTATTTTCCTGTTTTCTGGCAAGCCAGCTGTTCGCCCAAGCTCCTCAGAGTGCGGCAGCGGATGATTACAACAACGTATTCAAATCCGTGAAGTGGCGCTCTATCGGGCCATTTCGCGGCGGGCGTTCCAATGCTGGCTGCGGCGTAGTGGGTGATCCCATGACTTACTACATGGGAACTACGGGCGGCGGACTGTGGAAAACTGATGACATGGGCATCACATGGCGGAATATCTCTGACGGATTTTTTAAGACCGGATCCGTTGGCGCCATCGCTGTGGCTGAAAGCGATTCGAATGTCGTTTATGTGGGGATGGGGGAGCATGCAGTGCGCGGCGTGATGACGCATTCGGGCGACGGCGTGTATAAATCCACGGATGCCGGAAAGACCTGGAAACAAATCGGGCTGGAACAAACGCGGCACATTTCGCGCATCGTGGTTGACCCGAAAAATCCCAACATTTTGCTGGTTGCGGCGCAAGGAGCTTTGTATGGCAGCTCGTCGCAACGCGGAATTTATAAATCCACAGATGGCGGAGCGACGTGGAAAAACGTTTTGTTTGTAGACGACAAAACTGGTGCGGCAGAGCTTTCGATGGATATGACCAATCCGCGCATCCTTTACGCGGCGATGTGGGAACACGGTCGGCGTCCCTGGCAGGTGATTAGCGGCGGCCCGGGCAGCGGATTGTATAAATCTGTTGACCAAGGCGAAACCTGGGAAAAGCTGAAAGACGGCTTGCCAGAAGAACTGGGCAAAATGTCCATTGCTGTCAGCCGCTCAAATCCTGAAAAGGTTTATGCGCTGATCGAAAGCGACACGAACAAAGAGGCCGGGGGCTTATTTGTTTCGACGAATGCTGGCAAGAAATGGAGCCGCGTCACGAACGATCATCGGTTGGTGCAGCGAGCGTGGTATTACATCGAACTGTTCATTGACCCGAAAAATGAAAATACGATTTACGTGCTGAGCGCGCCTGCCTTGCGGTCAAAAGATGGCGGCAAGACGTGGGAAAACCTTTCCGGCACGCACGGCGATTACCACGATCTGTGGATCAATCCTGACAATCCGAATAACTTCATCATCTCCAACGATGGCGGATCGGCCATCACCTTCAACGGAGGCAAAAGCTTCAGCACGCAAAGCAACATGCCGACCGCGCAGTTTTATCGCATCAACGTAGACAATCAGTTTCCATATCGCATTTACGGCGGGCAACAAGACAACACGTCGGTTTCCATCGCCAGCCGCGAGCTGGGCAGCGGCGGAATTTCTGCGGCAAGCTGGACGTCTTCGGCTGGCGGCGAAAGCGCGTTTCTTGCCTTTGACCCGAACAATCCCAGATATGTTTTGGGAGGAAGCTATCAGGGAACCATTGAAGTTTTGGACACTCAGTCCAAAGCCTCTACGAATATTATGGCCGCGCCGATTCAATACCTCGGCATGGACGCGAAAGACATCAAATATCGCTTCAACTGGAATGCGCCGATCATCTGGAGCAAACACGAACCCAACGCCTACTATCACGGGTCGCAATACCTACTTAAGACGACCGATATGGGCAAGACGTGGAAAGAAGTCTCTCCGGATTTGACTCGCAATGAAAAGGACAAACAGGGCAAAGGCGGCGTGCCTTACACCAACGAAGCTGTCGGCGCGGAAAATTACGGCACGCTGAGTTACATCATCGAGTCGCCGCATGAAAAAGGTGTGATCCTGACAGGCAGCGATGACGGATATGTTTATCTCACCCGCGATGGCGGCGCGAACTGGAAGAACATCACCCCCAAAGGCTTGGCCGAATGCCTGATCAATGCGATTGAAGTTTCTCCGCACGACAAAGCCACGATTTATATCGCCACCACGCGCTATAAATTCAACGATCATACGCCGGGCTTATACAAATCCACCGATTACGGCAACACCTGGGCGAAGATAGACAACGGCATCCCCGCCAACGCTTTCACCCGCGTCGTGCGCGAAGACGAAGTGCGCAAAGACCTTTTATTCGCGGGCACAGAAACAGGTCTGTACCTGTCGTGGAACGGCGGCAAAGACTGGTCGCCCTTTCAACTGAATTTGCCTGTGACGCCGATTACGGATTTGCGCATTCACAAAGGCAACTTGATTGCTTCAACGTCTGGCAGATCGTTTTGGGTATTGGATGATCTGAGTGTGATTCGGCAGTACAAAAAAGACGCGGCGGCGTTTTCGATCTATCGGCCAGACAATGCCTATCTCGTCAATGGAGGTAGCGAACTGGATGAGTCAGACGAAGAGTTTACTGGAGCCAACAAGCTCAGAGGCGTCAATCCCGCAACTGGGATTGTGGTTTATTACCAACTGCCTGAATTGAAAAAAGACGATCACATCACGCTCGAAATCAAAGACGGAGCGGGTAATTTGGTGCGCAGATTTTCTTCCAAAGCAGATGAAAAGTATGTGAAATACGACGGCGGGCCAAAACCTGAGCCGCTCCTGCCAAAAAGAAAAGGGCTGAACAGGTTCGTTTGGGATATGCGTTACACGACGATGCCCGGTGTGCCAGCTGTTTACATCGAAAGCAGCTATGCGGGGCATAAAGCCCCCCCTGGCAAATACAGCATCAGCGTAAAAATGGGCGAACAAACAGTTTCGACTGAAACTGAGATTCTGGCAAATCCCCTGTATCCGACCACTGCCGCAACTTACGCTGAATATCATCAGACGATGCTGGGAATGGAAACCGAATTAATCTCGATGCACCGTTTGACCAACAGCCTGTATGGAAAACAGCAACAGTTGGAATCGTTGCTCAAGTCATTGCCTGCTGGCGATAAATTCAGTGCCATCAAAAATGAAGGCGAGGCGCTGGTGAAGAAAATGAAGGCTTGGGATGAAGACATGGTGCAACGCAAAGCGAAAGCCTATGACGACGTTGATAACTTCGCGAATAAGTTCACCGCGAATTACCTGTTTTTGATCAACCAGACCGAAAGCGATATTCCGAACGTGAACCAGCCGTCGTTGGATCGGTTGAAACAGCTCAATACACAATGGGCGACGCTGAAAGCCCGAGCGAATGACATCCTCGACAAAGATATTCCATCGCTGAACAAACGCCTTTTCGATGCCGGGCTGGGAGCTATTTGGAAAGAATAGAAGCTTGGCCAAGCGGCTCAAATTGCTGAAAATATTTAACTTGTTTGAGGCGTTTTGTCCGTCTCAGCGCACAGGCCACTAAGATCAGTTCACGCCGCGAAAAATATTTTTTCGCGGCGTGAACACTTTTTACCTCCGATTCCCCTTTCCTCATTGACGACAACTTTATCGTCACTTAAGTCGGTTTTCAGATGAATGTACAGCAGGTTTTCCAACCTGCCGAGATTTCTGCAAGTGCGAAATTCCGGGCAGATTGGAAAATCTGCCCAACACCCAATTGAAAACCGCTTTAGTTACAAAATTGGGAAATTAAGGAGAGTAAAAGAATGAACGAACAGGAAAAAATATTTTCACGCCGGCAGATGTTGAAAACGGGTATCGGTTTGGGAGGTTTGGCGATTTTGGGCGGATCGGTTTTCGCCCAGCAGCAGGAACGGATGACTACGCCAGCAGTTGATCTGGGGCCGTTTTATCCGATGATGAAACCACTTGATCAGGATGCCGATCTGACAAAGCTCAAAGGCAGCAAAGGCGTCGCTGCCGGAACCATCATTCACGTTGCCGGACGGCTTCTGGATGTAAAAGGCAAACCGATTTCCGGCGCGAAAATCGAAATCTGGCAGGCCAACACGCACGGGCGTTACGCGCACAAAGGCGACACGAACAATATGCCGCTCGACCCAAACTTTCAGGGCTACGGCATCATCAAAACCGACAACCAAGGCCGCTACCATTTCAAAACGATCAAGCCTGGCGCTTATCCGACTGGCCCTTCCAGACAGCGCACACCGCACATTCATTTCGACATCGAAGGCCGCCACGACCGGCTCGTTTCACAGATGTTTTTCCCGAACGAACCACTGAACGAAAAAGACGGGATTTTTATGAACCTGCATAAATATTCCGCCAAAGTCACCGATGCCGTAACGGCCAAATTATTGCCGCCGAGCAAGGAGACCGAAAAAGACGCGCTGCTTTTCAACTGGGATATCGTCCTGAGCAACGGCTGATGCTTGCTTGTAGGCACGAACACGCCTGCCACATCACGACCAGGGACACTCCTTATCTCGCACGGCTGGAGTTGATGGTCTCTGATCCCGCGCCCCAGATCACGCTGATGCCTGCATCGCCGGATGAGGAAGCTGGCGCATTACTCAACGTTGATCTGGACGAGGCGCTGGCCTTATATGTGCGCGAACGGGCGCGCCTCGTCGAGCGGTTGCAGCAGCTTTCTGAAGCCGATTGGCGACGAACGGCGGAGCATCCAGAGCACAGTCATTACTCGGTCTGGATTATGTTCCGGCAATTGCTGCTGCACGAGATGCAGCACGCTTACAGAATTGAAGAGTTACGGCTGACAAAAGACTGGATGTAAAACCTCACTTCCACTCGCCGCCCGCAAAAGCGGTTTTGGATTGGGTTATTGCACATTCCTGATGAGCACGATTTCATTGCTCACGTTCCCGCGCACAAGGTAGAGCCGTTTGCCGTCGCGCGAAATGTTGTAGCTCATAATGCGCTCGATGTTGAAGTTCGTTAGTTTCGAGAGCTTGCCACTGAGCAAATCCTTTTCTCCCATTTCCATCGTGTTTATTCCCTCGTAAGGAGTGAAATAAACCTTGGTCCCATCCGGTGAAAAGACGAATCCGTGGGTGCGGGAAATATGAACGAACGGTTTCGGGTTAGTTAGCCTTTGACCATCAAAGCGCGCCAGCAGCAAACCTGCCTCGCCCGTTTTTTCATCGTCATACGAATAAGTCACCAGATTGGTGTTACGAGCGAAACCCAAGGCATAGAACGAAAAACCTTCTTTGGCGAGAATCGGCAAGACGGCTTTTGTCGCTAGGTCGAGTTTCTGAATCGAGTAAGGATTGACCGTATTAAACAGAACATAAGACGAGTCGGGCGCCAGGCCGCCGAAGGCTTTGAAGAGCGCAGGGGAGTTCGTCAGCTTTTCCTTTCCGCTGCCGTCGAGCCCGTTGCCGTCAAGTTTGATGCGCCACACTTCGTCATCCGAAACGTAATAGCAGTATGTTTCATCATTGGTGAGCGCTGCGCGCTGGAGCGGGCCTGCACGCGCTCCGTTGTATAGCGTCAGCAATTTTTCGTTGGCCCCGTCGGCGTCCATCAGCCAAAGCCCGTCGTTGCCTTTGTTATCGGTGCGCGTAATCAGCAGGCGACCCGCCGCAGTGACGTCCTCCACTTTTAATTCGTCATTCGTCGTTGGAACGATTTGTCTGGCGGACTTGGTGGCCAAATCCAGTTCCCATATGCCGTTGGTTTTATTGATTTGCCGCGCAACGAGAAAGCTGTTGTCTTGGGCGACGGAAACCTGATCGAACGCGCTGGTGGCGCTCGACAGCGGTGCCAACTCACCTTGCGGAAACGATACTTTATAAATTTGACTGTATTTTTGTCCGGCTAACTGAGCGGCGACTAACAGGCCAGTACCGTCACTCAGCCAAGTGCAATCGCCAGATTTTACTGTGGTTTCTGAAATCTGACGGATGGCGCCGCCGGCGGTTGAGATCCAACTCAGTTTTGAGATGTCGGCGTCACCCAAATCGGAAGCGAAGAAGGCAAGTTTGGAACCGTCGGGCGCATAAGCCAGATAATACAGGCTTCGTGCGTTGTTGACAGTCAGCGCCCGTTCCTGTTTGGTTTGCAGATCGTGGGTGACGAGTTTGAACTCGACTGGCGAAACGGTTCCTCGGACAAAAGCGAGTTGCTGTCCGTCAGGCGAGACTGAGAAATCTTTGACGATGTTCTCGACGACCTTTTCCGGCTCACCACCAAGCAGCGGAACCCGGAATATGTCCACCGTCAGCGAAAGCGAAGCCAGCGATTCATAGGCGTAGTAAAAATAATTTCCATCAGGCGAAAATTCCATGTCGCGGATGAACGATTTACCCAGCGGCAAAATCTCTTTTTCCGCGCTGGTTTCCGTCTGCCGCAACACCAGCCGTGATTCGTTGCTGGAGTTTCTCTCAACATAGGCCAGATACTTTTTGTCTGGCGAGATTTTGACCAATTCGACATTGGCCTTCACTGGAACTTTTTCAGCGCGGGTACGGATGAAAGCTGTTTCAACCAGTTTTTTCGGCTTTAGGTAAGCATAGCCAAAATAGGCCAGACTAACCGTGAACAAAAGCCCCACAACAGCGAGGCTGCCTTTGCGGTAGCGGTTTTTCACTTTTTCAAGTTCGCCGCTGTCAATTAAGGTTGATTCGCCAGCCGGCAGTGCAGCAGTTCTTGTCGTAGGCCTGCCGCCCGCATTTTCAAAGGTTCGCGTCGGCTCGTTCTCATTCCTTGAAAGTGCCGCGGGCTGCGCCGAATTCAGAAATTCAAGCTCACCATTTTGACCCACAACGCGCCGGAGCGCCTTTAGATCAAGGAGCAAATCACGGGCAGTTTGATAGCGATCCTCACATTTTTTCGCCAGCGCCTTGTTGAGGATGCGCGGTAATTCTGCCGGATAACCAGAAATAAATTGCGCCAGTGGCGGCGGTTCCTGCTCAAGAATGGCGACGATGACATGATTGCTCGTCTCGCCCGTGAAGGGTTGGTGACGCGTGAGCATTTCATAGAGCAACACGCCGAGGCTGAACAGATCGGTGCGGACATCAACCGGGTTGCCGCGCGCTTGTTCGGGTGACATATACGCAACTGTGCCCACCACCGTGCCATCCAGCGTCCCCCCAAATTTGCGGGTTTCAGGTTCGGGATTAAGCGGCACAAAATTGACCAGTTTCGCTAAACCGAAATCCAGCACCTTGACGATGCCGTCTGTGCGCAGCATCACGTTTTCAGGCTTGATGTCGCGGTGAATGATATTGGTGGCGTGCGCGGCAACGAGCGCTTGTGCCGTTTGCAGGGCAATGTCCAACGCTTCATCTAAAGCAAGTGGCGCGCGTTGCAAGCGAGCACGCAAGGTTTCGCCTTCGACCAATTCGGTAACGATAAAATGCGTCTGGTCTTCCGCTCCGAATTCATGAATCGTCACGATGTTCGGATGATTTAAAGCAGAAGCAGCCAAGGCTTCTTGCTCAAAACGGCGCAAGCGGCCGCGATCTTGCGCGATGAGTGCTGGCAGCACCTTCAACGCGACCTTGCGTCGCAACCTTGTATCTTCGGCCAAATAGACTTCGCCCATGCCGCCCGCGCCCAGCAATGAAAGAATGCGATAGTGGCCGAGTTGCTGATTGAGTATCGAGCGCGGATGCGATTCGGCAAGTTGTGCGGCAACGATTGCGAGCGCGGGTTGCGACAGAAGATCTTCTTCGTCTTGATGATGCGCCAGCAAGTCTGTAACTGCCGCATACAAATCAGCGTCCGTGCCACACGCTTCTCGCAGCCATTCCGCGCGGTCCGTTGGCGGGCGTTCTAGCGCCTCGTCAAAGAGTTCGCCAATGCGTTGGTATTTTTGTGGGGTCATGCTCTTGCAGAAATCCGGCGAACGTTCACTAAGCCGCGCTCAATTGCTGATGTAACCAAGCCTGCGCCATGCGCCAATCGCGGCGCACAGTACTAACCGATACGTGCAAAACTTCAGCAATTTCTTCCAACCCTAATCCGACGAAGAAGCGCAACTCAACCGTTCGCGCTTGCCGCGCGTCGAGCTGTTCGAGCGTTGTCAGCGCGTCGTCCAGTTTCACGAGATCGGGATTGTGGCGCTGCCCCACAACGGCCGCTTCGGATAACGAAACGTGGATGGCTTGCTTGCCGCCGCGTTTGTCCATTTGTTGATCGCGCGCGACACGCATCAAAATGTGGCGCATTAACGTAGCCGCTACGCCATAAAAATGCGCGCGGTCTTGCCACTCAACATTCTCCCAATCGAGTAAACGCACGAAGGCCTCGTTGACCAGCGCTGTCGTTTGCAGGACGTGACCTTGCCGTTCGCCGTTGAGATAGCCACGCGCAAGGCGATGCAATTCGTTATACACCAGCGGGGTGAGCTGTTCGAGGGCTTGTTGGTCGCCCTGTTTCCAGGCTACCAACAACTGCGTGATGTTGGTTGACTTTGGGGTACTCATTGTTCCGTTAAGTGATGAAAGGGAAGCATTAAGAGGGTACCACAGCCGCTCGCGCGCAGCCAAAGGGCAAGACGTCTGAACTTTTTTTCTATGCCATGAACACTTTTGCCCGACAAATGGCCCTTATCTAACGAGGGCGCATGGAATCAGTTTTCTCGTCTTCCTTTCACCTACCTTGCTCAGGCAAAGGACGTGATAATTTTAACAACATTACGGAGATAAATGATGAGTAAGATGACACAACGCCAGAATGGCATCGCTTTGCTAGCGCTGTTGCTGTTGGTTTGCAGTGCAGCGGTTACGGGCTGGGGCAACTCAATGAGAACCGGTTTTGCTTCGGATGCGCATATCAACGACATAAATTTAGGCAAAGACAAAAAGATCAGCGAGCCAACCGACGAATTTGAAACGAATGAAACGATTTTCGCGGCGGTCGAAATCGCGGAAAACAAGAAAACTCTCAAGGTCAAAGGCAGATTGCATGTCGTAGAGATTGAAGGACAAAAACCAGGCCCTATCCCGGGACTTGAAGTGATCGTCACCGTGACCGGAGAAAATGTTGCCAACTTTCAGTTCAGTAAACCGACCAAGGGCTGGCCACATGGAAAGTACAAATTTGAAGCGTTGTTAATTAATGAAAACGGCGAAACGATTGATACCGGATCGCACGAATTTACTGTGGAATAAGGTTCGCGGTTTCTCAATGCATGCCGACCTTAGTAAGCGGCAGAAGCAAAAGTAAGACAGCGGGCTTGAATGAGGTGAACACCTTTCACCTCATTCAGGTCAGGCTTTTGAATCTTCACTCAAACTCAACAGAGGAATTAGCGATGAATGATTATTTCGTTTTACGTCCGGCGGTATTGTCGACGGTCTTGATGGTTGCCACGTTCGTGTTCGTAGGCCTGTTTGGGATTTACACTTTGCCTTTGGCCGGAAATGTCGCCGAAGCGAAAGCCAACCCCGCAGGCAATGGTGGTTTCAAAGTTGGCGCCTCGCCCTTGCGTCGAGATAAAAACATCAAAGTCAATATGAGCGCCGAGGATCGCCAGATCCTGCAAGAGTTGGCCACTGAAATGAATAAGGTCTTCGACTTACCAAAGGATGTTTACCTTTCGGTGAACAACTGCGGAGTGGCGAATGCGTTCTATGATCCAAACGCACGAGAAATCATTATGTGTACGGAGTTGGCCAAGTATTTTGAGCACGCTTTTGCCAAAGAGTTCAAGGACAAAGAGGAGGCCGCTGACGCTGTAGATGATTCGACAATGTTTGTCTTCTTTCACGAACTGGGCCATGCCCTGATTGATATTTACGATCTGCCCGTGACGGGCCGAGAGGAAGATGCCGTAGATCAACTCTCAACCCTGATTGTGGCGGATGGCAGTGAAGAAGGCGCCGCGTCGGTCTTTAATGGCGCGTTGTCATTTGCTATCACTGACGAAGGAGATTTGGATGAATCGGCTTTTTGGGATGAACATTCAATGGGCCGCCAGCGATTTTACAACATCATTTGCCTGCTTTACGGACAAAACCCGAAGGCGCACAAAGATTTGGTGAACGAAGAAGTCCTGCCCAAAGCTCGCGCCCAACGCTGCCCGTCAGAATATCAGCGAACAGAAAAAGCCTGGGGCACATTGTTGAGTCCACACATGAAAAACTGACAGGCGTCTTTGCCTGTTTTCCATCAAGCCGTAAAGCGGCAATTCAACCAACAAAAACTTCAAAATGAAGTAGAGGAAATAATTCTATGAACCTTACGAGAAAATTTTCGGCAATAGCTTTATTGGGGCTGCTCACTTTGGCTGCCGCCTGCTCGTTCAGTGTTTCGACGGCGAATATCGGCGGGCTCAAAATGGGCAAAGACAAAGAGATGCAACAGGAAGCCAAATCCTTTGAAGCGGATGAAACGATTTATTCAGCAGTTGCGATTTCGAATAATCCGGGGGATGTCACGGTCAAAGGCAGTCTGCATATCGTAGAGATCGAAGGGCAAAAAGCGGGGCCGATACCGGCTACTGAAACAACTGTCACCATCAAAGGTGACGGCTCCGCAAACTTTAAGTTCACCCCGCCGAATAATGGTTGGCCGGCAGGAAAGTATAAGTTTGAAGCCTTGATGCTCAATGAAAACGGCGAGCAAAAAGATTCCAAGTCGCTGGATTTCACTGTGAATTAAGCTTACTGCTGGGCCATGATCAATAAAGCGAGGTTGCCAGATCGAGATTGATTGGTCTGGCAATCCGCTTTTTCTGCGTCTGGTTCGAAGTGTCATTAGCCCCCTTGTCAGCGAGGGCTGCAATACCAGACGCACCTTCAGGCGAAAGGGCGCATCGTCGAGGCAGCCTTGGCTTGCCCGCAGGCTGCTGACACGACCACCCATACTTAACGGCACAACTTGATTCTCAATCTGAAGTCATAATGAAAAAAACGAAACAGTATCTTCTTACCTTTCTGCTGTTCAGTGGCTTTGCCCTGATTGCTCATCAAAGCCACGCGCAGAGAGCGAAACAAGACTGGCGACCAGACATTCCCAAAACGTGGGTTGATGCCGAGATGGCCGAACTTGAAGTCCCTCTGGCTGATGCTGTCAGTTCCCCGAAGCACGTCAGCGCTGACTACTACTACCGTATGCCGGTGCGGCCAATTTACAAAAGCTATCCAGTCTATGCGCCGGGCAAAGAGCCGCCCGGTTATCTGGATTGGCTCAAACAACAAGAGCCGGAGATCGTGTTTGATGCGACGAAGCTCAAGACCGAAGCCGATTGGATCAAGGCGGGCGAGATTGTCTTCGATGCGCCGCTTGGGTCCGATCCAGTGACTGCAAATACTATTGAAAGAACCAAGGCGTATTACGAAAAAATTGCCACACCAATAACCAAAGAAGGCATAAACCCCTCTGCCCGTTACGTGATCAGAGAAAAGGGTAAAGTGGAAATCGGTGGCGGTGGTTGCGTGGATTGCCATACACGAGTCATGCCTGATGGCACGGTGCTCAAAGGCGCGCAGGGAAACCCGGCCTTTGATCGTTCTTTTGCTTTCTCGATGGAGCGAGACAATGACGTGAAAAATGCGCGAGACGGACAGCGTTTCCTGTTTGGCGCTCCATGGATCAAACCTGACCCGCAGGCCGACTTGGAGCAACTGTCGCTGGCGGATATCACCGGCAGGCATTACGCGATTCCCCCCGGCGTGCTGGCGCGCCACGGCACAAGTTCTCTCTATCCGGTACAAATCCCCGACCTCATCGGGGTTAAGGATCGCAAGTATCTCGACCGCACCGGGCTGCAACTCCACCGTTCCGCTGTGGATATGATGCGGTACGCGGCCTTGAATCAAGGAGCGGATTTTCTGTCGAAGTATGGCGGCGTTACCCTCTTCGGAGGAGACCTGCCTGATCCGGCCAAAGGCTCACGTTACAGCGACGAGCAGCTTTATGCGCTCACGCTCTATCTTTACGCGCTCAAGCCGCCACGCAACCCGAACAAATTCGACGCGCTCGCCAAACGCGGACAGCAAGTTTTCCAAAGCCAGGCTTGCGCCAGTTGCCACACGCCGCCACTTTATACGAACAACAAGCTCACCCCAGTGGACGGCTTCACCGTGCCGCCGGAACACAAAAAGAAATATGACATCCTACCCATGTCAGTTGGTACTGACTCTCATCTGGCGCTGACGACACGGCGCGGCACGGGCTATTACAAAGTGCCTTCGCTGAAAGGCGTCTGGTATCGCGGGCCGTTTGAGCATAACGGTTCCGTCGCTACGCTTGAAGACTGGTTCGATCCCAACCGGCTGAAAGACGACTACGTGCCGACTGGATACAAGGGCTACGGCGTCAAGACGCGCGCGGTGAAAGGACATGAGTTCGGACTGGAATTATCGGCGGAAGACAAACGCGCGCTGATCGCCTTTCTCAAAACGTTGTGAAGATATGAATCAAGAACCCCCTAATTCCTCAGCGTCAAGCTTGTCTGTCTCGGCGGAAAAGATTTTGCCGAGACTCGATTCGATTGATGTGCTGCGCGGCCTGGTGATGGTGCTGATGGCGCTGGATCACACACGGGATTATTTCTCGAACGCGATGATTGATCCGGCTGATTTGACCAAAACAAACTCGGCATTGTTTCTGACGCGGTTCGTGACGCATTTCTGCGCGCCGGTCTTCGTCTTCTTAGCGGGCACGGGAGCGTTTCTTTCGACCTTGCGCGGCAAAACGCAAAGCGAGCTGGCGCGGTTTTTACTCACGCGCGGATTGTGGCTTGTGCTGCTGGAATTGACGGTGATTCGCTTCCTCGGCTGGAATTTCAATTTCGACTATCACGATTGGGCCGGGCTCGTCATCTGGGCCATTGGCTGGTCTATGGTGGCTTTGGCCGGACTGATTTTTTTGCCGCAGCGAGCGTTGGTGGTTTTCGGATTGGTCATGATCCTCGGTCACAATGCGCTGGATAAAATTCAACCGGAACATATAGGCAAGTTAGGCTGGCTTTGGAAAATCCTGCATGCTGGAGGGGATATGGAACTCGCGCCGGGCATCCATTTTTATGCGGGGTATCCCTTGATTCCGTGGATTGGCGTGATGGCGGTGGGCTTTGGTTTTGGCAAACTTATGCTGAAAGAACCTCAGCAGCGACAAAAGCTGTTGTTCCGTTTGGGAGCCGTGCTGACCTTGTCGTTTGTCATCCTGCGCGCGGTGAACGTGTATGGCGATCCATCCCGGTGGGCGGTGCAGAAGAACTGGTGGTTTACGATTTTCTCCTTCCTCAATTGCACCAAATATCCGCCGTCCCTGCTTTACCTGCTGATGACACTCGGCCCGGCGTTGATGGCGCTGGCGTGGCTGGATCAATCATCCGGTCGGTGGCGTCAGCCGTTCCTGATCATTGGCCGCGTGCCGCTATTTTATTATCTGTTGCATTTGCCATTGATTCATTTGATGGCAGTGATTTTTTCCTGGATTCGCTACGGCCATCCTGTTGAGGCGCTTTACGGGAATCCACCCCGTCCAGCGCCGCCCAGTGATTTTGGCTACAGTTTGCCCATCGTCTATTTAGTTTGGATTGGAATCGTCGTACTGCTTTATCCCGCCTGCCGCCGGTTCGCTGACCTCAAAAAGCGGCGGAAAGAAGCCTGGCTAAGCTATCTCTAAATTGCGATTCACGGCTGTTCTCAAAAGTACCCAACCAGCAATATGAATCTTCGACTACCCCATCCCTTTGTCCTCCTCCTTGGCGCGGTCGCCGTTGCTGCCCTGCTCACCTGGATTATTCCGGCGGGCGAATATCAACGACGAAAAGACGAAGCAACCGGACGAGAGGTTGTCATCGCGGGAACGTATGCGCGTGTGGCCGCCGCTCCGGTTGGGTTGAAAGCCGCGCTGCTCGCCGTGCCGCGCGGCATCATCGCGGGCGCTGACGTCATCCTCACCATCCTGTTCGTGGGTGGCGCATTTGCCTTTCTGGAAGCGACAGGCGCGCTGGCGCGGCTGGTGGGAATGCTGGTCGGGCGTACGCGGCGGCCACGAACCATCGTCATTGCCGTTAGTCTGGCTTTCGCCACGCTGGGCGCACTTGAAAACATGCAGGAGGAAATCATCGCGCTTGTTGCAGTGCTGGTGTTGTTAAGCCGCGGCCTGGGGTTCGGCAACGTAACTGCGCTGGCGATGAGTGCGGGAGCTGCCGCCGTCGGCGCTGCGTTCGGCCCGACCAATCCTTTTCAAACGGGCATTGCGTTGCGCTTTGCGGAAATGCCGCCGATGACGATTCCTGTCATTCGCTTCAGCCTTTTGATCGGCGCAGTCACCGTTTGGATTGTGTGGACGCTGGCCATGGCGTCGCGCGACGATGTGCATTCAGCGGCAGAGCCACTGCCAACTGATGTCCG
>DAOMFR010000008.1:17100-43135 GCA_035429885.1 Blastocatellia bacterium
GGCAAAGCGGCGGCTTTGCTGATGATTCCGATGCAGGCTGTATTGCACGTCCCGGTGTCGTCTGTCAGCGGGCAGGCCGTGCTCACCATGCCGATCATGGCTCCACTGTCTGACCTGCTCGGCATTTCGCGCGACGCGGCGGTGATCGCCTACCAAACCGGCGCAGGCTTGATGGATTTGATTACGCCCACCAACGGCGCGCTGCTTGCTGTGTTACTCAGCGCTGGAGTGAGCTATGGGCGCTGGCTGCGCTTCGCGATTCCGGGCGCGTTGCTGGTGGCGATTGTCGGAGCCATCGGAGTCATCTTGGCGGCATAGCCTTCAGCAAAATGCCTGGCGTAGGCTATAGAAGTGGTCTTCACTTTTTTGAAAACCTTCCGAAAGAGGAAAAATGTATGAGCAAAAATCTTCTGGTTGTATTGACGAATCTGGTCTTGTTAGCTGGCTTGTCGTTCATGACTTTCGCGCAAGCACAGACAACGAACGCCACTGTTGCCGGCAGTGGGCAGATGATTTCTTCCAAAGAAATTGACGCATTAGTACAAGACGCGCTGGTCAAATTTAACGTGGCGGGCGTAGCGGTGGCTGTCGTCAAAGATGGAAAAGTGATTCATCAAAAAGGCTACGGCGTAACTTCAATTGAGACCAAACAGCCGGTGAACGAATCCACGAATTTTCAAATTGCCTCCAACAGCAAGGCCTTTACTACCGCTGCGCTTTCCATTCTGGAAGAAGAAGGCAAGCTCAAATGGACGGATAAAGTAAAAGACCATATCCCCGAATTCAGGATGTATAACGATTATGTTACCGAGAATTTCAACATCCAGGATTTATTGACGCATCGCAGCGGGCTTGGACTCGGAGTTGGCGACCTGATGTTTTTCCCGGATGGGTCGAATTTCACGGTCAAAGACGTCGTTACCAGCTTTCAACATTTCAAACCAGTTTCAGCATTCCGCACCAAGTTTGATTACGACAACTTGCTTTACATTGTCGCCGGTGAAGTGATCGCCCGCGCGAGCGGGATGAGTTACGAAACGTTCGTGCAAAAGCGCATCATTGAGCCGCTGCAAATGAACCATACGTTTGTCGGCAGCTTGCTCAAAGACAAAAGCAATTTGGCCGTGCCGCATTCTTCAGAGTCGGGAACGATCAAGACGATTGATTTTTACGACATCGGAATGGCCAGCGCAGCAGGCGGCATATTTTCCAACGTGGCTGACCTGTCCAAGTGGGTGCTGATGCATCTCAACAAAGGCAAGTACGGCAACGAACTGAAAGCCAGCCTTTTCTCCCTGAAAAACCAAAATGAAATGTGGCGGTTGCACACGGTCATGCCAACGAATCCAAACCCCAGATACAATTCGCATTTTAACGGTTATGGTTTAGGTTGGGGATTGACCGATAAAAAAGGGAACCTGGAGGTTTCACATACTGGCGGGTTGCCCGGCATGCTTTCGATGGTGAAGATGTATCCCGATTTGAAATTGGGCATCGTCATTTTGACCAATACTGAAAATGGCGGCAGCGGGCTTTTCTCGGCAGTTACCAATACCATCGCCGACAGTTACCTGGGGGTGGATGATTTTGGTTGGGTAAAAAAGATCAGCGACTCGATGATGCAGCAACGCACCCAAGGAGATGAAGTCACGAAAAAAGTTTGGGATACCGTTGCAGCCGCCAAAAGCACGCCCATAAAAAATGCAGATTACGTTGGAGTCTATGAAGACAAATGGTTTGGGAAGGTTGAAGTCTTTGAAAAGGACAAACAGCTCTGGTTCAAGTCTTATCGTTCACCCAAACTAAATGGCCCGATGGCTTTTTATAACGCCAATACCTTTGCCATCAAATGGGAATACCAAGCCATGAATTGCGATGCCTTGGCGATGTTTGCTTTGGATGAAACTGGCAAAGCGCAATCCATTAAAATGAAAGGCATCTCGCCCAATATAGATTTCAGTTTTGACTTCCAGGATTTAGACCTCCAAAGAATCAGCAAGAAATAGTCAGGCAAACACGCCAGCAGCAAGGCGTCACATCCGCAAGGATGCGGACATGACGGTTGTTGTACTGAAGCGCAAAGGAGCCTGAGTTGCTCCCAGAGACACGCTGAAATTGCTTCAGAAAGTTTGTAGGTCGTCTCGCGCAGTTTGGGAAGATGCACTATCCTGAAAGCTCCAATCAATCCGGCGTCCGCCGCAAGCAAATTGAGGATCAATGAATCAGGAACCGTTACCCCAAATGAAGCTGTCCCATTACCGCCTTGTTTCCAAAATCGGCGCGGGCGGCATGGGCGAAGTCTATCGCGCGCGCGACACGCGGCTCGACCGTGAAGTCGCCATCAAGCTGCTGCCCGCCGACTTTGCCAAAGACGCTGACCGGCTCAAACGCTTCGAACAAGAAGCGCGCGCGACCTCGGCGCTCAATCATCCCAACATCCTGACCGTTCACGACATCGGCACGCACGACGGTGCGCCCTTCATCGTCGCCGAATTGCTCGATGGCGAGGAACTGCGAGCGCAGCTTGAAGATGGCGCGATTGCTCCGAAAAAAGCCATTGAGTACGCGCGGCAAATCGCCGACGGACTGGCCGCCGCGCACGCCAAATGCATCGTCCATCGAGACTTGAAACCCGAAAACCTGTTCGTCACCGCCGATGGCCGCGTCAAGATTCTGGATTTCGGCTTGGCGAAGCTGCGGCCTCAACCTGCGATGAATGCCGGTTCGGAAGTCCAAACGCAAAAGAAAATCACCGATCCGGGAACGGTCATGGGAACCGTTGGGTATATGTCGCCTGAGCAGGTGCGCGGGCAAGACCTGGATCATCGTTCGGACATTTTCAGCTTCGGCATCATCCTGCACGAAATGCTGAGCGGGCAGCGGACGTTCACGGGCGATTCGTTGGTCGAATTGATGAACGCGATTTTGAAGGATGAGCCAGCGGAGTTGAGCGAGACGAACGCGAAGATTTCGCCGCAACTGGAAAAGCTGGTGCGGCGCTGTTTGGAGAAGAAACCGGAGCGGCGGTTTCAGACGGCGAGTGATCTCGGCTTTGCGTTGGAATCTCTGACGACGTTGAACTCGTCGGGCGCGAATCGCACAGAAGCGGCGCCAACACTGGCGACAACCTCGAAACGCAGCGGCTGGCGTGACCGCATCTGGATGATTGCGGCAGGTGTGTTTGCCTTGATCGCAGCACTCGCGCTTGGTGTCGCGTATGTCCGGCGTCCGGCGTTGGAAGCAGAAACGGTGTGGGTATCCGTCAATCCGCCGGACAAAGCGGTGAGCTTTAATTCTCCCGCCATTTCCCCGGATGGGCGCACGCTGGCTTTTATCGCCACCGTCGAAGGAAAAATGCAACTCTGGGTACGTTCGTTTAGTGCCTCTGCGCCCAGACCTCTCGCGGGGGTGGCAAACGGGAGCTGGCTGTTCTGGTCGCCGGATAATCAGTTCATCGGATTCTTTACTGCTGGCAAGCTCTACAAAATAGCGCTTTCCGGCGGAACGCCCGCGCCGCTGCTAGATATCCAAACAACCGCTGGCGGGACGTGGAACCGTGATGGCGTAATTCTGGTTGGCTCCGCCAACAAGGGCATACAACGCGTCTCCGCGAACGGCGGCCCGGTCAGTTCCGTCACGACAATTGATAGTTCACGTGGAGAAGTCAGTCATGGCTATCCGTTTTTTTTACCGAATGGCCGTCAGTTTCTCTTTCACATCCAGCACAATGATCCGAACAAACAAGGGATTTATCTGGCCTCGCTGGAGGGCGGCGAAGCGAAGCAACTGATCACGACCGAGGTCAGCTCAGTCTGGGCAGGAGAAAACCCGGCCACGCCAGGCGCAGGCTACTTGGTTTTTATCCAGCAAGGCGCATTGATGGCACAGTCGTTTGACTTCGGTCGGAATCAGTTGAGCGGTGAGCCAGTGCGGCTGGTGGAGCAGGTGCAAACCGGGCTGCGAGGATTTAATGGGCAATTCTCACTGGCCGGGAATGTGCTGGTAGCGATGGAAGGAACGACCCGCGAACAACTTACCTGGGTTGATCGCACCGGGAAAAAAGTGGGAACGGTTGGCCCGGTGGGGGCTTACGGCATTCGCGACCTGTCACCGGATGGGCAACGACTGGCGGTCACACGCTATGATCCGAAGCTTGGCACAGGCGACATCTGGTTGTTTGATCTGGTGCGCGGAACTGAAACGCGGCTGACGGTTGATCCCGCAGATGATAGGTTTCCCGTCTGGTCGCCCGATGGCAGCCGCATTGTCTTTTCGTCCACTCGCAAAGGAATGTCCGGTCTTTACCTGAAAGACGCTACCGGCGCAGGTCAGGAAGAATTGTTGTTCGAGTCAGCGAACGGCAAGAATCCCATGCAATGGTCGCCGGATGGTCGTTTCATTCTGTATCGTGAGTCGGATCCGCAGACGCGACAGGATCTGTGGATGCTGCCGCTGGAAGGGGAGCGCAAGCCCTACCCCTGGGTGAAGACGCAATTTATGGAATCAACTGGCAGCGGCATTTCTCCCGATGGCAAATGGATGGCTTACTCTTCCGATGAATCAGGACGTGGCGAAGTGTACATTCAGGCTTTTGAACCGGGCGTTCCGGCCTCCGGCTCCAGATGGCCGATCTCTATCGGCGGCGGTCAGCAAACGAAATGGCGACGCGATGGTCGCGGTCTGTATTATCACCTCAACGGTAAAATGATGGAGGTGGATGTCAGCCTCGGCACAAAGGTCGAAGCGGGACTGCCCAGGGAACTCTTTGATAGTCGCACCATCGGCGCAGACCTGAACCGGGCGTGGAATATGACGAAAGATGAACAGCGCTTTCTGTTTGTGACGAATGCCGATGAAGCGAGTGTGCCACCGTTCACGGTCGTGCTGAACTGGATGGCGGAGGTGAAGAAATGACCAGACAGACAGGCGCGAAACTCGGCGCGTATGAAATTCTGGCTCCCCTTGGCGCCGGTGGCATGGGCGAAGTCCATCGTGCCCGCGACACGCGCCTGAACCGCGAAGTGGCGATCAAGGTGCTACCCGCTGACTTTGCGAAGGACGCCGACCGTTTGCGCCGCTTCGAGCAGGAAGCGCGCGCAACCTCGGCGCTCAATCACCCGAACATTCTGACGATTTATGAATTCGGCTCCGTCGCGGTTTTGATGACAGGGTTCAGATAAAGACAGATCTTATGAAACGAAGCCCTGAATGCAGGCGGGATTATGACGACGACACGCTGTCAATCCCAGATCATCTCGCCCATCGGTAAAGGCGGATTGGGCGAAGTCTTATTTGGCGCAATCCCCTGAGAGGGCAGAAGTGTTGGGCGGTTCGACCGCAACGGTCACAAATGACTGGAACATCACCCGCGTGTGGCTAAAACACAGACTGAATAGTTGAACCCGATATGAAAATGACCTTTCGTTTGCTGCTGTTGGCCAGCCTGCTCTGCGGCGGCTTGTCCGTGAGCGCGCAACAGCCAGTCCTCAACTACACGCTTGCCATCAATCCCGCCGACACTTCATCCGTACAGGTCACGATGCGCGTGCGCAATCTGCCGAAGGTGTTTCATTTGGCGATGGTGAGCCACTTCCTGGTGGATGATGCCTATTGGCGCTTTGTCGAAGACCTGCACATCTCACCAGGGGCAATTGTGCGCGAACAGGATGGGCTGTGGCGTGTGACGGGCGCGGGCAAGGACGCGACGGTGCGTTACAAAGTCCGGGCGAATGAGAAGGGCGCGTTTCGTGTCGTGCGCAAACCGTTCCTGACGCCCACGGGCGGAATGGTCGGCGATCTGCATCACTTCCTCTACGTCGTCGAAGCCGCGCAGACACCCGCGCACGTGGCGCTGCAATTGCCGCCGGATTGGAACATCGCTACGTCGCTTGCGCCTACGTCTGATCCGCACACGTTTTTCGCGCGCGATGCCAAAGAGCTTTCGGATTCGCCAATCCTCGTGGGCAAGCTGCGCGAGTCGCGCTTTCAGGTGGAGCAGGTTCCCATTCGCGTGGCGTACTGGCCGCTGCCGGAGGCACAGCCGTTTGACGAAAAGCCGCTGGTGGATGGGCTGCAACGCATCGTGCAGCAGGCGGCGAATCTCTTCGGCGGGCTACCGTGGCGCGAGTATGTTTTTCAGGTGCGCGATGGCACGGATGTCGAAGGATTTGAGCATACCGACTGCACAACCATTGGCGTGCCGAGCAAAGACCTTGCAGCCGGACGCAATCCCGATTACGTGATGATCACGCACGAGTTCTTTCACACCTGGAACATCATGCGGATTCACTCGGCGGAATATAAAGGCGTCAGTTACAAACCTGTGCAACTTTCGGGGCTGTGGGTGAGCGAAGGCTTTACGGTGTATTTCGCCGATCTGCTCGTCCGCCGTGCCGGATTGCCTACGCCATTTCCCACGCGCTTCGCGTATCTGGAAGACCTGATTGAATGGTATCTCGCTAATCCTGAAAACGCGCGTTACTTCGCCGAACAAAACAGTCGTGGCGCATTCAGGCCGCCGATTGGCGACGCACACCCGGATCGTTACCTGCTGTGGGAACAAAGCGAACTGATGGCGGCGCTGCTTGATCTCAACATTCGTGCCGCAACGAACGGAGAGCGTTCGCTCGATGATCTGATGCGGGCATTGTATTCCGAATTTCCGGGAGCGCGTGGCTTTACCACAACCGACATCGAGCGCCTTGCCAGCAAAGTGAGCGGGCGCAACCTCAGGCCATTCTTCGATGCCTACGTCCGTCGCGCTGGTAAGCTGGATGTGACGCGCTATCTCGCAATGGTGGGGCTGCAAATGGAGATGAAGATGGCCAAAGCCACTGCACCCGATGGCACGCTGAAGCCGGATACGCGCGTTTACGCGCTCTTGCCGAACGGAGAAAGCAAGCTTCGATTGTATCTAACGCATCTCCACAGCGCGTGGCTCCGCGCCGGATTGCGCAATGGCGATCAGCTTGTCAGCGTGAATGGCGCTGCCGTGGAAACAGAAGGCGAATTCAACGATCTGCTCAATGCGCTGCACGTTGGCGATCAGGTGAAGCTGGAAATACTTCGTGCCGGAACGCAGAGGCAATTTATTGTAGATGTGGCATCATACGATTGGCCTGATGTGAAGCTCAGGCTGGGCCCCGCTGCCAACCAGCGTCAGCAGATGATTCTTGCGAACTGGCAGGCGAGCAAATAATTTCCGTTACTGCATCTCGGTAAACAAGAGAGCAAAACCAAAGAACACACATGCCTCTACGATTCGCCTGCCTCTCATTCATCCTGTTGTTAAGCCTTGCTGCCGCGCAGGCGCAAACGGTCCTGACCGCTCATCAATTGCAAAACGGGCAAGCTGTCGAACTCGACAAGCTCGGTTGGAAGTATTCACCGAACGATGACCCGCGCTTTGCTGAACCACAGTTTGATGACAGCGCGTGGGCGACGCTCGCCAGTTCAGCCAAACCGCAGGATAGTCCGAGCGGTTGGCGCGGGCTTGGCTGGTTCCGGCTGCATCTGCGCGTGGCGCCAGAACTGGCGAATGTGCCATTGAACCTGGAAATGGCGCATCTCGGCGCGTCGGAGGTTTACGTTAATGGCAAGCTGATCAAACGTTTCGGAGTCGTCGGCAAAACGCTGGCGGAGGAAGTGGCTTACAATCCGAACGCGCTGCCATTGGGCGTGGTGTTGCAAGCCGGAACCGAACAAGTCATTGCTGTGCGCTACTCAATCCAGCAGGCGGCAGGGCTGAACTCCTTCCTGGCTTGGTTTGTATCGCTGGGAGAGGAGAACGCCAACGGCATCACCGGGATTGGTTTCTACAGCCGGTTCAGAGAATTTGGCGCGGCAGCCAGTCAGCGCGGTGTGGGCTATGGTGTATGGCCTTTTCCTTTCGGCTATCTCGCTGTCCAGGCCACCGCTTTTTTCGCGTTTGGCATTCTCCATTTGCTCTTATTCGTGTTTTTCGCACGCCAGCGGAGCAATCTCTTTTATGGACTGTTTCTGCTGGGCTTCGGGATTAACGATGCCGTCAACGTTCCCTATCTTGCATGGCATTATGGGTTGACGGGGTTTTACTTGCTGCTCTTTGCTTCCACGGTCGCAATGCAATTGATGCCCATCGCGCTCTTGGCCTTCTTGTACAGCGCCTTCACGCTGGGCCTGCCACGTCGGATGTGGTTTTTTCTAGCGGGAGCATTGTTCGTCATTTTTTGGTGGCAAGTATGGCCAGTGAAATATTGGCAAGTAGTAGGGACTCTCTATGATGTAGCGATTGTGGTGGAAGCGCTCAGGCTCGTGGTGAGCGCGATTCGCCGCCGAGTCCCAGGCGCAGGAATCGTTGGTGTCGGCGTTCTGCTTTTCTCGCTGACGTTGGTGCAAATGTCGCTTATCAGTCCGATTCCCTTAGTGTATGCCATCGGGACTTTCGGAATGATTCTTTCGCTTTCAATTTATCTGGCGCGAGAATACGCCCGCACCAACAAGAACCTTGAAGAACAACTCGTCCAGGTCAAACAACTCTCAGCCGCTGCGCTGGAACACGAGAAAGTCAAAGCCGAAAACGACCGCCGCGCCGCTGAACTGGAAGAAGCCCGCCAGTTGCAGCTTTCGATGTTGCCAAAGAAATTGCCCAACCTGCCACATCTGGACATCGCTGCGTATATGAAAACCGCCACGGAAGTTGGCGGCGATTACTACGACTTTCAGTTGGGCGAAGACGGTACGCTCACTGTTGCCGTGGGTGACGCGACGGGTCACGGCTTGAAAGCAGGCACGCTGGTGTCGTCAGTCAAGAGCCTCTTCGTTTCGCTGGCTTATCATCCCGACATCTCCCACATCTTTCACCGTATCAGCACCGTGCTGAAAGAGATGAAGCTGCGCGGTCTGTTTATGGCGATGACGATGGTGAAAGTGAAAGGCCATCAACTGAGCGTGAGCATCGCCGGAATGCCGTCAGTGCTGATTTATCGCGCATTGAGCGGCGAAGTGGAAGAAGTTGTGATGCGGGCGCTGCCGCTCGGTGGAATGACGAAGTATCAATACCAGCAACAGGAACTGCCGCTGGCGGTGAATGATGTTGTCGTGCTGATGAGCGATGGCTTGCCGGAACGATTCAATCCGCAAGGCGAGATGTTAGAGGAACAAGCCGCCAAGCAATATCTTGTGCAGCATGCGCAGGCTTCGGCTCAGCAACTTATCGAAGGGCTGGCAAAACTGGGCGACGATTGGGGCGGATCACGTCCGCAGGATGATGATGTGACGTTTGTCGTGCTGAAACTGAAATGAGGTTTGCCCGCTTCAGATGACTCGCTGAAGTTCGCTTCAGAATGTGTTTGAGTCTCGAGCTGCTGCTGAAGATGTACTACCCTGAAAAACCATAAAGTAAGGACGCAATGAACCATTTTGCATACAGAAAAGAATCGTTGTTGGTTTTAGTTGCCGTAGTCGCGCTGCTGTTTTGCGCCGGCTTTCAAAACAAGCGCGTTGGCAAAGCAGGCGTGCAGAAAACGGCCTTCGGCCAGTTGCCGGATGGCACTCTGGTTGATCTGTACACGCTGACCAATCAGCAGAGTGCCGAAGCCCGCATCACGAATTACGGCGGCATTGTGGTTTCGCTCAAAGTCCCGGATCGCAAAGGGCAATTAGGCGATGTGGTCTTGGGATACGACACGCTGTCCGAATACGTGAAGCGCAATCCGATGTTTGGTGCGATTGCTGGGCGCTTTGCCAATCGCATCGCTAACGCCAGATTCACGTTGAATGGCGTCGAGTACCAGCTTGCGCCTAACAGTGGCGGCCATCACATTCATGGCGGGCGCAGAGGCTTTGACAAGGTTGTCTGGCAAGCCAAACCATTGGCCAGCAAAGACGGCGCGGCGTTAGAGTTGAACTACCTCAGCAAAGACGGCGAGGAAGGTTATCCCGGCAATTTAACGGTGACGGTGACATACACGCTGACGAACGACAACGCGCTGAAGATTGATTACCGAGCGACCAGCGACAAAGACACCATCGTCAACTTAACCAATCATTCGTATTTCAATCTAGCAGGAACAGGTGACGTGCGACAGCACGAGTTGCAAATCAACGCACAGCGTACGTTGGTTGCAGGCGACAAGCTGATTCCGACGGGCGAGTTCAAGTCAGTCGCAGGCACGCCTTTTGACTTCCGCAAACCAAAAGCCATCGGCGCAGAGATCAATTCCACAGATGCCCAAATCGTGTTGGGACGCGGCTATGACCACAGCTTTGAATTGAACCATAAGCCGGGTGTTTTGAGTTTGGCTGCCCAAGTCTATGAACCGACAACCGGGCGTGTGATGGAAACCTTCACCACCGAACCTGGCGTAGTCTTTTACACCAGCAATGGATTCGACGGCAGTATCAAAGGCAAAGGCGGGCAGGCTTATCCGCGTTACGCCGGGTTGTGTTTAGAAACTCAGCATTTTCCCGATTCGCCCAACAAGCCGCAGTTTCCATCGACCAGACTGAAAAAAGGCGAGACTTACCGTTCCACCACAGTTTTCAAATTCTCCGCAAAGTAATGGTTGCAGCTTTTGGCTGAAGAATAAAAAAAGCCGCAGCGTGAGCTTGAAACTCACGTTGCGGCTTTTTTGAATTCTGATCTGGATTACAGGCCTTTAGCAGCGATGAATTTAATCAGATCGCGCACACGGCAGGAATAACCCCACTCGTTGTCGTACCACGACAGGATTTTCAGCAAATTGCCGCCGATGACTTTGGTGTATTCAGCGTCCACGATGGAAGAATTCGAATTGCCCAGGTAATCTCTGGAAACCAGCGGCGCGGTTTCATAACCGAGAATGCCTTTCAGTTCGCCGTTGGCGGCTTCGCTCAACGCCTTGTTGACTTCTTCAGTGGTGGTTTCTTTGCCAAGTTCGATCACCACGTCAACGACAGACACATTCGGCGTCGGGACACGAACGGAAATGCCGTCAAACTTTCCTTTCAGTTCCGGCAACACCAACGCGACAGCTTTGGCTGCGCCGGTCGAAGTCGGAATCATCGAAAGCGCACCAGCGCGAGCGCGGCGCAAATCTTTGTGCGGGAAGTCCAGGATGACTTGGTCGTTCGTGTACGAGTGAATCGTCGTCATCTGAGCTTTGTTGATTCCGAATTTTTCGTTGATGACTTTGGCCACCGGAGCCAGGCAGTTGGTCGTGCAAGACGCGTTGGACAGCACGTGATGTTTGGCCGGATCGTAATTCTTTTCGTTCACGCCCATCACGATGGTGATGTCTTCGCCTTTGGCGGGGGCGCTGATGATGACTTTCTTGACCGTACCGCGCAGATGGGCAGCGGCTTTGTCACGGTCGGTGAAACGACCAGTGGATTCGACGACGATTTCAGCGCCGACTTCTTCCCACGGGATCAAAGACGGATCTTTTTCCGCAAAGACGCGGAACGTATCGCCCGCAACGGTAATGGTGTTTTCGGTTTGGGTCACTTCCTGGGGCAAGTTGCCGAGGATGGAATCGTACTTCAGCAAATGAGCCAGAGTTTTTGTATCGGTCAGATCGTTGACCGCCACGATGTCAAAATCTTTATTTCCCAGCACGGACCGCAGGACATTACGCCCGATGCGGCCAAAGCCATTGATACCTACTTTGATAGCCATTGTTCTTCTCCTGAAGGGTTGTGATTGGGTTGGTCTTCAAGGCAGTTGTGCGGCGAAAACACCGCCATGCTTGAAGTTTGGAAAAGTAACGTAGCGTTTTCAGTGTGTCAACTGATGCGCGGGCAATGCGATAAAGGAGCTGGAAAAAGTTCTTGCCAGAAACCGGGTGTCTTGCTATTTTCCAGCACGAGATTTGGAAACATTTCACACATCTCAGTCTCGCTCCCCGTGCAGACTACATAAAGCATCCCTTTTCGGAAGAACCTTGATTCGGCAATTGCGAACGTTTTCCTCCCACTGGTGCAAAACCCACGTTCGCGGACTCGCCTCGCCGGTCGTGACGCTTCCTGCATACTGATTTTCTATCAGTGTCACCAATCTACTCTTCGCCTCAGTAGTGGTGGAACTGGCAATTTCCCCTGTTTGCACAGGCCGTATAACCAAGCGGTCGGCGCGAGCTCTGCGCTTGCGTAGTGACACTCACAGGCAGGCTTCCCAAGCCTGCGACAGGATTACAAGGAAAGGCGATATGTATTTACAAACAAGATCGGTTCCCAAGGGACGACTGGCAGCTATGGTGTTGCTGGCGCTCTTGGGGCTTACATTTGCTCAAAAACTAACCTCCGCCAATACGATGGCCGTGGCGACGCCTGTCGTGCAATGGTTTTCACCCTCGCCGGTTCCGCTCGGCAACACGACATTCACCGTCAACGGAAGCAGTTTTGTCAGCGGAGCAATAGAGTATTTAGATGGTGTCGCAATGCCGACCACGTTCGTGTCGGCGACTCAACTAAAAGTTACCAGCAACTTTACCGATTCAGGCAGTGGCAACCTGACCGTAACGAATCCCGGTTCGCCGAGCGCCACCTCTTCGCCAAGGTTATTAGAATGGGGGCAGGGAATAAAAGTTACGATTTTGCCTTCGACGGTGACTGTGGCTCCCGGAGCCAAACAGCAATTCACCGCAGTTGTTTCTGCCACAACAAACAAGACTGTGTATTGGTATGTCAACGGAGGCAGCGCGAATGGAACGATCACGTCCAGCGGGTTGTACACCGCGCCCAGTGTAGCGCCTGCAACGCCGGTAACGATTCGCGCTGTTTGCGCTATCAACAGCGAACGGCAGGGAACAGCAACCGTCACGGTCAGCGGCAGCGGCACTCCAACGGTGAGCATTGGAATTTCTCCGACATCGGCCACCGTGCAAACCAGTGCGACGCAACAATTCACGGCAACCGTCAGCGGATCGGCCAACACCTCCGTCACCTGGCAGGTCAACAACGTTACCGGAGGCAGTGCGACAACAGGAACCATCACCAGTGCCGGGTTGTACACGGCTCCGGCGACTATTCCCGCCAGCGCCGTTGTGGTGAAAGCGGTTAGCCAGGCGAATACGACCAAGTCCGCCAGCGCGACGGTCACCGTGACAGCTCCGGTAAATCCAATCACTGTTAGCATTTCGCCGCTGTCGGCTTCTCTGGCAGTGGGCGCGACTCAGCAATTCACCGCCACCGTTGGCGGGACGGCGAATACCGCCGTCACTTGGCAAGTGAACAACACGATAGGAGGCGACGCAGCCAACGGAACGATTTCCGCGACTGGGTTGTACACCGCTCCGCAAACCCTTCCGGTCAGCAGCATTACAGTGACCGCCGTCAGTCAGGCGGATGCGACCAAAAAAGCTTCGGCCAGCATCAACATTATTGACGCGCAGTTGATCGCCATCGGACGGTTTTTGGATCAAACCACGTTTGGCGCAACGCCTGCGTTGATCGCCAAGGTCAAGCAAGTGGGCATGCAGGGATTCCTGAACGAACAGTACGGTTTGGCCGAATCGCCGCTGCCTGATCCGTTCACCGCAACCGGCAGCGCAAACGTAGACGCCATGTTTAACAATGCGCTGACTGGGCAGGATCAATTGCGGCAGCGCGTGATGTACGCCTTGAGCGAAATCTTCGTTGAAGCGACGTTCAAGAATTACAACGCCGATATGATTGCGCCGTGGCGAAAACTGCTCAGCCGCAATGCGTTGGGCAATTACCGGACGTTGTTGAAAGAGCTGACCAACGATTCTTCGATGGGGCAATTTTTGGATTCGGCCAACAGCGGCGTGTTTGGCGGAGCCGCCAACGAAAACTATCCGCGCGAAGTCATGCAGTTGTTCAGCATCGGCTTGTACAAGTTGAATCAGGACGGTTCGCAACAACTGGATGTGAACAACCAGCCGATTCCGACCTACACGCAAACCGACGTGCAGCAACTGGCGCTGGCGTTGACCGGCTGGACATACGACAACGCGTCGCACACGGCGGGTAATGGCAATTACAACTACTATCCCGCGCCGATGATTCCCCTGTCGTCCAAACACAACACGTCGCAAAAAACCTTGTTGGGCCAAACGATTCCTGCCGGTTTGTCGCCGCAACAGGAACTCGATGTCGTGATTGATATTCTGTTCAATCATCCCAACGTCGGGCCGTTTATGGCGACGCGCATGATTCGCGCGATGGTCACCAGCAATCCCACGCCGGGATACATCTCTCGCGTCGCCGCTGTGTTCAATAACAACGGCCAGGGAGTTCGCGGCGACCTGAAAGCCGTCGTCAATGCGATCATCATGGACCCGGAAGCGCGCAACGATAATGTGCCGTCAAACTTCGGACGGTTGCGAACTCCGTTGCAATCCTTGCTGGTGATGTGTCGCGCGCTGAACATCACGCCGGGCGCAGCCTCGCAATTCAATTACCAGTTGTACACGATGGGTGAAGCGATTCTGGACGCGCCGTCGGTGTTCGGACATTACTCGCCGATGTTCCGCATTCCAAAGGGCAACGGATTGTTTGGCCCGGAATTCCAGATTTACACCGCCACCGAAGCCGCCAATCGCGGCAATTTCATGTACCAGTTCCTGTACGTGTACCCGATCAATCCCGCGTTACAGCCATACGTCAACATCGCCGGCAGTCCGGCATCGTTGATCAGTTCGCTGGATAACGCGCTGTTGTTCGGGCGCATGTTGCCTTCCACGCGCAATGCGCTGTTCAACGCCGTGACGATGCAATACGACAACAACGCGCGCGTGCTGGCAGCCGTGTACCTGATCGTCACTTCCGGCGAGTTTCTGGTGCAGCGATAACGCATTCAACACGATTGGTTCATGAGATTCGACAGGCAAAACTGCTTGTCAGCCTTTTTCACGGAGATAAAACATGATTTCTCGACGTACGTTTTTACAGCTAAGCGCAAGCTTCGGAATGGTGGCCGGGTTGCGGCAATTTGAACTGGCGGCAACGCCCGCTCAAGCGGATTACAAGGCTCTGGTCTGTGTATTTCTGTTTGGCGGCAACGATGGACATAACCTGGTCGTGCCGCTGAATCCAACGCAATACGCCGCTTACACCGGCGCGCGCGGCGGATTGGCCATCGCGCAAAACCAGTTGCTGCCGATCAATGACGCGGCGCAAGGTCCATTCGGATTGCATTACGGAGTTCCGGAACTGCAAGCCCTGTACAACCAGGGCAAAATGGCGATTGTTTCCAATGTCGGCATGCTGGTTCAACCGACATCGTTTCAAAACTTGTCCAATTCCAGTTTTCCCTTGCCGACGCAATTGCGTTCGCATTCGGACCAGGTGTCGCAAATGCAAACCGGGTATCCGAACACGGGCGGCAATTCCGGTTGGGGCGGGCGCAGCGCGGATTTGATGCAATCGTCCAATGCGGCGGCAACCTTTCCGGTGTCGGTGTCACTGAACGGCGCGGCAATTTTCTGCGCCGGAGTTTCCACGCCGCTGGCCAGTTTGCAGCCCGGAAATTACATGACGCAAAACGGCATGAACGCGTATCCGGCGGCGGCTTCGGCGGCCAGAGCCTCCGCGCAACAAACCATTGCCACGACAGACAGCGGTAATTCGATTATCAATCTGGCGAACAAGGCAATGGCCGACGCAATTACGCTGAGTCCGATGCTGGTCAATGCAGGCAGTGGCTCCACGCTGACGACGGTGTTTCCTGGAACACAGCTTGGCAATCAATTAAGGGACATTGTCCGCATCATCAGTTTGCGCGCGCAAACAGGTGTTGGACGGCAAGTGTTCTTTTGCGGGCTTGGCGGATTCGATACGCACAGTTCGCAGTCATACAACCAATACGACTTGCTGCAACAGGTCAGCAAAGCGGTGTCGGCGTTTTACGCGGCGACGGTGGAATTGGGAGTCGCGGACAAGGTGACGACCTTCACGCTGTCGGATTTCGGGCGCACGCTGCAACCCAGCGGCACCGGCACAGATCACGGGTGGGGAAATCACCATTTAGTCGTTGGCGGCGCGGTCAGTGGAGGACGCATCATCGGCGCATTCCCGCAGATGACGGCGTATTCGACCATTGGGCAGGCGAATTCCACGCAACAGGATTTCGCGGACAACCGAGGAACGATGTTGCCGCGATTGTCACTGGCGCAATACGGCGCGACGCTGGCCAAATGGTTTGGCGCGGCGGATCCGCAACTCGACAGCGTGTTTCCCACCTTGTCGGGCTTCGCGGCGCGCGATCTCGGCTTTATGTTGTAAGCCCGCTTTCACGGACAAAAGCAAAGAGCGCCAGGTGATTTCACCTGGCGCTCTTTGTGTCAGTAGCCCGCGCGTAGCAAAGGCTTGAACTGGGGACTTTCAGCACTCCCTGACGGGCAGTGCTACTGAAACTTTGATTACTCGTATCGCAAAGCTTCAATCGGATCGAGGCGCGACGCCTTAAACGCCGGATAAATTCCCGCAACCAAGCCAATCGCCACTGATGCGCTGAATCCAATCCCGACGTATAGCATCGGCACCGTCGAAGGAAAGCTGAACAGTTTCAGCAATCCGCTGATCAGAAAGCCGACAAGGATTCCGATGACGCCACCAATCCCGGTCAGGGTGCAGGCTTCCAGCATGAACTGGAACACAATGTCTTTGCGGGTTGCGCCGATGGCGCGACGAACGCCGATTTCCTTGGTGCGTTCGGTCACGCTGACCAGCATGATGTTCATCACGCCGATGCCGCCGACCAGCAAAGCTACGCTGACAATTGGAATGACGATCATCGCTACCATTGCCAGCATCTTGCCGAAACTTTCCTGAATGCCGCTGGGCGTGGTGATGTCGAAGCTGTCCGGCTTGTCATAAGGAACATTGCGGCGACGGCGCAACAATTCGCGCGCATCGTCCACCAACAGATCCAGCTCGCCTTGCCGCGCGCCCAACGCCACAAAATGATCGTCCGCCATCGGATACATCGCGTGCATCACGCTGTACGGGATGAAAATCATTTGATCGGCGTTCGGGCCGCCTCCACCAAGGATGTTTTTGGATTTTTCCAGCACCCCAATGACGCGGAACACTTTGTTGCCAATCTGAATTTCCTTGTCCAGCGGTTCGTACCCCGACAACAGTTTTTCGGCCACATCAAAGCCGATGATCGCGACTTCGACGCTGTGTTCATCTTCGGTTTCGTTGAAAAAACGCCCGCGTGTGATGGCAACTTCGCGCGTGTACGCATACCCGGCCCACACGCCGCGCACCTGCGAAGTTTTCATTTCGTTGCCGCGAAATTTGACCGTCGGAGGAATTCCTTGCGGGCGCAAAATCGGCGATGCCGCGATGGCTCTGGGCAGTTTGCTCAGGGCAACGGCGTCTTCCAGCGTGATCGGTTTGCGCTGGCGCTCTTCTTCAGTGAAATCCGTGTGGCGCGGGCCTCCGCCCAGGCGGCTGACAAACGCGACGTTGGTGCCGAACTGTTCAATCTGTTCTTTGAACCCGGCTTCCAACCCGCTGGCCAGCGACGCCACACCAATCACCGTCGCCGTTCCAATCACCACACCCAGCACCGTCAAAAACGAACGGAACTTGTGGGACCAGAGCGTCACCATTGCTTGCGAAAAAAGTTCTTTGGCTTGTTGTTTCACCATATGTGTCTTACTCCGTGCGCAGCGCAACAATTGGGTCGAGCTTGGCCGCTTTCCAGGCTGGATAAATTCCAAAGACGATGCCAACGCCGCTGGAAACTCCGATGGCCAGAAACGCTGCCCAAATGGGTAACTCCGCCGGAATCGGCGAAAACTTCACCAGCAGTTTGGAAATGCCGTACGCCAGCGCCAGTCCGATCATTCCGCCGACCATCGAAAGCGTGGTGGATTCGACCAGGAATTGCATCAAGATGTCTTTGCGGCGCGCGCCCAAGGATTTCCGAATGCCGATTTCGCGCGTTCGTTCGGTCACAGTCACCAGCATAATGTTCATAATGACGATGCCGCCGACCACCAACGAAATCGAAGTCACGCCAAGCGCGACTGCCGCGATAATTCCGAACAAGGCCTGGACAAAGTTGTTAATGGCATCCGCCGTAACGAAGCCGAAAGTGTCTTTGTCGCTGTAATTCAATTTGTGGCGAGCGCGCATCAGCATGCGAACCTGATCTTGCACGTCCTGCAAATTAGCTGTGTCGTAGCCTTTGACCGAAATTGTCAGGCTGGAGCGAGCTCCGAATAATTTTTGATGAGCGGAAAGCGGAATGATCACGAAATCGTCTTGGGACTGACCGAAGGAGGTGCCACGTTCTTTGGCGACGCCGATGATCTCAAATGGCTGGCCGTTGATCTTCAGTTCACGTCCGACGACTTCTCGCTTGTTGAAGAGTTTGTCGGCGACTTCCACTCCGATCAGGGCCACATCCCTGCGGCGCTCGTTGTCAATTTCATTGACGTAACGGCCAAGATCCGGCTGGGACGAATCAATGTAAACCATGTTCGGCGTGTTGCCCTTGATGTTAACATTCGTCATTTTCTGGTCAGCGGAGCGGACTTCGGCGTTGGAAAAGCTCTGCGCGCCGATGTATTGCGCCAAGGTCATGCGTTCGCGCAGGTATTCAGCGTCCGACAAGGTGATGTCTTTGTTGCGACGGTTGGCGTTGATCCAGTCTTCAAAGCTGGTGATGATGCCGTATTTGTCCAGTAGCACCGTGTTCGCACCCAAATCCGCCGTGACGGTACGATCCACGTAGCGGAAAAAGCCTTCGATCACTGCCGCCACTGCGACGACCGTCATGACGCCGAAGATCACTCCAAGAAGTGTCAAAAACGACCGCAGCTTGTGCGCTCGCAACGAAGAAAGAGCAAGAATGATTGATTCCAAAAATCTCATAGCCAGACTCGCGAGTTGTGTAATTGTTTTGATTCAAACGGTTTGAGCGAAACCAGCCAAACGAAATCTGCCAACCACTGGTTGCACATATTTCGTGTTGAGCCGGAAGATATGCAATTACTCAGCAGAATCAGGCGTTGGGAGGCAGTTGGTGAAAAAAAGAAAAAGGCAGGAGCTTGGAAGCTCCTGCCCAGAGTTTAGGCAAAAGGAGATTTTCTGGCAGTTACTTCGCGAGTTTTTTCGTCACGCTATGATGAGAAATCGGTTGTCCGCCGTACGTGGGACGTAACGTTAGTTCGATGTCCAGCGAGCGAAGATCAGCAATGAAGTGTCTCAACTCATTCAGCACAAAAGCTTTAAACTCTTCTTCGGAGTCAAATCGTTCGCGCAGATGCAGCAGATGGTTCATCAAGTCGCTCTGGTTTTCGTCTCGATAAGCCGACATAGTTTTGGGATTAAGTCAGGTGCAGGGCCGATTGGATGACCGACCCGGCACCTGAAACATCCGCAGGTTGGAAAACCTGCTTCGTCTTGTTTTAGCTCAGGAACAGCATTTCGCGATACTTCGGCAGCGGCCAGAGCCCGTCATCAATGGTCAGTTCCAGTTTGTCGCAAGCTTCGCGGACAGCAGCCATCGCTTCTGAAACTTCGTATGCGAACGCCGATGCCTTCTTTTCTTCGCTGCCGCCTTCGGCTTTTTCGAGTGCGTGATCCAAAGCGCTGAGTGACGATTTCAATGATGAAATCAATCCAGCAAACGCTTCGACTTCAGCGCGTTGTGAAGCTACCACGTTGCCCTCGATACCAGCGGAAACCAGGGCACTCACTGAACCGGCAATTTGCGCCTGATGTTTATAGGCTGCCGGTAATACCAGTGTTGCTGCGATTTCCTTCAACGCGGCGACTTCGATTTCCAAGTCTTTGATATATCGTTCAAGTTCCAAATGGTAACGCGATTCCAGTTCGTCGGCTTTGTACACGCCCGACTTGGTGAAAAGCGCTTTGGTTTCTTTGGTCTTGAGCTGGGCCAAGGCTTCCGGCGATTTGGCCAGATTCAACAGCCCGCGACGCGCGGCTTCATCGCGCCATTCGTCAGAATAGCCGTTGCCTTCAAAGCGAATCGCCTTGGTTTCAACAACGTATTCCTTGATGACGTCAATGACAGCTTTGTCGAAGTCTTTGGTCTTTTTCAGCGAAGCTTCCAGGCGAGTTGCCATTTCTGCCAAGGCTTCACCGACAGCCGCGTTCAAGGTCGCCATCGGTGTTGCCGTCGAAGCCGACGATGCCACCGCGCGGAATTCGAATTTGTTGCCCGTGAAGGCAAAAGGCGAGGTGCGATTGCGATCAGTGTTGTCTTTGGCAATTTCCGGCAACTTGCTGATACCCAATGCGATAACCTGTTTTTCCGACGTGGAGCCTTTCAGTTTGCCATTTTCGATGGCGTCCAAAATTCGGGTTAACGCTGCGCCCAGAAAGACGGAAAGGATGGCAGGCGGCGCTTCGTTCGCGCCCAGGCGATGGTCGTTGCCTGAACCGGCGATTGCCGCACGCAACGCGCCTTGATGTTTGTAAACGGCCTTCATTGTCGCCAACAAGAACACCAGGAATTGCAGATTCTTTTCGGGGGTGGCGCCTGGTTCCAGCAGGTTTTCGCCTTCGTCCGTGGCCATGGACCAGTTGTTGTGTTTGCCGCTGCCGTTGATTCCGGCAAACGGTTTTTCGTGAATCAGGAACGCCAGGTTGTGGCGTTTGGCCACTTGGCGCAGCATTTCCATCGTCAATTGGTTGTGATCGGTGGCCACGCTGACCGTTTCAAAAATCGGGGCGGTTTCGAACTGTGCGGGCGCGACTTCGTTATGGCGGGTTTTGACCGGAATGCCGAGTTTGAACAGCTCGTGCTCAAATTCCTGCATAAACGCCAGAACGCGGGCTTTGATCGAACCGAAATATTGATCTTCCAATTCCTGCCCTTTGGGAGGTTTGGCGCCGATCAGTGTGCGGCCCGTGGCGACCAAGTCTGGACGCAATGTGTAGAAAGCTTCGTCAATCAGGAAGTATTCCTGTTCAGGTCCTAGCGTCGAAAATACACGCGTCGCGTTGCTTCCGAACAGTTTCAGAACCTTTTGCGCGTTCTGGTTCAGAAATTCGTCTGAACGCAACAGCGGAGTCTTTTTGTCCAACACTTGGCCGTGATAGGAAATGAACACCGACGGAATGCACAGTGTTTTGCCGTTTGCGCCTTCCATGATGAAAATCGGTGTCGAAGGATCCCAGGCAGTGTATCCGCGCGCTTCAAAGGTCGCGCGCAAACCACCCGACGGAAAACTGGAAGCATCCGGCTCGCTCTGAATCAACTGGCTGGCATCGAAACGTTCAATGGCCTGACCGTCGCCGTCAATCGTCAAGAAAGAATCGTGTTTTTCGGCGGTGATCCCTGTGTTCGGTTGGAACCAGTGCGTGTAATGCGTGGCGCCTTTTTCAATCGCCCACTCTTTGACGGCGTGCGCAACGTTGGCCGCGATTGATTGATCCAGCTTATGACCGCCTTTGATCGTCTTGGTCAGCGATTTGTAAACGGCTTTCGGCAGCTTCTCAGCCATGACCTTTGTGGTAAACGTGTTGCAACCGAAATAGTCCGATGCTTTGAGATCGTTTTGTCCGGTGCCCAATGTGCGCGGGGTCCGTTTGCTGACTTCAGCAATTGCCCACAGACGCCCCTGATTTCCTGTCGTGCTCATAGATTCTCCTGATAGTGAATTTGATGGTGAACCAAAGCCGTAGTCTTTAGGTTCGCCTGGTAAAACGTGATGATAATTCCTGAAATTGAAAGGTGATTACGATTTCAAGCAATCTTTATAGCAACTGGCTTGCCACCATCTGACAAAATTGGCCGAACTCCACTAAGTGATAGAAATGATTGTGCGTAATCTGGCTGCCTGCTCGGCAGCGCATTTGGCAGTTCTTTCAAAAATGTCGATTGTTGGTGTCAATGCCACAAAATTGTAGTTAAGGGCGTTCTCAGCCCTTGAACCGATTGCAGTCAATCTCGTACTTCTTCACTTTATAGCCCAAAATCCGCTCGGTCGTGTCCAACATGCGGGCTGCGCGCGCGCGATTTCCGCGAGCGGTTTTCAGCGCATCCTGAATCATCTCCTTTTCAAAGGCGCCGACAGCTTGATCCAGGCCGACCTTGGTGACAGTGCCGGAACCTTCAGCGGTTTGCAGCGAAGGTGGCATGTGAAACCCGTGAATGACGTTGCCGTCACAAACCAGGGTGGCGCGCTCGACGGCATTTTCCAGTTCGCGGACGTTGCCAGGCCAGTGATAACTCATCAGCATATCAATTGCCGGAGTGGAAATGCGCTTGATGCGTTTGCCGCTTTGGCGAGCATACTTTTCCAAAAAGTGATCGGCCAGCAGTAATATGTCCGTCTTGCGTTCGCGCAACGGCGGCAGATAAATCGAAAAAACGTTCAGCCGATAATACAAATCCGACCGAAACCGCCCGTCGGAAACGGCTGATTCCAAATCCACGTTGGTTGCGGCGATCAGCCGGACGTTGACTTTGATGGTTTCAGTTCCGCCGACCCGTTCGAATTCCCGTTCCTGCAAAACGCGCAACAGCTTGACCTGCATTGCCGGAGACAAATCGCCGATCTCGTCCAAAAACAATGTTCCGCCTTCGGCCAGTTCGAATCGCCCCCGTTTACGGGCGATGGCCCCGGTGAACGCGCCTTTTTCGTGACCGAACAACTCAGCTTCGATCAGACTTTCAGGCAAGGCGGCACAATTTACTTTGACGAACGGTTTGGCGGCGCGCGGGCTGTTGTAATGAATCGCGTGAGCGACCAGCTCTTTGCCTGTGCCGGATTCGCCGCGAATCAACACCGTTGTGTTGGTATGAGCGACTTGCGCAACCTGTTCATACACTTCGCGCATTTCCTTGCTGGTGCCAATGATGTTGCGGAAATCGTATTTCTGCTGAAGCTCGCGTTTGAGGTGTGCATTTTCGTCCACCAATTGAGCTTTTTCCTGTTCCACCATTTGGGCCAGCCGCAAGCTTTGCGAAATCATGCCTGCGACAATCGTCAAAAACTTCACGCTGTCGTCGTAATTGTGGTTTTGTTTGTAAGGATAGGTGATCGAAAGCGCGCCAATTGATTTGCGCCTGTCTTTGATTGGCACGCAAACAAAAGATTCTTCCTGGCCGGGATTGCGCTTCCGCGTACGGTATAAAAACAAAGGCTCTTTGCTGACTTGCGGAACGATGATCGGTTTTCCACTCGAAACCACTTTCCCTGTGATGCCTTCGTCCAGTTTGTAACGCCCGCGCTGGCGTTCGCCTTCGCTCATTCCAAACGCGTATTGAATCGAAAGCGAGTTGTGGTCATCCAGTAACGCAATTGCTCCGCGCCTCATGCCGACTTCGCGATCCAGAATTTCCAATACCTTCTCGATCACTTCTCGGATGTTGAGGGTCGAACCGAGCGCCTTGCTGACTTCCAGCAGCGCTGAAAGTTTTTTGATCTGTAACGACTCTTCCATAAGCTCCTGTCTTCATGTCCGACAAAAATGTTTTTCAGTGTATGTTCTATAACATTTTTGTCATTTCTGGTGAAGGGATCGCCCTGCCACATCAGGATCAATTGCGACAATTCCTCAATTTTGCCAATGGGATACGCAGTTCAGCTTGATGGACAGAACAAACCCGCCTTGTTAGGATGCAAGCACCGTACAAATCAATGAACTCCCCACAAAAATGTCTGGGCAACGATGCCAGATGACGTTATCAAGGAGAGCTATGTTCAAAAGAACATTTATCTTATTCGTGTTGTGTTTTGTCTGCTTTGCCGCCAATTTGTCTGCGCTGGCCGACGAGCTGAAACTGAAAAATGGTGACCGGCTAACAGGTTCAATTATCAAAGCGGATGGAAAAACGCTGACTCTCAAAACTGATTATGCCGGAACAATTACCATTGCGACCGAGGCGATCGCGGAAGTCGTATCAAAAGAGCCGCTTTACGTGGCATTGAGCGACGGGAAAACGCTGGTGGGAAAGATCGCGACTGCCGGTGGCAAATATGAAGTTGAAACCAAGGAATCCGACAAGGTCGCCGGAGAAATGAGCGCGGTTCAAGCGATTCGCTCCCAGGCAGAACAAGCCGTTTACGAACGTATGCTGAAGCCGAGTTGGTTTGATTTGTGGAATGGCGGATTGGATTTTGGCTACAGTTTGACGACGGGCAACACGCGAACAAACACTCTGGCGCTGGGATCTAACCTGAGCCGTCAGACCAAACGCGATAAAACCACCTTGTATGCCGCGTACATCAACGCCAAAAACAAAAACAAAGGCGTGACGGAAACCACAGCGAATGCGATTCGAGGTGGCGGCAGATACGAAGTCAACCTTTCCAGCCGTGTGACGACGTTTGGATTTGCCGACTTTGAATATAACCAGATTCAATTGCTGGATTTGCGTTCTGTGCTGGGCGGAGGTTTCGGCTATTACGCGATGAAAAACTCGCGTGCGCAATTACAGGTCTTCGGAGGCGGCGCGTACAACCGGGAAAATTTCTCTACGGGAGTGAAGCGGAATTCCGGCGAAATGTTTGTCGGCGAAGATTTTGCGCTGAAAGTTTCCGACCGCGTGCTGCTCAAGGAACGCTTCCAGCTTTTCCCAAACATGACGGAACGCGGCGAATTTCGGCATACCTTCGACAGTTCGCTGATCACGAAGCTGACCGGTTGGATGACTTGGAACGTGACGGCTAGCAATCGCTACATTTCCAATCCGCCAACGGGATCAAAAAATAATGACCTGTTGTTGACGACCGGAATCGGCGTTAGCTTTACGAACTTCAATTTTAAGAAGTAAAGCAGTTGGCTGAGTCAGCATTGCGCGTGACGCTGATTCGAATGTTTAGAGAGGCTGGCGACCGGCGAAGCCTGTGTCTGTGTCGTGCCACCATTCGATGCTGTCTTCTCCGCGCATCCAGCAAAGCAACACGACACGTCCGTCTCGCATGTGCGGGAAATCGCAAAGGCCTTTATCAAAGTCTTTGATTTCGACGCCGAGTTCCAGGATTTCCTGCGCGGAAGCCAGAAACGACGTCAGTGCGTTGACGTATTCGCCTCCACGCATAATTCCGCCGCCGCCGCTTTGCTGGCTGGCAAGTTTGGTGTGGGACGCAAGCTTGCCCATGACCTCGCGCGCGCGGTCAATTTTTCGCCAGAGTCGTTTAACATCCGGCAACAGAGCGTTGGCTTCTTCGACGGTGAATAGTGTCATCGGTTTTCGTTTTTGTGATTGGATTGACGGGGGCAATTAGACCAACGGGGCATAGGAAAAGCAACCTTGCGATTCGCAAAGAGGAGCATGCCCAACAATCTTGCTCCGACTCAACCCTCCAACGTAGTATGCGAGCGCACTCCCGAAAACAAACAGCAATGGAGGTAGAAAAATGCTGAGACGATTGTTGGTATTCGCTTGTTTGTTGGCTTTGGTTCAGCCAACCAAGTTGAGCTTGGCTCAAGCGCAAGATGCCAGGGAAATTCCCGCCGGAACGGAAATTCAATTGAGTTTGAACGATCCGCTGAGTTCCAAATTGAGCGAACCTGGCGACGAAATCATCGCCACCGTCCGCCGCGATGTTATGATTGATGGCCGAACGGTTTTACAGCGAGGGACGGAAGTTCTTGGGCGTGTGACACTGGCCGAACCTGCCGGGCGAGTGTTCAAAGGAGGACGGTTGCACATCACCTTTGAACGGATTCGTGTTGGTGGCCAGGAGCAGAAAATTACCGCTGTCATCAAATCGGCTTCGGACTTTTCGCGCGACGAAAAGATCAAAAGCGATGACGAAGGCACGTTGAAAGGCGGCAAGGACGGCGGCAAAACCTTGGCGAATATTGGCACAGCCGCTGGCATTGGCATGATTGGAGTCACGATTGCCATTCTGGCCGGACGCGATTCCAACGGGTTCGGCGGATATTACGGCGGCATCAGCCAGGGCAGCGCGATTACCGGAGCCGCCATTTTGGGCGGCAGCGTCATCACTGGCGTGCTGATGACCAAAGGCAAAGAAGTCCGCCTGGATCAAAACGCGATCATACGTTTGAAACTGGAACGTCCGGTGACAATTGGCTGATCGCGCCATACAAAACGCTGGCTTTCGCTCTCCAACTCGCGAAAGTCAGAAATTGAAAATCAACAGGAGAAACC
>DAOMFR010000008.1:43235-53169 GCA_035429885.1 Blastocatellia bacterium
AAAGCCGCAAAACCGGCGGCAGCCAGCGAAACCCAGTCCAAATTGCTGAAAGTCGGCGCGAAAGCCCCAGCCTTTAGCTTGAAAAACACCGAAGGCAAAACCGTCAAACTCAGCGACCTGAAAGGCAAAAAGGTTGTCTTGTACTTTTACCCGAAAGACATGACGCCCGGTTGCACGGTGGAAGCTTGCGGATTCCGCGATGATTTTGCGCAGCTTAAAAAACAGGGTGTGGAAGTCCTGGGCGTCAGTGGCGACGACCAAAAATCTCACCAGAAATTCACCGAAAAATATTCGCTGCCCTTCACGCTGTTGTCTGATCCCACGCACGAAATGATGGAAAAGTACGGAGCCTGGGGCGAAAAAAGCATGTACGGCAAAAAATTCATGGGCGTATTGCGAATCACATACGTGATTGATGAAGAAGGGCGCATCGCGCACGTATTTGGCAAGGTGAACACGGCAACGCACAGCAAAGACATTCTCGCGGTGCTGTAACGGGAGCTGGGTGGGGTGAAGTTACGGACGGTTTCAAATCTGGCGGCATTGATCTTTGTGTTCGGGCTGGGATTGGTCAGCGCCGAACAGCCGCCGATTAAAAACTACGCGCCCGCCCAAGGATTGGTGCACGAGCGAATCTTCCGGATGATGCGGGATTCGCATGGGTTTTTGTGGTTTGCCACCAACGACGGATTGTCGCGGTTCGACGGGCAAAACTTTGTCAATTACACCGTTGCGGAAGGATTAATCCATACCCGCATTGAAGACATCATCGAAAGTCGTGACGGCACATACTGGATCGGCACGCTCAGCGGGTTGAGCAGCTTTGTGCCGTCGCGGGATTCTCTACCGTTTCTTCGTTCCAATTCCAACCAACCACTATTTACCAACCACTTCATTTACGGCGACAAAAACGCGAATGTCATTGCTTCGCTGTTGGAAGATCGCGCGGGGCAATTGTGGATCGGCACGCAAGCCGGTCTGTTCCGTCTGAATCGAAATGCCACTGATCCCGCCAAACGATTTGAATCGGTTCCCGTCGGATACCCCAACAAACCTGAAAATCTGTTTGAAGTTGTGCTGCTGACCGAAGATCACGAAGGAAGTTTGTGGCTGGGTTCGATTTACGGATTGGCGCGGCGGCTGCCCAATGGCCAATTTGTTCATTATTCGGTGAAACCCAGTGAAGGTGCAGATTCGATTCGCGCGATTGCCGAAGACCGCCAGGGACGAATCTGGATCGGGCACCAGGCCGGCTTGATGGTGTACAAACCCGAACCTGCGGCGGTGGCCAAGCCGGGGTTTGTTGCGCTGGAAACCATTGCTCAGCAAGTCAGCACGCCGAACCTACAAGACGAAAAACTGATTTTGCCGACGACGCCGGGCGAAGCTCGCTGGTACAGCAAAGCCGATGGCCTGGAAGACCAGCGCGTGCGCGCGATTTGTGAAACGTCCGATGGCCACGTTTGGGTGGGAACCGTGGGCGGCGGATTGTCTGAATACGATGGGAAGCAGTTTCGGAATCTCACCACAGGGCAGGGCATCAGCCGGTTGATTACCTCGCTGGTCGAAGACAGCGCAGGCAATTTGTGGGTGGGCGCTCGCGTTGGCGGCGTCACCAAAATTGCGCGCAGCGGATTTATGACCTATCGCGTAGCCGATGGGTTGGGCAGCACCGACGTGTTTTCGATCTTTGCCGACCGCAATCAGCGAGTGATCGTGTTCAACAATGATTGGTCGGTCAATCAATTCGACGGAACGCGGTTCACGTCCGTCAAACCCAACTTGCCGGAAAAGGTCAAAGGCTCTTCCACAGGCAATCGCCCGATGATCCAAACGCGAGATGGTGATTGGTGGGTGGCGACAGGCGAAGGCCTGTTTCGCTTTCCTGCGGTCGAACATTTCGAGGATTTAGCGAAGGTCAAACTCAAGGCTGCATATTTCGAAAGCGACGGGCTGGCCAGCAGCAACATCACGCGCATGATGGAAGATTCACGCGGAGATTTGTGGATCAGTTCCTATACGCCGCCCGTCACACTGACGCGCTGGGAACGCGCCACCGGCAAGTTTTACCGCTACGGCGAAAGCGACGGAATTCCCGTCAACAACTGGGCGCACGTGATGACCGAAGACCGCGAAGGCAATGTCTGGATGGGATTGCATTACGGCGAACTGATGCGCGTGCGGAACGGCAAAATCGAAGTCTTCCATCATTCCGATGGAGTGCCTCGGGGCCTGATGTTGGGCATTTATTGTGATCGCGCCGGACGATTGTGGGTGGGCAGCGAAGGCGATGGCGCGCTCCGCATTGAAAATCCGGGCGCGGACAGGCCAACGTTCACCAGGTATCAGATGCGCGATGGATTGTCGTCCAACAACATCAACTGTTTTACCGAAGATGCCTGGGGACGCATTTACATCGGCACGTCGCGCGGTGTGGATCGGATGGATTTATCCAACGGCCAAATCAAACATTTTGCGGCGGGCGACGGATTGAGCAGCGGCGAAATCCTTTCCGCATTTGCCGATGCCGAAGGCTCTCTTTGGTTCGGCGCGCGCGAAGGTCTGTCGCGGTTGCGACCGGAGCAAACCGATTCCAAAACCGCTCCGCCCTCGGTGCTTATCAGCCGGATTTCCGCCGGAGGCAAGCCGCAACCTGTTCCGGAACTTGGATTGAGCGAAGTCCGCGGCCTGGAATTTGAGCCGGGGCAGGGACAGTTGCAGATCGAATTTTTCGGCTTCAGTTTCGACACGGGCGCGGGGCTTCGGTATCAGTACAAGTTTGAAGGCGCGGACCACGATTGGAGCCAGCCCAGCGAACAGCGCATCGTGACGGCGAGTTTGGCGCCGGGTCCTTATCGCTTTTTGGTCAGAGCCGTTAACGCCAGCGGACAGATGAGTGTGCAACCGGCACTGGTCAGCTTTCGAATTCTGCCGCCGTTTTATCGGCGCTGGTGGTTTTTGTTGCTGGTCGCGGGCATTGCCGGAGCCATCGGCTATTTCGCGTATCAGCAACGGGTTCGGCGGTTGCTGGAAATCGAACGCGTTCGCACGCGCATCGCCACGGATTTGCACGACGACATCGGCGCCAGCTTGTCGCGCATGGCCATCCTGAGCGAAGTCGTCAAACAGCAAGGACAAAGCAGCGGTCAGCTCAATGGCCAAAATGCGCGCTCGGCGCAAATGCTGACGGACATTGCCGATTCGGCGCGCGGTTTGGTGGATTCGATGAGCGACATTGTCTGGTCCATTGACCCGCGCCGGGACGATTTGGGCCAGGTCGTTACCCGCACGCGTCAATTCGCCTCCGACGTGCTGGATGCTCAGGACATCAGCTGGCAATTCATTGCCTCCGCCGACATCGAAAAAATCAAGCTCGATCCCGAACAACGCCGCCATCTGTTTTTGATCTTCAAAGAATCGCTCAACAACATCGCGCGTCACGCCGGAGCCAAACACGTTTCCATGAATCTGGCGCTTGTCCATCACCAATTGCATGCGGAAATTGCCGACGATGGGCAAGGGTTCACCCCTCAATCCGCCGGAGCTGCCACCGCCGTGTTGCCGAAAAGCCGTGGCGGCAATGGTTTGGGAAATATGCAGGCACGCGCAAAGGAATTAGGCGGGGAGCTGAAATTTGATTCCGCGCCGGGGAAGGGAACTCGGCTGACGCTGGTGATGCCCTTAAAGAAATGACGAGCGCGCCCAGACCGATGGTTCAATACAAGAATCAAAGGGACAAAGAATCAAAGAAAAATTGTCACCGGCTGTGACTTCTCTTTGATCCTTTGTGTTGAGTGATTTGATTTTAGTATTCGAAGCTTAAGGGTTTACCGACTGAGTATCAGCCTTTCCAAGGCTCCAACTTTTGGCGAGTTGCTCGGCTTTTTCGAGATGCCCGAAGCGCACCAGCATCGCATGCAATTCAGTCACAGGAACGCGACGCGCTTGAGTAATTAGGGAAAATCGCGGTTCGTCCTGCGCCAATTGTTGGCGAATGTGATCCAGCAATTCCACCGCGATCGTCAGCGCCGACAACGCTTCGGGCGACCAGGAGGTTTGCGCTTCCAAAATATGCGCTTTCACCCAATAAGCGCGCCAGCATTCGCCGGATTCGATTTCTTCCAGCATTTTCAATGCGCGCTCGATGATGGACAGCGCATCATCGAGTTTGCCGAGTGCCAGTAAAGCGGCGGCTTGTTCGGTCAGAATCACGCCGATCCAGTCGCGGTTGTGCAATTCGTCGGCGATGGTGGCGGCGGTTTCGGCGTGGCGCAGAGCCGTGTTGGCGTCGCCTTCCGCCAGAGAAAGCCGCGCAAGGTCGGTCAGCACGCGGAATTCGTCGTCGCGGTCGCCAATTTCCAGGATTTGGTCATAAGCCTTGGTCAGCAGTTTGCGCGATTCGTCTAAACGGCCAAGTTCGCAATACGCGCGACCAAGCAGCCAATACGTTTCGGCTTCGCCGTGGGTCGCGCCGACGACATGCAGTTTATCCTGCGCGCGCTTGAGCAGCGCAATGCCTTCTTGGTGCAAGCCTTGCGCAATGCGCGCCTGCCCGATTCCCATGTCCATCTTGGCTTCACCGTTGGCGTCGCCCAAACGTTGCGCGTCGTCGCGCGCGCGCAACGCCATTTCGATGGCGGTTTCATACCGTCCGCGACTCAGTTCCGCCCAGTGGCTGCGGCGTAGCAACAGCACACGCCGCTGAACGTCGCCGACATTCGACAGGTAATCCACAGCGCGTTCCAGTAACGGAACTCCTTCGGTGAAATGCCCTTGCAGCGCCCGCGCCCAGCCGAGCAAGCCAAATGCGATAGCAGCCACCTGACTGTTGAGCGCGGCTTTTTGCAACGCTTGTTGCGCCAGGCTGACGGCTTCTTCGTAATTTCCCAGCCGCACTTCCACGCCGCCAAGTTGCAGGATCGCCAAGCCAGCGCCCTCGTGGTCATCCATCAACCGGTAAATTTCCAGCGCCTGTTTTGTGACGGCGATGGCTTCGTTGTACAGGCTCAGGCTGGCTCGCGATTGTCCTTGTTCCAGCAGCGCCGTCGCCAAACTGGGACGGTCGCCAATGCTGCGCGCCAAGGTGATGGCTTCGCCGTAAAACCGGTCGGATTCTTTGAATCGGCCGGTCGCGAAATTGGTTTCACCCAGCGCAAACAACAGTTTCAACTGCTCCACCGGAGCGAGATTATTGCCGCTGCTTTTGGCCATTTCGTCTGCGGCGCGTTGCGCCCGTTCGATGCAAATCGTCGCTTCGTTCCAGGACAGACGACTGCTGGCCGCCTGCCAAGCGCGAATGCTCCATTCAAACGCGAGTTCCGCGTGTTCGGCGGATTCGTAATGCGCGCTGATGGCTTCGGCGACGCGATCCAATTCGGCCTGGTGGAGATTTTCAATGGATTGAGCCGCCGCCACGTGCAATCGTTTGCGGCGGCGTTGCGGCAACGCTTCGTACAAAACCCGGCGCAGTGTGTTGTGATAAAAACGCGCGTCGTTGTCGCTGGTGACACCGCGTTCAGTCAGAACTCCTCGACGCACGCCTTCCAACAGCAAACGCTCGATTTCAGTTTCATTGCGGCCTGTCATGCTGGCCAATGTTTCAACACGGAATTCTTCGCCAACAACAGCGGCAACTTCCGCCAGCTCGCGAACTTCATCGGTCAATCTGTCCAGCTTGGCTTGCGCAGCCATGACAATCGTTACTGGCAGCGAGACGTCCTTAAGGCCGTTCCAAGTCCAATGCGGCTCCGGCAACGGCGAAAAGCTGATGGCTCGTTCCGCCACCAGCAGCCGCAGCATTTCGATCAGAAAATACGGATTACCGCCGGTCGTTTTATGCAACGTTTTCAAATCCTGCGGCGGAACAGAAATCGCTTGACCGAAGACCGCTTCGATGGCTGAACGACAGGCGGTTTCATCCAGCGGCTTGAGCGTTTGCGTGGTGTAGCTGCGATACCCGGCCAGTTGTTTCAACCAGTCTGCGAAGCTGGTTTCGCGGTCGTTGACGGATTCCGCGCGCGCCAGGCAAACGATCATCAGCGGTTCGCTTTGCAGGCTGCGCATCAGATAACCGATGACTTCGCGGCTGGCGGCATCCGCCCATTGAATGTCGTCCAGAATCAAAACCAATGGACGGTGAAGACTGGCGCGGATGAAACATTGGCTGATCGGCGCAACGGAACGCGAGCCGCTGCTGGTCAATTTTGTCGTCGGCGAACTGAGCGGTTTGGTGGCGTAAGCCGACACTTCGTCCAACCGCAAGGCTCCGGTGTTAGTGGCCAGCCGAACCTGGCTGTTGATTCTGGCATCAGTGAACAATTCCTCAGGCAATTCGACGCTGAAATGGTTGCGCGCCAGAACGCGCAAATCGCATTCTTCGCGGTTGGCGGCGTTGACCCCCAGAATGGTTCGCAGCAGATCGAGGAAGATTTCAAACGGCGCCAATCGGCTGGCTCGGTAATCAAAAAATTGCGCGTACAGGCAAATCGCGCCCTGTGTTCGCGCCTGATTGGCAAATTCACGCGCAAGCTGCGTTTTGCCGACGCCGCTTTCGCCGATCACTAAGACCGGTCGGCCAGCGCCTTCCAGCACGCGCCGGTAATCTCCATGTAGATGGGCCAGCTCGATTTCGCGTCCAACGAGTTGGTTGTACTCCGGGATGCCGGAACTTGCCGGAGCCGGTTTCGGCATTTCTGTCGCCGCATTTTCGGCGGGAACCGGCACGGGTTCTTTGACGGCTACTGCCGGTTTCGCGAGCGGTTCAGGCGCAGACGCTTTGCCAGGATTGAATTCAATTGGTGGCAAAGTTCTGGTGATAACTTGCGCAACAAACCGGTAGCCTCTGCCGTGATAGGTTTCGATGAACTTGGATTCTTCGGCTCCATCGCCCAGGGCGCGACGCGCCTGAGAAATTGCGCGTTTCAACACTCCGTCGGTGATGAAAGTGTCAGGCCAGACGGCTTCCAGCAATTCTTCTTTGGAAACGACGCGGTCGTGGTTGGCGACCAGGTACCGCAGCACCTGAACGGCGCGGCGTTCAAGGGCGACAATCTTGTTGTCGCAATAAAGCAAGTCAACTCCGGCTGGAATGCGATACGGTGGAAATCGCAGCTCCGATTGAGGCGTATTGGGCATAACTTGGTTCACAAAACGTCAAGAGATGATGCCGCTGCGGAGCGCTTTGCCGACGGCTTCGTTTTTTGAATGGACGTGAAGTTTATCGTAAATGCTGCGTATGTAATTTCGAACCGTGTTTACACTGATATTCAATTGTCCGGCGGCGCTTTGGTAGCTGTGTCCATCAGACAGAAATTGCAGCAGCTTGATTTCCTGTTGGGTTAATTGTTCGTCGATCTTTTCGGGCAGGCGGGTATTCTGGAACAGCATGACGACTTTGCGCGCGATTTCAGGCGACATGGGAGCGCCGCCTTCATGCGCTTCGCGAATCGCTTCAAGCAGTTTTGCCGGTGGCGTTTTTTTCAGCAAATAGCCGCAAGCGCCGTTGCAGATGGATTCAAAGATTTTGTCCTGTTCGGCATACACCGTCAGCATCATCACCTGCATGGTTGGAAATTTTTCTCGGAACAGTTTAACGCCATCTGATCCTAGCATTCCCGGAAGATGAATATCCAGCAACATGATGTCTGGCAGGTTCTGGTCGCCATCGTCGTTAATGTCTCGCAGCGCTTCTTCGACCGAACCATAACTGTGTTGGCAGTTGTAACCGGACGTGGCGTTGATCAAAAGCCCCAGCCCTTCGCGCAACGAACGGTCATCTTCAACGATAGCAACGCGGATTGTTCCGTTGTTTGTGTCCATAACTGATTTTCGGTTCCCTAAGTGTCAGTAATCTGCAAATAAACCAGAGTTGGCGCTGAATTTCGGTCCTCTCTGACAGTTGGGCTACTGACTTGATGAAGGATTGTCTTGAATACGGGGCGGATACTATCCCAACTCGCCCGAATTGGGCAGCGCACAAATATGCGCCCATCCGTCTCAGAATCGGCGTGGAAAAATATGCTGTCAGCAGGCCAAAAAGTTTTTTCAATTCATCACCAATTCATCACCAAAACCTCATGAGCCAAAAAGGCGATCTGCATAAACTCCAAATCGTTGACGGACGTGAACAAAGTTCTTCAACGGGGAATCAAAATTTAACAAACGGTTGAGAGTTCATCCGTTACGAAAACAAAAAAGTTAAAGACAAAAGGAGAATCACATTTATGAAAAAACTGTTTACCGTAATTAACACTGTCCTGGTCGCTGGCGCTCTGACGATTTCGTTGGCTGCTCAAACCAAAAATGACCGTCCGCAGGTGAACCGTCCGGATGCGAACAAAATGCAAGTTCTGCAGAAAGTGGCGATGACTTGCAAGAATCCCGGTTCGCACCAGGACGTTGCCAAAACTCCTGACATCACCAACTCCACGGGCAAATTGCTGAAGAAGGGCGCGAAAGTGAACTGGACTTCCAGCGACGGCGACAAAGGCACGATCACCCTGGACAAAGATTTGGCGGCTGGCGCCAGCGTTCGCGGATTGGGCAGCGCCGGTCAGAGCTACACCTGCCAAGCCTGGACGATGCAATAAACACTGTTGACGGTATAGCGAATCAGAACCGAATTTCGCACTCCGGGCACGCACCGCGCGCGACCGGAAGTGGCGGGAACTGATGAGCGCTCGGACGGCGATAGGTCTAGGGGTGAATTCTGAGGCGAGAATTCATCCCCTGATTATTCGCTGCCGAGCGCTGTCAGTGTTACGGGGCTAAAAAAACTTTAGATCAGATGACGAAAATTGCAGGTTTTTATCGCCTGTGTAGTTGAAAGGGAGGTAGAGCAAGCAACGTCAGGCAACGGCAATATGGAAGAGAAGGAGATTAAGACAATGCTGACTGCAACATTAACAATGCCGTGCATTTCACTGACGCCGATTGGGAATCTTCGTTCGGGAGTCAAACCATTGGCCTGCCGGACATTGGCTGAGAAACAAAAAGCAAAATCCTTGTGGTTGAATTCGCTGGAATTGTTGGAACGCGCCGATGGTGTGGACCTGACTCGGTTGGCGCATTTTCTGAATCAACTGGCGACAATTTACGAAGAGCGTGGCGATTTCGCCAAAACTGAACGCTTGTTTCAGCGATTGACGCGATTGGTGGAACGCACCGGCATTGATCCGGAAATGGAAGCGTTACGCCCTGTCGTGCTCCGAAGATTGGGCAGTTTGTATCAAGCGCAAGGGCGCTATCAGGAAGCCGAAGAATTGCTGTTGCGCGCGCTGAGTTCCTCGAAAGCGATTTTCGGCAAACGCAGCATCGAAACAGCCGAAGTCAAACATCATTTGGCGATTCTGCACCAGGAATGCGGGCGATTTGATGAAGCCGCCAACTTTTATTGGCGTGCCTTGAAGGGATACCAGCAATCTTCGCACGCGGAAAGCGCGGAAGTCGCCAGTGTATGTCACGACTTGAGCAGTCTGGAGCGCAAACGCGGTCATCTGGCCGAAGCGGAGGAATTGGCTCGGCAGGCGATGGAAATTCTGATGCGCGTGCGAGGGATGACGCATTCGTCGGTGGCGACCGAGATGGTTTGGCTGGCTGACTTGCTGACCGAGCGAAAGAAATTTGATGACGCCGAACGATTGTATCGGGGCGCAATCGGCATCATCGAGCTCTTGTCTGAAACCGAGCATTACGAAATTGCCAACACACTGGCAAAACTGGCTTCTCTGAGCGCCACGCAACACCGCATTGCCGAAGCCGAACGCTGTTTGCTCCGCGCGGTGACGATCAAGGAAAAGCTGTTTGGGATTGAAAATCTAGAAGTGGCCCAGCTCCGCAATGAATTGGCAGAACTCTATCAGGTTCAATCGCGCCATGAGGAAGCGACGCAATTGCTGCACAACGTGCGCACGATCCTTGATAAAGCGACCGGGCC
>DAOMFR010000008.1:53269-62047 GCA_035429885.1 Blastocatellia bacterium
AAGCGACGCAATTGCTGCACAACGTGCGCACGATCCTTGATAAAGCGACCGGGCCCTTAGCTCCTTGAAAAAAATCAAAAAGTTTTTCGCGGATGATAGTTTTCGATGAAGTTCTCCGCCTTAGTTAGCGAGCAGCAATGATGACATCGGTTGTGATTGCGATTGCTCTTAACTAACGCAAGTAAAATCAAAAAGGAGAACCAAATATGCGGAACAATAATTTTATCAAGGCGAAAAACTTCATGTTGGCTTTGGCAGTTGTATTAGCGGCAATTGCCACTATCCAGACGTTGGATCTGAACGGCAATCGCTACTTCGCCGTGTCAGGGGCAAAAGCAGCCGTCGCGGCTGAATTGAAATCCGCCACCGAAGCCAAGCGAGCGCTGGCCCGTATTGGGTCGCCGAACTTTGCCAAGATCAAAGACGCTCGGAAACGAGATGCGATGCAAAAGAGTTACGACGCAATCAAGGCGCTGGCGAACAACACTTCGCAAGCGCAGGAGGCGACTTTGGCAGCAAACTTGACTCGCGCTGGCCAAGCGCTCAAAGCGTTTCCACCGGCGAAAGCAGTGGACTTCCAGGACTGTGAATGGCGCTATAAAAATTGTGCGGAGCAATGCAAGGTATCTGGTATGTGCAGCCTCTGCCACTTGAGCAATGATTTATGTGTTCAGGCCTCGTTGATTAAGGCGTGGATAGATGCTTGCGTCATAGATGTTGATTTTTGTTAGAACGGCTCAAGGCAACCAGGCGGCTTGTCGCCTTGCAAAGTAGATGGGTGAGGTTACGCAAATGAACACAGGCGGAGGTCGCAAATGCTTAGACTTCCGCCTTCTTTTACAGTTTAACTGCGCAATTATTTCGTGGTGTAAATATCAAATTGGTTATGAAAAAGGTGAACGAACTGGCGACGTTGCTTGAAATAAACAAACGGTTGTTCGTGTTAGTTGCCTGTTTGGCATTAGGTCGGGTTGGGGCTCAAGCGCAATCGCTCACGCCGATTCTTAACAGTATCGCGCCGAATTCGGCCACAGCGGGCAGTTCGCAAATCACGCTGACTGTGACCGGATCGAATTTCAATCGCATCTCAGTTGTGCGTTGGAATGGAGCTGATCGGGCGACGACATTTGTCTCAACGACAGTGTTGACGGCGGTCATCCCTTCAAGTGATTTAACGACGGCAGGAATCGTCAACGTCACGGTATTCAATCCGCCAGGTACAACAGGATTGCCGGGAACGACTTCCAATGCACTGCCGTTTACGATTATTGATCCGCCGCCGCCATCGCCGCGCATCACATCGTTGAATCCCAATCCGGTCAACGCGGGGGATCCGGGACTTTTGTTGACGGTAACCGGCGTCAACTTCGTTAGCACGTCTGTCGTGCAATGGAACGGCAGTCCACGCGCGACCAATGTGATTTCCGCGACGCAAGCAACTGCGCAGATTCCGGCTACGGATATATTGAACGCAGGCACCGCCAGCGTGACCGTGGTGACTCCGCCAAGCGCGCTGGGTTTGGGCGGAGGCACATCGAATGCGCTGTCCATCAACATCTTTAATCCGACGCCGACAATTACGGCGCTCGTTCCCAATTCGATTGTGGCAGGCAGCCCGTCGTTCAAGTTGACGGTCAGTGGCAGAGGCTTCGTCACAGGTTCTCTGGTGCGATGGAACGGCGTGAATCGGCCCACGATATTTCTCAGTTCCAATCAATTGTCCGCGCAGATTGTTGCCGGCGACGTGCAAAGCGTTGGCGCGGCGACAGTGACGGTGACCAATCCCGCTCCGGGCGGAGGCACTTCCAATGCGGTGACGTTTTCCATTACGCCACAGCCCTTGCCTCCTCCGACGCTCCAATCCATTGCGGCAACCGCCGTGACACAAGGATCACGGCAGGTTCGGCTGACTTTGGTGGGAACGAATTTTCGTCCCGGAGCGCGAGTGGTCATCGGACAGGGTTCGTCGAATCCGGGTTTGGTTCCGGCTGCGGACATCATTCTGGAAAGCTTGGTGCGATTGAGCGACACGACCATACAGGCGCTGGTCAGTGTGTCGCCGCAAGCTTCGTTGGATACGCGCGCGGTGGATGTGATCAACGCGGACAACACTTCCACGTCGTTGCGTGGGTCGAATACGACCAAACCGTTGAAAGTAATGGCGGGCAATTCGCTGGGCGCTCCGGTGCAAATCACCAGCCTGGTGGTGACGTATCCGCGCACTGGTTCGGTCGTCGCGCAGGGCGAAACCGTCTTTGCCGAAGCGGTCTTATCCGGCGCGGGCACGGGCACTGTCGTTGGGTATTGGTTGTGGGATGGCGCAGTCTTTGACCAGTTCACGATGACCCTGACCGGAGGCCAACGCCAGCAGCTGAAAACGTCGCGTTCGTTGCCGACAGTGTTCATCGGTTCACACAAGTTAGAGTTGAAGATCATTTCGCCGAACCTGTTGCAATCGCCCGCGATTACGGTTGTGGTGACACCGGGCACGTGGAAACAGATTCGCGTCTTGGCCCCGGCTTCCGGCAGAGGTTTTTTGCCGGAACAGCCGCCGACCTTGCACTGGACGATTGTTCCTGGCGCGGCCAAATATCAGGTTGGATTTTCGACTCAACCATTCGTTCGTTCGATATCGCAATGGCACGATGTGACCAGCACAGGCTGGCAAGTGCCTTCTCAAATTTGGACTGCGTTGCCGGAAGGTGAGCTGTTTTGGACTGTCCGCGCTGTGGAAATGTCCGGGGCGACTCGACAGCCTGCGCTCATGCGACGCATCCAACGAGTAGCCAGCGGCGCTCTCGTTCCGACCCCCGCAGCAACAGGGGCATCCCACGGCATCCCAACCATGTTGTTGCAATGGAAAGAATTGAATTCGCCGCTGGCTTCTCCCTCGGTTACGCCAGTTGCTCCCACCTTGTACCGGCTGACGATTTCGCGCGAAGGCGTGGTCGTGCGCCGGTTTCTGACGACACAGCCCAAACTGGATTTGCATTCCCTGGCCGGGCAATTGGCTGCGGGCGAAAGTTACGATTCTCAGGTCGAAGCTTTCACCTCCAAGGGCCGATTTGTGATGGTCGGCGCGCGGCAACGTTTCACCGTGCCCGCCGCCAAAACGATTCACGACACCAGTTGGCGATTGATGTTTGCCGTACCGACGACGACCCACAATGCTGGCGAAGAACAAAAAGTTTCTAGCCTTACAACAAGTCCTTATCCGGATTTGGCTTCGCTAAATTTGCCCGCCTTAGCAGAAGGGAAAGCACAGGTTACAACCCAAACTCCGGTATCCGGGCAGACCATTAACGATGCCACGCCAATGATTAGTGCTGACCTGACGACTGGCGCGGGGCCATCGGAAATCAGCTTGTTGGTGGATGACACGGACGTGACTGCGGTCGCGCAAATTTCTGCGAACAAGATCGCGTATCAACCCACGATTCCTCTGACCAACGGCGCGCATCAAGTGACGTTGAAAGCCGGGCAACAATCCACCAATTGGAATTTCACCGTTGCCGCCAGTCCCGCGCCCGAAGACGCCACGGCGAAAACTCCGGGCACGGATGCTGAGGCAGAACCCGCGCCAACCGCCGAAGCGACGCCTGCGGAAGCTGCTCCCGGCACCGCAGGTGATGCGGCCGCCAGCGCCGCTCCGAACGAGTTCAAAACCGAAGTCACCTCCAATACTCAGGGCGTTTCGCGGCAGGAAGAAGAAAAGAACGATCTCTCCCTTTCCTCTCAAGGCACGTACACCAACGGTCCCTGGAAAGCGGAAATGAACGCCAGCGGATTGACCAATTCCGTGTTCAACCCCAACCCTCGCCATATGTTTGGACGCTGGAATGATTACGTGTTCAAAATCACGCGCGATTTCGGATTGCCTGCGGCTAACGCGCAACCGAATGGTGCCGCGCCTGCAAACGCCACTGCGCCCGCTGATGCGGCTGCCGCGCAACCGCAACAAACCGCAGCGGTTCCCGCCGGACCAAAGTTCAGCTTTGATCTCAGCTTCGGAATGATTGCGCCGCAATTGCATCTGAATTCGGAATTTGTCAGCACAGGATTTCCGCGCGAAGCCGTCGAAGCCGGGCTGCGCACTCCCTTCGGCAAATTCAGTTATTACCGCAACACCAATGACAAGGGGCAGGGCGAAGGCATCGGTTACGGATTTCACCAACAGGTGCAAAGCGCAAGTTATGAACTGCCTCCGCTGAAATCGCTGGCCGATCCGGAACGCGTGAAGTTCCGATTGATGTGGATGAGCGCGCGCGATGTGGGCGGCGATGCCTTGCGCATCGGTTTCGACGAAAACGGAATGCCGCTGACCACGACGGACGCGTTCGCCACGCCGCGTGCAGGCGATTCGCTGGGCGGATTGCTGACGATCAAATTGAATCCGGCGTGGTCGTGGATTTCGGAATATGCGCTGACTTCCAACAACGTCAATCGGTTGTCGCCGCAATCCACGCGCAACTTTGGACGCGCCTGGCGGTCGGGCGTGACCGGCACGTGGCACAAAGCCAACATCGCGCTCGCCTATCGAGACGTGTCGCCGAACTTTGCGATTCCGGCGACGGCCAACCTGACGCAACTGGGCATCAGCGACCGCAGAGGATTGGACGCTTCGGTATCGCGCGACACAAAAGCCGGAAACTTTTCCACGACGTATCAGTTGCTGGAAAGCGATTTCCGGTATGCCGACCGCGCGCATCTGGCGTTGCACAACGTGGGATTGAATTGGACGAAAATGTTCGGACAAGCAACGACCGTCACCTTGGGCACCAGCGAAGCGCATACGCTGACCACCAATCGCGGCATTCCGGAATTGAAAGGCGAAGCGAATCAAAACCGATTCGGTGTTACCGGCACGGTCAATCACACGATCACTTCTGAAACGCGAGGTTCGTTGACGCTGGGCCTGACCGGAGCCCGCAACTGGTTTCGCGATCGCATCAACGCGAACGCCAATAACATCACTTCCACCGTTGGGTTCAATGGCAACTGGGCTCCAAAGCCTGTGTTCCAACTGCAAGCCACCTACAACGTCAACTGGATTGCCGGAGAAAAATTCAGCGCAGGGAATTCGTTGCTGACGACCGCGTACATTCAACCCGTGTTCACCTGGGCACGAACCGGATGGTCCGTGATGCCGTTGCTTTCCATCAACCAAATGAAAACCCGGTTGGGTACTGGCGAATACACTGCACGGATGTGGATGACGCTCAGTGGCGGCAGGATTTCCTATCAATTGCCGGGACGATTGCGGTTCAACACCTTTTCGTTTGAAGGCTCCGTGGCGCGCACGCACGACGGATTGAATCGCACCACTACGCAAATGCCCCGGTTTATGGTTCTGTGGACCATGGTTCGCCCCGCGAAACCCGCGCCCGAACCGGTACAAAAAGAAAAGGCTGCGCCAGAACAAAAAGAACAGACTGCTCCGGAAGAAAAGAAGTAGGAGTTGGGGACGGGAGGTGGGAGTGAATAGAAGCTGGTGATGATGGGCAATTCTGGTGAACTAATGTCTCCATTTCCAACTCACGTCTCCTATTCAACAATCAAATCTTGCGTGATGCCGGTAACTCGGCCAAAATGCCGTTTCCTTCATCGCTATTCATTGGCGACCAAACACAACTTTCTAAAGAAATGGAGAATGACTGCACAGTCATTGCTGGGATTTATTTATGTCATTTGACCCCAAACATCTAAGCCACCTGATCACGAACGGACGCGATCGCGCTCCGGCTCGTTCCATGCTCAAAGCCATTGGTTTCGACGACGAAGACCTGGCCAAACCCATCATTGGCGTCGCTCACATGTGGATTGAAACGATGCCATGCAACTTCAACCACCGCGATCTGGCCGCGAAGGTCAAAGAAGGCATTCGCGCCGCCGGAGCGACCCCGATGGAATTCAACACCATTTCCATCAGCGATGGTGTGACGATGGGAACCGAAGGCATGAAAGCTTCGCTGGTTAGCCGCGATCTGATTGCCGATTCGATTGAACTGGTCGGACGCGGATATTTGTTCGACGCGATGGTTGTCATTGTCGGATGCGACAAGACGATTCCCGCCGGAGCGATGAGCTTGATTCGCCTGAACATTCCCGGTCTGATTCTGTACGGAGGTTCGATTGCTCCCGGCTATCTGCACGGCAAAGCACTGACGGTGCAGGACGTGTTTGAAGCCGTTGGCCAGCACGCCGCCGGAAAAATCAATGATGCTCAATTGTTGGAAGTCGAAAATGTTGCCTGTCCAGGCGCTGGAGCTTGCGGCGGTCAATACACCGCCAACACGATGGCGATGGTTATGGAATTTATCGGCTTGGCCGTGATGGGAACGGGCAGTGTTTCCGCGACCGATCCACTGAAAGAAAAGACTGCTTTCGAAGCTGGACGGTACATCGTTGACCTGCTTCGCCGAGGCGTTCGCCCAAGCGACATTCTGACGCGCAAAGCCTTTGAAAACGCGATCACCGGTGTCGCTGCAACAGGCGGTTCAACCAACGCTGTGCTGCATTTGCTGGCAATGGCGCGCGAAGCGGGAATTGATTTGACGATTGATGATTTCGACGAAATCAGCGCTCGCACGCCGATGATTGCCGACCTGAAACCCGGCGGCAAATACACGGCTGTGGAACTTGGCAAAGCAGGCGGCATCGGCCTGGTTGCTCGACGTTTAGTTGAAGGCGGTTACATTGACGGCGATCAAATGACCGTCAGCGGATTGACTGTCGGGCAGGAAGCCGAACTTGCGGATGAAACTCCGGGGCAGGACGTTGTGTTTTCGACCGATAATCCTATCAAACCGAATGGCGGATTGGTCATTCTGAAAGGCAATCTTGCACCGGAAGGTTCCGTGGTGAAACTGTCCGGCTTCGAGCGCAAACAGCATCGCGGTCCGGCTCGCGTGTTTGAGCGCGAAGAAGACGCCATGAAAGCCGTCACCAGCGGCAATATCAAATCCGGCGACGTCGTTGTCATTCGATATGAAGGACCGAAAGGCGGCCCTGGCATGCGCGAAATGCTGGGGGTGACTTCGGCCATTTCCGGTGCAGGGCTTGGCGAAGTTGTGGCTTTGATGACCGATGGGCGTTTCAGCGGCGCGACTCGCGGATTGTGCGTTGGCCACGTTGCTCCCGAAGCGCAGGTCGGAGGCCCCATTGCGGCTTTGCGCGAAGGCGACATCGTCATGTTCGATTTGGAAAAGCGGCTGCTGAATGTCGAACTGACCGACGAAGAGATCAAGCAGCGACTGGCCAACTGGGAAGCGCCCGCTTCACGGTATAAAACCGGAGTTTTTGCCAAATATTCGGCGCTGGTTTCGTCCGCGTCCGAAGGCGCAATTACTCAACCAAAGTAATGGCCTTGGGGGAAGACAAAGCTCAGTGAATTTTTTGCTGAGCTTATCTTCCCGGAAGTTTTAAAGGGCTGGTTGACAACTTTGGGATCGGTCAGTAGTATCCGCCTTCGTTTCAGACGGCAATGATCTTTTTTCAACGCAGTTTTCGGGGCGTGGCTCAGCCTGGTAGAGCGCTCGGTTCGGGACCGAGAGGTCGGAGGTTCAAATCCTCTCGCCCCGACTTTTATAGTCAGCAAAAACGGTCATCTTCGGATGGCCGTTTTTGCTTGGCGGACACTATGGTCTCTCCCTCCACGGTTTGCCTAAAGCCGCTTCGTTCTTATCCAGAGATTCCGACGCGCACAGGTCGGCGGACGCCAGCTTTACCGAGATTTAATTTGACCGAAGTGAACCCATTCCCTAGACTGCCAGCCTTCAGAAATGGAAATTGGTCGCGTTCATACGGCCCTGCTCTTTAACCGCGCAATCCAAATTCGTCGAATTCTCCCAAGGCGAAGGCCTGGCAATCATGAAGTTCATCAGTCTGTCTGTGCCAACAGGAAAAGACTGAAAATGCTGCATCTGATTCAGACGGTCATTTCTGCCAAAAGTACACAATCCAACACAGCAACAAATCCCACGCGCATAAGTTATCGAAACGAGAGGAACATCTATGCCTAAATCTACCCTGTCTGCAATTCGCTTTCGGTCAATGACCCTGTTCGTTAGTCTGGCTGTCATCTGCTTCACTCTTGGCGCCTATGTGCTGCGACCGTCTTCCGCATTGACCAACGGAGGCAGTATCACCTCGCTAGGTGTACCGCTTGTAGAAAACTTTGACACGCTTGCCCAAACAGGAACCGGCATCGTTTGGACGGACAATTCAACGATCTCCGGCTGGTATTCGACGCGCACCACCTATAATTCAGGGACGGGATCGTCAAACGCGGGAGCCTTGTATAGTTTTGGCGTGGCAGGAACAAATCCGGTTACGGATCGTGCGCTGGGATCTGTTGCTTCGAGCGGGACTGGGACCGTGTTTCAAGCTGCGCGATTAACGAATAATACCGGCGCGACGATTACTTCGCTGGATATTAGCTACGTCGGTGAGCAGTGGCGAAACGGCGGGAACGCGAACGCAAACACGTTGACGTTTCAATATCAGGTTGCCAACGCGGGAACAATCACAGGCGCGAATGCTCCAACCACTGGCTGGACTACCTTCTCAGCGCTGAACTTTACCAGTCCTATTACGGGAGCAACTGCGGCGACGCTTGACGGAAATGCGCCAGCGAATCGCACAGCCATCTCGGCAACTTTGGCGATCACAGTAAATGCCGGACAGGAGGTTTGGCTGCGCTGGCAAGACCCGGATGATTCCGGAAGCGACCACGGATTGGCGATAGATGATTTTTCAGTCATTGCGGCTGGCACTGTT
>DAOMFR010000008.1:62147-81769 GCA_035429885.1 Blastocatellia bacterium
AAGCGACCACGGATTGGCGATAGATGATTTTTCAGTCATTGCGGCTGGCACTGTTTCACCAACTCCGACACCCACGCCCACGCCAACTCCCACTCCAACGCCAACACCCACGCCGACTCCCGTCGCATCGGGAACCGTAGTCATCAGCCAAGTGTATGGCGGAGGCGGAAACGCCGGGGCCACGCTGAAAAACGACTTCATTGAAATCATCAACCACAGCGATACAGCCATCAATTTGAGCGGTTGGTCTGTGCAATACGCTTCGGCGACTTTGGCCAATTGGCAAGTCACGCCGCTGACCGGAGTGACGCTTCAGCCGGGGCAATACTATTTGATTCAGGAAGCTGCAGGGGCAGGAGGAACTGTTGACCTGCCGACGCCTGACGCCACCGGCACAATTGCCATGGGAGGAACTTCCGGCAAGATTGCGCTTGTCAGCAACACGGTCGCACTGACCGGAACCTGTCCCACCGATCCGGCGATCATTGATTTTGTCGGTTACGATGGCGCGAATTGTTTTGAGGGCGTAGGAGCCGCGCCGACTCTTTCGAACACGACCGCTGTGCTTAGAGGAAATGCAGGCTGTCTGGACACCAATAACAACGCGAACGATTTTGTCGCGGGAGCGCCGAATCCTCGGAACACCGCTTCGCCGGTCAACAATTGCTCGATTCTTTCGGGTACTGGTTCCGCCAATCCCAGCACAGTTCAGCCTGGAGATTTGACGACGCTGACGGTGAATGTTTCTCCGGCTCCGAATCCGCCAAGCACAGGCATTACGGTGGTGGCTGATCTGTCTTCCATTGGCGGTTCGCCCACTCAAGCGTTTAGCGGAATCGGAAACACGTTTACGTACAATGCGGCTGTCGCGATTAACACGTTAGCGGGGTTGAAGTCTCTGCCGGTGACGATTACAGACGCTCAAGCTCGTTCCTTCAACACCAGCATTTTGCTTAGCGTTCAATCGCTTGCGCCTGCTAATCACATCACGATCAGTCAGATTTATGGCGGCGGCGGGAATAGTGGCGCGACTTACACAAACGATTACGTCGAACTCTACAACCCGACGGCAGTCACGGTGACGATCACTGGCTGGTCGTTGCAGTATGGCGCTGCCACCGGAACCACTTGGACGAACAAACAGCCTCTCGGCGGCTTCATTGGGCCGGGTGAATATTATCTGGTTAGTTTGGGATCAGGTGGCGCAATTGGCGCGCCGCTTCCAGCCGCAAACATTTCCGGCGACATCAATATGTCAGGCACGGCCGGAAAAATTGCGCTGGTCAGCAATTCCGATTCACTTTCCGGCGCTTGTCCGCTAGGAACCGACCCGGACATCGTGGATTTTGTCGGCTATGGAGCGACCGCGAATTGCCAGGAAGGTAGCTCCGATGCGCCCGCGCCCAGCAATACGACGGCGATCTTCAGAAAAGCGAATGGCCAGACCGATACAGACCAAAACGGTGCTGACTTTTTAACGGGTGCGCCGAGTCCGCGCCGCACCGCGCCGATTGTGGAATTGGGTCCCTGGGTGGCGAATACTGATCCAGTCACGAACGGGTTTAATGTGCCCTATGACGCGACCTTCACCATTGATTTTAGCGAGCCAGTGAATGTTGACGCTGGCTGGTACGACATTACCTGCTCATCCGGTCAGCACAACGACGCGACCGTGGCGTCATACAATGCTGGAAAAGGATTTCATGTTACGCCGAACGTCAGCTTCCAATACGGTGAGCAATGCACCGTCACGATCTTCAAAGATAAGGTTCACGATCAGGATGTTGACGACAGCGCACCGGATACGGACACGTTGTTTCAAAACTATGCTGTGTCTTTCACCGTGGTTGGTGCTGGGCAACCTGCTCCTTATGCGCCGAGCATTCATTTGGCGATGGGCAATCCGTCCAACGCAAGTCTGGCGGACTCAAATAACTATTTGATGGAAAAGCCGACCTACACGCTTTCGTACAACCGAGACAAGGGCACGCCCAACTGGGTGAGTTGGCATCTGGATCAATCGTGGTTTGGCGCCTTGGCGCGTGTGGACACGTTCCGCGCTGACCCGCGAGTTCCGTCCGACTGGTACCGCGTGCAATCTACCGATTATTTTTCCAGCGGATTTGATCGCGGCCACATGACGCCGAACGCCGATCGCGACAATGAGAATCGCATTCCGATCAATCAGGAAACCTATTTGATGACGAATATGGTTCCGCAGGCTCCTGACAACAACCAAGGGCCGTGGGCGAATTTCGAAAACTACCTGCGCAGCATTCTGCCGCTCAATGGAGAGCAGGAAATTTATGTCGTGTCCGGGCCATACGGACAGGGAGGCACTGGTTCGAATGGTGGCACGACCAACACGCTTGCGGGTGGTCTGATCACAGTTCCATCGTTTACCTGGAAAGTCGTTTTGGTCTTGCCGAAAGGGGAGAACGACGTGTCGCGCGCAAGCTGTTCAGCAAGAACAATCGCCATCCTGATGCCGAACGTCCAAGGCATTCGGGATACTCCATGGGAAAATTTCATCACGACAGTGGATGCGGTTGAAGCCCTGACCGGATACGATTTCTTCTCGAACCTGCCGCAAGAAGTGCAGAATTGCATTGAGGCGGGAACGAATGGAAGTAATCCTCCAGGCACAGCAAATCAATCTGCGAATACCCAGGAAGACTCTCCTTTAACAATTACGTTGCATGCGGTGCTGCCGAACAACAACACCCCAACGTTTAGCATCGTGGGCACTGGCCCGCAGCATGGATTGCTCGGCAGTATCGGCGTGCCTTCATGCACGAACGGCGATTGCACCGCCACGGTAACGTATACGCCCGGGCAGGATTACAACGGCAGCGACAGCTTTAACTTCAAGGTGAACGACGGGAACGCTGATTCCAACCAGGCGACGGTCAGCATCACCGTATCGGAGGTGAACGATGCTGTGGTGGCCAATAACGATTCCGGCACCGTGGCGGAAGATGCGACGTTAAATCTGGCGGCTGCGGATTTAACCCTCAACGATAGCGCTGGACCTGCAAGCGAAAGCTCGCAGACGCTCACCGTGACCAGTGTCACCGCAACCGCCAACACGCATGGCACTGTGACGCTCGTCAATGGAACGATTTCTTACTCGCCTGATCCGAATTACAACGGGCCAGCGAGCTTTGAATACCAGGTTTGCGATAACGGGAAGACGAATGGGCTGGATGCTCCGAGTTGCACTACCGGCGTCGTGAATATCACAGTGTCGGAAATCAACGACGATCCGGTTGCCGCCAATGACGCCAAATCACTGAACCAGGATACGATCCTGAACTTCCCGGCCAGTGATTTGACGGCCAACGACGCCGCAGGCCCAACGAATGAAAGCAGTCAGGCATTGACCGTAACCAGTGTCACGGCAACCGCAAACACGCACGGAACTGTGACGCTCAACAGTGGAGTCGTGACATATACACCTGCTGCTTTTTACAGCGGTCCGGCTTCGTTTACCTATCAAGTCTGCGACAACGGCACCACCAACGGTGCATCCGATTTCAAATGTGCCATCGCAACCGTCAACGTTACGGTAATTTTCGTCCCCGATACAGTGCCGCCGACGATTAGCTGCACCGCAGACATCGTGGTGGATTTCGATCCGGCAGTGAACGGAGCAGTTGTTACTTACACGGCACCTGTTGGAACCGATAACCGTCCCGGCGCGACGACGATGCAGGTGGCAGGATTGGCCAGCGGTGCGACGTTCCCGCTCGGCACGACGATCAATACGTTTACAGTCACCGACGCGGGTGGAAACACCGCTTCATGTAGTTTCAATGTGACCGTTGCTCTGACCGCGATTGTTGGGCTCGATAGCGTTACGATCAGCGGCACAGGCTACACGGACAGCTACGATTCAACTGGAAGCTACCCCGCAACCAAGAGCAGTCTGGCCAATGTTTATAGCAATGGTTTGATTACCATCAGCGGCAGCGGCAAAGTTTGGGGGAACGTTCGCTCGACACGCGCTGGCGTCACCTTATCAGGTGGAAGTGCAATAACGGGGAACGCGACTGCCGGAACCACGGTATCAAAACCGCTGGGAACGACTGTGGGAGGCATCATCACCAACAATGCATTAGCTCCGCTGATGACATTGCCTACGGTTCCGACTTGCGGCCCTGCGTACAGTTCAAACAGCGGGCTGAGTGGAACTTATTCCTATAACGCAGGCACAGGTGACCTGACTCTGAGTGGGATTAACAACGCAACGCTGGCAAACGGCACCTATTGCTTCCACAACCTGACGTTGACCAATAGCGGGCAGCTCAAAGTCAATGGCCCTGTGGTTATCAAACTGACGGGGACGTTGAATATTGGCGGCGCCAGCATCCTAAACAACCTGACCGGAATTCCCGGCAACCTGCAAATCTTGTCCAGTTATAGCGGTGCCAATGGGGTAGCGATAAACAATGGGGCCAATAATCTGGTGGTGATTTATGCTCCTCAAACAGCAGTGAACATCACAGGAATAGCGCCGGTGTTCGGCACGGTTGTCGGGAAAACTGTCACGGTAGGCAATAGCGGAACGATCCACTATGACACGAAACTGAAAACTATTTGGCCGGATCTTTGGGCTGCAATTTTTACCCCTTGATCTGGGCTTCGCGTTTGGGCTTTGCCAAATCGTTAGCAAATAAAAACGGCCATCTTCGGGTGGCCGTTTTTATTTTGGGAGCCTGTTGAAAGCTGGCTCCACAGATTATTTTTCTGCGAGAGATGGCTGGAAAAAAGAAGCCGCTTAATCCTTCGACCAAGCGGCTTTCTATGAACAGACTAGGAAATGAGCATTCGTGAAATTACGGTTTCACAGCTTTCTTGACGCCTTTGGCAACTCCTTTGCCGACGTGTTTCCCGCTCTTTCCCGCGTGTTTTCCAAACTCTTTGCCGCCGCGCACGATTCGTCCGTGTTTGACATTGTGCCCAAGACTTTTTCCGGCAGTCTTTGCTTCCGTGCCGGATTTCTTCATTTCAGCGCCAGGGGACTGAGCGTTTACAGATGACAATCCAATCGCCAGTCCGGCAATCAAGCTCAATGCTGCAAGTATCTTTTTCACTTCTTTCTCCTTACAAGTGCCAATGTTTGATGACAATCCTTAGGATCAACATCAGATTTGAAAACCAATTGTTTGACGCTGACATCGCGTCATCTGCACTTTACCAGAAATGCTTCCTGGCCGTGCGTCAGCGCAAAAGTCCCAATCGGTTTTTTATTGTCGCTGCGTTTGATGGTCAGCTGTAGCTTTTCACCTTTGAGCTGACCGACATAAATGACTGGGTGGTCGTTAGCTTTGTCGGATTCACGCTCGGGGCCGCCGTGTTCTGGAGAATACGTTCCCTTGACGCTGAATCGGCCTTGTTGATCGAGCTTTATTTTTCCTGCGAGTGTTCCGTGGGCGCAATCAAATTCGACGCGGCCTCCGTCGGCCGTGAGTTCCAGGCTGATGTGCTCTCCTCCCCAAGTGCCGGTGGGCAATTCTTTCTGTTGGGAAGCGGAATCGCTCGGCAAATTCGCCGAGGTATTTACCGCTTCGGTGTTGGGAACAGGAACAGCCATCAAAAACGCCAGAGATGAAATGACAAGTGCCATTTTCCAGAACGGCCTCACGTCGTCTTTCATATATCTAAATCCTTAAAAAGAAGAAAGGGTGGAATATCGGTTTGATATTCCACCCTTTTCCAGTCGTGCGCAAGCAGTGCTATTGGCAAGTGCTCAGCTTGAATGAATGAATGTACGTGCTCCAGTTAAAGGAACCGTTGGAGGGAATGTATTCGGTGGTGAACACCATTGTGCATCTGTCCACCGGATCAACGCTGAGAGTGCTGTAATCCCCCCAACGTGAAAGCGAGTTTCCAGTCTGAACGCCTGGGCCGGTTAAGATGCCAGTTTCGCCGCCTAACGTTCCCAAAGTGTCATTCGGGCCACGGAACGCGTAGCGAATGCTCGGGGCGATCGTGGTTGCATTCGAAACATTGTAGCCGATGGCAATGCCTCCGTTGTTGTCCATTGCCGCACTACCCATCCAACGATAATCCGTTGTTGGGGCAAATGTGCCTTGTTGACGAATGACAGGATTTGCACTGGCAATGGTTTGACCCGTCGCGTTGCTCAATTCATACCAACGAATGCCGCTGGCACTATTCGCTGTAACCGAGTGGTTGACCAACAACGCTTCGCGGGTGCCAAGATTGCGGTAACTTAAGCGATACATCAGGCGATCAGCCAGTGAATCCAGCTTCTGAGTCGTGCCTGGTTGCGGAATACAAGTTCCGCCGCTGCAGGCTCTGGTAAACGCTGCGACGCCTGCAATGGTCGTGGGGCCTGTTAATGTTCCTGTTCCTGTTCCCCAATTCACCGCAAATTTCCAATACTGCAATGCGGTGCTGGAAATGCTCAGCAGGAAGTTGGGCGATCCGGCAGGTGGCAGCGTTGTGCCCTCCAAATCGGCAGGCAATAAGCTGGCGTAGCTGGTGCTGGTTTGAGCGCAAACTTGTCTGGCTGCGCCGCCGGTGAGCATTTGCGCGCGTTCAAAAGCGCAAACTTTGTTGCCACCATAAGTGCGACCGCGCTTAAAAATGTTGTATGTGATGTAATAAGCGTCTGGCCAAACTCCCATCTTCGGATAATCGTTGAAATCGGTCCCGTAAGAATAGGAATAACGATAATACGTGCCTGTTGGGTCAGGGCCGGTCGAAACCGCCACGCATTGCGTGTACGGTGAACTGGAAACGGCAAACTGAGTCAGAATCCAGCGATTTGCCAACTGATCGTATTGCACAATTGGATCGCCGTCATTATTGGTTTCACAAGTTCCGCCGAAGCCTTGCCAAACAACGTTGCCGTTCTTCGGGAAACCACTCACCAGATTGAAACCGCTGATATTGTTGTTGGCATCGCGGCTTAGCGTGTAAATCGAATACCGTAGGTTGACCCATTGAACGTAATGGTTTGGCCCCAGATCTCCGGTTGTGTCCGGCGGAGCAACGCGGCGGCTCGGATCAATCGGAGTGCCATCCGTGAAAGCTTTCGGGTCAATCAGCGCCGAAGGGAGCCCTAGGCTTTTTGTCACTAACGGATCATCAACTTTCGGATTGTCATTGCCTACAGGGAATGGGCGACCTGGTTCAAAGTCTCTGCCACCGCGAGGGAACAACGGCTGAGCGCGGTTAGGATACATATCTCGCAATGGTTGAGGGCTAACGTCAAAATGGTCAGGCAATGTTACATCTGCACGGGATGTCGGCGGTAAAGTGCCTTGTCCTGAAACCATCAAGGACAGAAAAGGTGCGACTGTAACGACGCACAGAAGAGCAGCAGCAAATAGGGATAACCTCTTAGTCATTTTTCCTCCAACAGTGAAATCGAAGTCAGAAATTTTCTGGCTTCAATGTGTTGAATGATTCAGTTGGGATGCGAACGTGAAACGATAAGTCGTTTAGTGAAACCAGCCTAAATAGACCGGCTTTTGGAATGTTCGAGAACATACTATTTTCGGTAGTATTTGGGAATAGTGTGAAGTTCGATCGGAGAAATTTTTATCAGTGGTTTCGATATTTCCTCTCGGCTCAGACAGTTCAAAGGCTCAGGTACCAGCGAAAAATCGGCGTCAGCAAAACAAACAACGCCGCTGCGCCCAGGCATACACCAAAAGGCAACGCGGTTTTCAGGCCTCGCTGGCTGCGCCACGCCAGAATCACGCCGATGACTGCGCCCCCAATCGAACCCATCAATAAAACGCCGAATGCGCCTTGCCAACCCAGAAATGCTCCGATGATGGCCATCAATTTCACGTCGCCCAAGCCCATGCCTTCGGCTCCGCGAATGTAGAAATACGCTGCCCGCAACCACCAGACGGGCATGCTTCCAATCAAGGCAGCGACGACGGCTCGCCACAAACCGCCCATTGCGGAATCAAATCCTTCAGGGTGTTTCGGACCAAGCCAGATGACCAACACAGCCCACGCCAGTGCAACCACCAAGCCAAACACCATTGAAGCCGAAATCGTTCGTTGGTAACGCCGTTCGGCAGCCAGCTCCGCAGCATCGTGGGCCTCCGTATCCATAGTTCGGGCGCCAGCAAGGGCTTGCTGCTCGGAGTCCAGTTCCTCACTTATAGTCGTGCTACTGTCGGCTTCTTCATTCATCTCTTCCCATTCGAAGTATTTGTTGTACAGGCGCAAATCCAGCCAATCCAACAGCCAGAACAGTGGCGCGGCCAAGGCGAACAGAACTCCGCCGGTAATCGCTGACCGCACGGCATGAAAGCCCGGGTTTTCAGAAACAAACACAAACGAAAAATCAAAGCCGTAACTGATGGCTTCTCCCCAGCCTGCTCGTGCAGTTGCCGCCGCCAGGGCAAACACAATCGCCGGATAAGTGATAACGTTCGGCAGCAGATGATGAATCGCATCAATGAAAATCAGCGCGATCATCACTGCCGCGAAAATCATTTCCAGGCCGGCTTCCCAGGTTGCGCCGGATTTGTACGCGATGGCTGTGAAGATGATGGCGGTCAGCAGTTCGACTGCTGGATAGCGCCACGAAATAGACTGACCGCATTTTCGGCAGCGCCCTTTCAGCAACAAGAAGCTGACAACTGGAATGTTGTCCCAGGGGCGAAGGGCAGTTTCGCACTTCGGGCAGTGCGAACCGGGAAAGACGATGGATTCGCCGAGCGGAACGCGGTGAATGACGACGTTAAGGAAGCTGCCGATGAGCAGTCCCATAATTGCAGCGGCGATGGCGTATAAAGCAAATGGCATATTCAATTCGGTCAAGTGGCATCCTTGGTCAGCTTGCGCTAAAGTCTCGCGCACATTTCATACGCAATCCTAGCGGTAATAACGATGAAGATTCTACAGGTTTGTTCGGCGGAAAGCTTGGGCGGAGGCGAACGCCACGTGATTGATTTAACTCGCGCTTTGATCGAGCGCGGGCACGATTTGCATCTGGCGGTTCGCCCCAATAGCCCGTTGCGTGAAGAATTGCCGCACGCGGCGATTACCTGGCACGAACTGAGTTTGAAAAACGCGCTGGACGTGTTGAGTGCCGGAGCGCTGAATTCAATCATTCGCCAGCACAAAATTGATGTTGTTCATGCTCACATTGCGCGAGATTACACGTTCAGCGGCATCGCCGTGCGAATGGCGATGCGCGCCGGGTTGAAGGTTCGCTTTTTCATCACTCGCCATCATTTCAATCCCATCAAATCGAATCCGGTGTACGCCTGGACGATTGGCGAGGCGCGCGCGCTGATTGCTGTGTCATCCAGCGTGGCCGAAACATTGACGGAAGCTTTTCCGCAATATGCCGATCGCGTGGTGGTTGTCCCGAACTGGATTGATGCCCAAGGTCATGGCTTGCTCAGCCGCAATGCCGCGCGCGAAGCCTTCGGCTTGAAACGTCGCTGGGCAATTGCCGTCGTCGGGCAACTGACGCCGCTCAAACAGCAGGATTTGTTTTTGCGCGCCGCCGCCAAATTGATCAAAGAGCGTCATTGGACGGATGTGGATTTTCTGGTCGTTGGCCAGCCGGGCGTAAAAAGTGAAGACGTGGCGTATGCCAATGAACTTGTCGAATCGGTAAACGTTGCCGGGGTGGCGGAAAACGTTCGCTTCACGGGATTCGTCAACGAACTGCCGTCGAAAATGGCGGCGTTCGACATTGTCGTCGTGCCTTCGCAAAACGAAGCCTTTTCACTGGCATTGGTCGAAGCGATGGCTGCCGGGTGTGCTGTGATCGCTTCGCGCGTCGGCGGAATGGCGGAAATCGTCGAACACGAAGTGACAGGGTTGTTTCTGGAACGCGAAGACGAGTCGGCATTGATTGCTGCATTGTCCAGATTGCTGACCGACAACCAGTTGCGGCAACGCCTGGGCGGACTGGCTCAAGCCAGTGTCATCGAACGATTTGACCGCGAACATGTCATCACGCGCATCGAGCGACTTTATCAAATGAACACTGAAGAAAAAGTGGAGATTGTTCGATGAACTTTGACCTGCACCACATCGGTCTGGCCGGGATTTATCATCTGGTTTTTTTCGGCTTGCTGATGCCGTGGAGTGCAATCAAAACCGCCCGGCGATTGAAAGAGCGTTCTTATCCGCAGCGGCGAAAGTATTTTCTGATGGTGATCGGACAGCAGATTTTCTTTTTGCTGCTTTCGCTGTTTATCGCCCGCATTGAATGGCTTCCTATTTTCACTCGGCCGAAAAACCTGTGGTCGTTCGGCGTTGCGGCGGCAATTTTGGTGACGCTGATCGCCGTAATGAAACCTCGCTGGCGCAAGGCCGTCGAAAAACGCGAACGTCGCGCGTACCTGTTTATGTCTGGCGAAGGCAAAGACAAATTGTTGTGGGCGGCGATTTCGTTGCTGGCCGGAATTGGCGAAGAAGTGACTTATCGCGGAGTCATGTTTTTATTGCTGTGGCGTGTGACTGGTTCGGCGCTGGTGGCTGCGCTGATCGCGGCTGTGGTTTTCGGCGTCAGTCATTATCTGCAAGGATGGAAGTCGGCTGCGCTGATCGCCGGGTTTGCGCTGATCTTCCAATGGCTGTATTGGATTTCCGGCTCGCTTCTGGCGCCGATGATTCTGCACTTTGTTTATGACCTGACGGCTGGTGTTATGTACCACAAGTTTGGGCGGGAACTCGGCTATCCTCAGGAAGGATTTCCGCCCAGGGCAGATTAAGACAGCAAACAGGATGTCACAGGATTCTGACGAGCCGAGCGGAACTTCATATATTGATCTCATCGCTTGAGTGTGCTTCCGTTTCAAATTGGGATTGAACGCAGCTATATTTTTACGCCTCACTCGGGAATCTTCAGCAGTCCCGACTCTCTGCCGCAGACCAGGCAAACCAGAACCTTCCAAAAAAAATCTTCCTTTCACTGGCAGTTTTGCCCTGCGGTTTCGCATGAGCATTTGAGAACGCGCTTCGTCGGCGTCCAGGCGCGAGAAGTTGCAAGTCACAAAAAAGCGGCTCATGCGTCGAGCAGGAGGAAGTATGAAGTTCAGCAAACATCTTTTATGGGCATTGATTTCCACCGCGCTTGGGGGAGAGCGGTGGCAGCGCAGGCTCGCCGTCTGCACGCTGTTTGTGGCGGCAGCGGCGACTCTGGCGCAGTTGCCCCTGCGTCGGGCGCAGGCCCAAGCACAATTCCAACCACAGACGGATACCTTGCACGGCAAAGCGGCGTTGGAGCGATTGAAGCAGGAAGGGCACTACGATTCGTTGCAGGTCGCGATGGAGCAGGCACGCCTTGCCGTCAGCCAGACGGCGCAAACGCCGCTGGGCCGCGCAGCCTGGCACGCGCCCAACCGCTCGGCGGGGTATGACGCTTACGTGACCGAATCGGGTGTCAGCATTGCTGTCAGTGATAAATCGGTTGTCAGTTTGCAGTTGCAGGAGTTGGGCTATGGCCAAGCCATGCAAGCAGTTGGAACCGGTGAGGTCAGCGGTGACAAACAAACCATCAGCCTTGTGCGGCAAGGCGGCATACGCGAATGGTTTGTGAACACAGGGGGAGGATTGGAACACGGTTTCACGCTGACTGAGCCGCCGGGATCGCGAGAACCTGGCGTGCCATTACGGCTAACTTTGCAAGTTGGCAAAGGCTGGCAGGCTGAAGCGAGTGACAATGGTCAGCTTGTGACCTTGTCCAACGGGCAGGCAGTGGTTGAATACGGCAAGCTGATTGTGCGCGATAAACTGGGATGCAACATTCCTGCACGCTTGACCGTCGCCGACGGACAAGTCGTGATCGAAGTGGATGAAAGCGGCGCGGTGTATCCGCTGACGATTGATCCGCTATTCACGCTGCAACGGAAATTGCTGGCGGCAGATGGAGCAGCCAGCGATACGTTCGGCAGGTCTGTCGCGTTGAGTGGAAACACGGCGGTCGTTGGCGCGCCAGAAGATGACGTGACGGGCGTCAACCAAGGCACGGTTTATGTTTTCGTGCGCAACGGCGCGAGTTGGAATCAGCAGGCGCGGCTGAATGCACTGGATGGCGCGACCAATGATTACTTTGGCAATGCGGTGGCCCTGAGCGGCGACACGCTGGTGGTGGGTGCGTCGGAAGATGATTTCGGTTTGGCTGAGAATCAAGGGTCCGTTTATGTGTTCATGCGCAATGGAACGATCTGGACGCAGCAGCAGAAAATCATCGCCAACGACGGTGCTGCGGGAGATCGGTTCGGATTTACAGTCGCGCTCGGCGGCGATACGTTGGTGATTGGCGCGCACTGGGACGACGTGGGCATGCATGAAAATCAAGGCTCGGTTTATGTCTTCACGCAAACCGGCACCACCTGGACGCAACAACAAAAATTGACCGCCGACGATGGCGCAACAGAATCAGCATTCGGCTACTCCGTCGCGCTCGATCAGGATACGTTGGTTGTCGGCGCGTCCGGCGACACTATTGGCACTAAGGCGGCGCAAGGTTCGGTTTACGTGTTCACGCGCAGCGGCACGAGCTGGACGCAACAACCAAAAATCACGGCCAGTGATGGCGCGGCAAGCGACCAGTTCGGCTATTCCGTCGCGATCGGCGGCGACACGCTCGTAGTCGGCGCGCCAACCGACAGCCGCGGCACACAGGCGAACCAGGGTTCCGTGTACGTTTTTGTGCGCAATGGGGTGCGCTGGACGCAGCAACAGCAACTCAACGCCAATGATGGCGCCGCAGGCGATCAGTTCGGCTGTGTTGTCGCGCTCAGCGGCGATCTGCTGGTGGCCGGCGCGCGGTTTGACGATATCGCTCTCAACAATGAGCAAGGTTCGGCTTTTATCTTCGCGCGTTACGGAGCGACCTGGAGCCAGCAGCGCAGACTTGTTGCAGGCGATGGCCGTAAGACGGATATTTTCGGCGTGTCCGTGGCAATGCACCGCGACACTGTGCTTGTCGGAGCGTCGCTGGCTGACGCAGGCGCTAACGATCAGGGTGCGGTTTACGCCTTTATCGTGCGCGACAATCGGCAGGTCGAACAACAGCGGCCAATAGCTAACGACGCGGCGGAGGGGGATCAGTTTGGGCTGGCGGTGGCGCTCAGCGGCGATACGTTGGCAGTCGGCTCATCCAGAGATGATTTTGGCGAAGACACAGATCAAGGCTCGGTCTATGTCTTTACGCGCAGCGGAACGGTTTGGACGTTGCAGCAGAAATTGACCGCACTTGATGCTGCGCAGGGAGATGAGTTTGGCGTGTCGGTGGCGCTCAGCGGTGATGTGCTGGTGGTGGGCGCGCACCAAGACGACAGCAGCAACAAGGTCAATCCGGATCAAGGTTCGGCCTATGTCTTCACTCGCATAGGCGCAATCTGGTCGCAGCAACAAAAACTGCTCGCCAATGACGGCACGATCTATGATCGTTTTGGCACGACAGTGGCGGTCAGCGGCGATACCATCGCTGTCGGCGCCCCTCACGACCGCGTTGGGATGAACTCTCTGCAAGGTTCGGTTTATATCTTCATGCGGAATGCCGCGGGGTGGGCGCAACAGCAACAGCTTACGGCCAACGACGGTGCGGCATCTAACTACTTCGGCACCGCTATTGCGCTTGAAGATGACACGTTGATCGTTGGCGCGGATACAAGCAAAGTGGGCACGAACAACCAGCAAGGTGCCGCCTATGTTTTTACGCGGACAGGCGCCCTGTGGAAGCAACAACAAAAATTGTTGGCCAACGATGGAACGGAGGGAGATCACTTTGGCTCGTCGGTGGCGCTCAGTGAGGGCACAGCCGTAATTGGCGCGGTAACCAAGTCTTTGGGCGGAAACGGCGGGTTCGGCGCGGCCTACATCTTTGTGCGCAACGGCACGGTCTGGGCGCAGCAACAAAGGCTGACAGCCAACGACGGTGCAGAGGCCTTGGGCTATTCTGTCACGCTCAACGGTGATACGGCTCTGATTGGTGCGGTGCTGAGCGACGTTGGAGACAACGTCAATCAGGGTGCGGCGTATGTTTTCACGCGCGCCGGAACAGTGTGGACGCAGCAACAGAAACTAATCGCGAGTGACGGCACTGACTTTGACGAGTTTGGCCGCTCCGTCGCCAGCAGTGGCGATACGCTCATCGTCGGTGCGAACGGCTACGGCCCTAACATCAACAGTAATCTGGGCGCGGCCTATGTTTTCGTCAGCACTGCCTGCCCGACAATTTCGCTTGGACCAGACAGTTTGCCCGATGGCGTCATTGGCGCTTCGTACCAACAAGTCGTGACGGCGACGGGAGGAACAGCTCCCTATCAATTCGCGCTTGCCAGCGGAGTGTTGCCGCCTGGGTTGACGCTATCACTCGATGGATTGTTGTCGGGCACGCCAATGACGTTAGGGACGTATCGCTTCACGCTCACCGCAACCAACGCGAACAGTTTCTGTGCCGGCAACCGCGAATACACCCTGACGGTGACGGCGCAATGCCCCTCGCTTACCTTCAATCCACCGGCGTTGCCGGGCGGAGCGGCGGGCATAGCCTACAACCAAAAGGTGACGGCCACGGGTGGCGCAGAGCCATATCACTTCGCATTGTCATCGGGAGCATTGCCTCCGGGAGTGAGCTTGAGCATAGCGGGCGTGTTGAGCGGTACGCCTACACAAGCAGGCATCTATAACTTCACCATTACCGCCGAATCGAATGGGTGCACGGGCGCGCAACCGTATTCGCTCGCCATCAAATCCACGACCGTCGCTCCGGTTTCGGCTGCCAGTTACAAGGCTGAGGCTGCGCCCGAATCCATCGTCGCGGTCTTCGGCGTGCAAATGGCGGAGCAAACCAAAGTCGCCGCCGGTTTGCCATTGCCCACCGAACTGGCCGGACTCAGCGTGCGCGTTCGTGACAGTCAGGGCGTCGAACGCCTGGCTCCGTTGTTTTTCGTCTCGCCGGGACAAATCAATTTACAGATTCCCGCAGGAACCGCGGCGGGGATGGCGACCATCAAGTTGAGCAGCGGGGCGACCGGACAATTGGCAATTGCTCGCACTGCGGCCAGCGTGTTTACCGCGAACGCCGATGGTCGTGGAGTGCCTGCCGCCGTTTATCTGGTCGTTCGCAACGGTGTGACCAGTTACGAACCCGTCGCGCGGTTCGACGGCAATCGGTACGTGCCCGAACCCGTGCGATTCGATTTCACTTCGGACCAGATTTTTCTGGTGTTGTACGGCACGGGCTTGCGTTTCGGGGCAGAGGTGACAGCCAGGATCGGCGGCTTGGATGCGAACGTGGCGTTCGCGGGAGCGGCTCCGGGCTTTGCCGGACTGGATCAAGTCAATGTTCAGATTCCTTATGCTCTGCGCGGACGCGGCGAGCTTGACGTGGTGCTGTATGTCGAGCGAGCGCCCGCAAATCCCGTGCTGATTCAGGTTCGTTGACGTGGAGAAGGCGCGTGCGTCCTGATTACAAGCTGTAAGTTATTGACGTTCAGGAATACGTCCTTTCCGAAACAAAAACCACGGGGAGCACGGGTATTTATCGAGATGAGTGGTTTCATCAGGATTTTTATTCCCGTGCTCCCCGTGGCTGATTCCTACGAAGAACTGAAATTCGATCTAGGCGAACGCTTTCCGCAACACGGCCAAGCTCTTCGGTACGGCAATGTCGGCGTTTTGTTTGCCTTCCATTTCCAGTGACACGTAGCCTTTGAATCCGGCGGTGCGCAAAATTTTGGCAATGCGCGGATAATTCAAATCGCGAGTGTAATAGACGCCGCCGCCGTAATAGGTTTTGGCCTGGACGACCATCGCGTGCGGAGCCAGCGTTTCCAATTGCGAATACGGATCGCCCACGAAATTGCCGGTGTCCAGATTGATGCGCAACCACGGCGAATTCACGCCCTGATAAATCTTCAGCAACCCATCCACTTTCGTGGTCAGTCCCCAGTGATTTTCCAGCGCTAACACGACTCCGGCGGCTTCGGTGTGCGGCAAGCATTCGTTGATGCATTCGATGCACCATTTGAAGGCGTCATCGTCGGTGTACCCAGGCAACGGTGTTTCGACTCCGCCTGCGTCCAGCATCTTTTGAAAATCCGGAATGGTTCCCCAGCGACCGGAATTCAAGCGAATCGCCGGGCAGCCCAACCGCACCGCCAGATCAATGCAGCGTTTGGTGTGATCAATGTGTTCCTGGCGTTTGGCTTTGTCCGGCGAAACGAAGTTTTGGTGAATCGAAAGGAAGAACAAATCCAGTCCGAGCGAAAACGCCATCCGCTTCAGATTGTTGACGTACTTGGGCGTTTCGTTTTCCATCTGGCGATGCAGGATTTCTACGCCGTCGAATCCGATCTTGGCCGCGTTCTCGATGACCTTTTCAATCGGATATTTGACCTTGTCGAAATGCCAGTAGGAGTAGGTCGAAACTCCAATGCGGATTTTGGGCTTGGAAACTTGCGCGGCGGCTTCGGTGGGCAAGCCTGGCAACGCGCCAGCCAATCCCGCCACAGCGCCGGTTTTCAGCAGTGAACGTCGAGTAATCATTTTGCCTCCGTGTTTTTCCCACGAAGCCATTCGAAGAGAACACAAAGATAAAATCGGACAGGATTTACAAGATGAACAGGATTTCTATCCTAAATCAGAACAAGCGACGTTGAGACATTTGCCCACGCCAAGCGGCAACGATCGCTAAGAATTCTTCCTTCTTGGCGACTTGGCGGCTTCGCGTGAACCAGTTTGGAAGGATCTGCCAATCCAGGTTGTCCTAATTTAGTCAGGAGGGACCATTTCATCCTGTAAATCTTGTAAATCCTGTCAAAAGTCTTCGTGCTTTCTTCGTGTATCTTCGTGGGAAAAGTGATTATTTCAAGAAACCGTATTTGGTTAGGAATGCGCGAATCGTTGCGTAACTTTTCAAATATTCTTCTTTGGTAAAACCGCCGTGTTTGCCGCCGGGAATGGTCAACAGTTCGTTGGCAATTCCGGCTTTATCCAGCGCCGTTTTCAATCGCGTTGCGTGCGTGTAGGGCACGGTTGGATCGGCGTCGCCGTGAATGGTCAGAATTGGCGGCAATCCGGCGCGCACATATTGCAACGGCGACACGCGTTTGGCCACGGCTTCGCGGTCGGGCAGGCTGCTCAGCCATTGCACGGCATAGGTTTTTTGATTCGCGCCTTCCAGCAAATCGTTCACGTCCGTAATGCCGTACCAGTTAATGATGGCGGCAACTTTCAGTTGTTCCGGGCCGAAACATTCCCGATCCAACCCGGCAGAATCCGGCAGCATTCCGGTGGTCAGCGCCAAGTGGCCTCCGGCGGAATGGCCTGTGACGATGATCTTGTCCGTGTCAAAACGATATTCCTTGGCATTGCGAATCACCCAGCGCAGCGCGCAGCGGCAATCTTCCACCGCCGCCGGAGCCAGCGACACTTTGGCCAACCGGTATTCGACATTCACGACAGCGAAGTTCATGTCCAGATACGGCAGGATGTTCAGCACCGACGCTTCTTTGGTGCCGCCCGTCCAGCCTCCGCCGTGAATGAACACAACGACCGGCGTGTTACCTGTTGCGGTTGAAGGTTGATAAACGTCCAGCTTGGCTTCATAACCGTTGGCGGTCAGATAGGTGACATTCGGAACGACGCGATAGCGCAAGGTCGCTGCCCAGGCCGCAGTCGGTGACAATTCCTGTGCTTGTGCGACAACGGCACAGAGAAAGAAGAGCGAACTCGTCAAAAGAATTTTCTTGAACATTGATTGATCTCCGAAGGGAAGGGAATCCGGTTGCTACAACTTCCGGTACTGGCTCACATAATACAAAAGGCCGGTGGTTTCTTGCGATACCACCGGCCTTGTTTCCGAATGTTGAGCGGGAATTATTTTTTCTTCTTGGCTTCCCAGGTTCCCGAAAAGCCGCTGAATTCCCATTTGCCGCCCATGTTGTCGCCCATGCGTTTGCCGTTGAGCGGGATCGGGCCATTGCCCTGGTAAGTGGCGGTCAGGTTGGTGACATCACCTTCTTTGACTTCGATACTGGTGACGTTCAGATCGCCGCCGTTTTCCACGGAAGTGACGAGTTTGCCGCCTTCACTCTTGATGATCAGCGTCATCGCGAATTCGCCCTGTCCGTCCGCGACGATTTTGAAATCGTAGCTGCCTTCGATGCCTGCTGCGCCGCCCGCGGATTTCGGAGCCGGGCCAGCCATTGCCGCCGGGCCCGCCATGGCGCCAGATTTTTCACCTTTCCAGGTGCCTTTGGCATCACCGGCATTCCAGTCGCCCGTCACTGTGTTGCCCGTGAATTTGCCTTTGATGTTGACCGGAGTTCCGCCCGCATCGGTGACGACGGTCAGTGTGTCACCTTCGACGGTCACGCTGGTGACGGTTTGCGGAATCGGAGAATCTTTAACTTCGGCAGTCCATTTGCCGCCGTCTTTTTTCAGCACCAGCACGAAATTGATTGTGCCGAGTTCGCTGCTGGTCGCAGACACGTTGTATGTGCCTTCCACGCTCTGCGCGAAAACCGAAACCGACAGAAACATTGTAAACACCAGTGACAACAACGCACCGGTCAAAGTCAGAAAACGCTTGCTCATTTTGGAACCCTCCTTGGGATTTAAGTCAGATGTTGTGATTGTTGCGAGACCGAAAAGGGAAAGACCTCTTTTCATCGGCTGCGGAGTCTACTGCCCGAAAGAGCAGAAAACAAGCCGCCGAATTGACAACCAGATTGTCGAGTTGCTTGCATCGCAAAGTTGCGAAAATTCGCTTTGACTACGGCAAAAACGTCGTCGCTGGATTTTTTGTTCACGCTTTTCACAGCATATAATCGGCCACCACTTTCAAAACATTTACAGGAGAACATCGCCGGTGCATATCGAACGACGACTGATGATTGAAGAGCTCGCTAATACCATTACTCACGGAATCGGATTGGTTCTGAGCATTGCAGGTCTGATTGTGTTGACCGGATTGAGTTGGCAAAAATTCAGCTGGTGGCATTTCGCGGGTTGCGCAATTTATGGCATCACGCAAGTGGTGTTGTACGCCGCCTCGACGCTGTATCACGGAGTGCAAACGCCGCATTTGAAACAACGGCTCCGCCAGTTGGATCAAATGGCGATCTATTTGTTGATTGCCGGAACTTATACGCCGTTCATGCTGATCAACCTGCGCGGGTTTTGGGGATATTTACTGCTGGCGATTGTCTGGGGACTGGCGCTGTTCGGCATTGTGTTCAAATGGATTTTTGCCGACCGGTACAAATCCGTGACGATGTGTCTGTATCTGATCATTGGCTGGGCTGCGATCATTGCGGTCAAACCGATCCTGGCGACAGTTCCGCTGGCCGGATTGGCCTGGATTGGCGCCGGAGGACTGGCTTATATGCTGGGCCTGATCTTTTTCGCCTGGGAGCGATTGCCCTATAACCACGTCATCTGGCACGTGTTCGTGATGGCCGGCAGCGCATGCTTTTTTCTGGCTGTGCTGGATTGTCTGGCGTTGGCATAACCCACGTGAGTCAGTACCGCGACCGGTAGGGAGCGCATCCGCTTGCTAACGCACGGGCACTGACTCAAGCGGTGGAATTACGCCATCAACTCTTTCACGACCAAGCCCGCGACATCCGTCAGCCGAAAATCGCGTC
>DAOMFR010000008.1:81869-83905 GCA_035429885.1 Blastocatellia bacterium
GCCATCAACTCTTTCACGACCAAGCCCGCGACATCCGTCAGCCGAAAATCGCGTCCGGCGTATCGGTAGGTCAGCTTTTCGTGATCGAATCCCATCAAATGCAAAATCGTGGCGTGCAGGTCGTGCACATGGACGATATTTTCGACGGCGCGGAATCCAAATTCATCGGTCGCGCCGTGGACATAGCCTTTGCGGACTCCCGCGCCTGCCATCCACACTGTAAATCCGTACGGGTTGTGATCGCGCCCATACTCTTCTTTTTTGGTGTGCCCGGTGAGTTCGACCGTCGGCGTGCGCCCGAACTCGCCTCCCCAAATGACCAGCGTGTCTTCCAGCATGCCGCGCTGTTTCAAATCTTCCAGCAACGCCGCGATGGATTGATCGGTCATGCGCGCCAGGTTGCGATGATGCGTCGGCAGATTGTCGTGGCTGTCCCACGGCTGTCCTTTGCCTTGCCAGCACTGCACGAATCGCACGCCGCGTTCCAACAAACGACGCGCCAACAACAATTGCCGTCCGTAGGCGTGCGTGCCGTATTGTTTGCGAATGGATTCCGGTTCCTTGCTCAGGTCAAACGCTTCGGCGGCTTCCGTTTGCATGCGAAACGCCAATTCATAATTTTGAATTTGCGCTTCGATCAAGGATTCTTCCTGGCGCGTTTGCTGGTACCGGTGATTGAGTTTGCTGAGCAAGTCCAGTTGTTCGCGTTGTTGCTGGCGACTCAGATTGTTGTTGCGAATGTTGTGAATTAACCGCTCGACATCGGTTTCATTCGGATCAATGAACGTGCCTTGGTACACGCCGGGCAAAAACGCCGACGTCCAGCTTTGCGCTCCGGCGGTGGGATAGCCGAACGGTGTCATCACCACAAATCCAGGCAAGTTTTGATTTTCGCTGCCCAGCCCGTATGTCAGCCACGATCCCAAACTCGGACGGACTTGCCGCTGTTCGCCGCAGTTCATCAAATATAAAGACGGCTCGTGATTCGGCAGTTCGGTGCGCATCGAACGAATCACGCACAGTTCATCCACCCACTTGGCGACGTTCGGGAACAATTCGCTGACTTCGGTGCCGGACTGGCCGTGCTTTTGAAACTTGAAAGGCGATGCGAATCCCGCGCCGGTTTTGCGCTCGGTTTTCAGGTGGATCGGCAACGGCTTGCCGTCGTATTTGTCCAGCATTGGTTTCGGGTCAAACGTGTCCACGTGCGACGGGCCGCCGTTCATAAACAAATGAATGACGCGTTTGGCTTTGGCAGGGAAGTGCGGCGCTTTAGGCGCGAGCGGATTCACGGCGTTGAGTTGTTGGGCCTGAGCTGAGGGACCGGCTAACTGCGCCAGGGCCAGTGCGCCCATTCCCATTCCGCTGCGATGCAGCATTTCGCGTCGAGTGATGAAGTGGTTTTCCATATCAGTCTTTTGGTTGGGCCTGCTGATCATGATGTTTGTGTTTATCGTGTTTGGGCGGACGGGGACGTCCGCGCTCCCGGTTTAATCAATCATTGAAAATTCCACGGCGGCAAGTAAGGCCTGAACGTATCGCTCCCAGGTGGTCATTGGTTGCGCCAGTGGAGAATAAAAATCCCGAACCGAATCCCAGTCTTCCGCGCTGCCTTCGCGGCGAATCGTGACATGCCATTTGAAATCATCGCCGCTGGTGTTCTTTTTGTTCAGCACGACGAAATCAATCGTGTCGCCGGTTTTGACTTCGATTGTGGCGGCGGTTTCGACTTGCGACAGATATGCCGACCAGTTGCCGACGGCTCCCGAACGGCTGGAAACGATCACGCCTTCGACACCGTCGCAACTGACGCACGCCTGTTCCAGATCGTGGACCAGCTTGCCGCTGATCGTGACTTTGCCGTCGAAGCTGGACGTCCAGCGGCGAATGGCAGAATTGGTTTTGCCAGTGGGCGTGCCGCCTTCGCGGTTGATGAACGCGGTGGAACGGCGCGGATCAAGTTCGTTGGCATTCAATCGCCACGCGCCTGCGGAAAAGAATTTGTGCTCGGCGAAATTCTTCAGCTTCTTTTCTTT
>DAOMFR010000009.1:0-33498 GCA_035429885.1 Blastocatellia bacterium
CCGCTGAGCGCCACGCTGATGCCAAACTGATCCTGCGCCGCCCCGCCCGTGGCGTTGAGTTGGGCTTGCTGGCTCCAGGTCGTGCCGCTGCGCACAAAGACATAGGCCGAGCCCTGATTGGCGTTCGCCCCGACATCATCGGCGTAAGCGCCAACCGCGATCGTCTCCCCACTGATGGCCACGCTGGCACCAAAGAAATCATTTGCTTCGCCGTCTGCTACCGAGAGTTTTGGTTGCTGCGTCCAGGTCGCGCCGCTGCGGATGAACACGTAAGCCGAGCCTTGATTGATGTTTGTCCCAAAGTCATCGCCGCTAGCCCCTACCACCACAGTGTCGCCGTTGACGGCGACACTGGAACCAAAAAAGTCACCCGCCGCGCCGTCTGAGGCAGTAAGTTTTTGTTGCGGATTCCACGTCGCGCCGCTGCGGATGAACACATAGGCAGAGCCTTGACCACTGTTTGTTCCAACGTCATCAAGATAAGCACCAATCACCGCTGTGTCCCCGCTAATGGCGACGCTGTAACCAAAAATGTCATCCGCCGCGCCGTCTGACGCAAGCAATTGAGCCTGAGGCACACTTGAATCGCCCGCTGTCGTGAAGAAATAAACGGAGCCTTGGTCGGCATTCGCGCCCACGTCATCGCCATTGGCACCGACCATTACGGTGTCGCCGCTGATGGCGACGCTGCCGCCAAAGAAATCACTTGCCGCGCCGTCTGCTGCCGTCAGTTTGGATTGCTGGGCCCAAGTCGTGCCGCTGCGGGTGAAGACATACGCGGAGCCTTGGTCTATTCCGACCACATCATCATAAATCGCCCCCACCACCAGCGTGTTGCCGCTAAGGGCGACACTGCTGCCAAAGAGGTCATCCGCCGCGCCATCCGAGGCAATGAGAACGGCTTGCTGGGACCAGGTTGTACCTATGCGGGTGTAAACATACACCGTGCCTTTATTGCTGATTCCGCCCACGTCAACCTGATATGCCCCCACCGCCAACGTATTGCCACTGAGAGAAATGCTGCCGCCATACAGGTCCTCTGTTGTGCCGGTCAGGGCGTTGAGGTGTTGTTGTTGCATCCAAGTCGCGCCGCTGCGGGTGAAGACATACGCCGAGCCTTGATGAACGTTTGCCAGTACTTTATCGAATACCGCTCCCACCGCTATGGTGTCGCCGCTGATCGTCACGCAATAACCAAACAGGTCTCCCGCCGCGCCATCATCTGCGATGAGTTTCTGTTGCGGCGACCAGGTCAGGCCGGTGCGCGTGAAGACATAGGCAGACCCTTGATCTACTCCCGTCACATCGTCGTGATAAGCTCCGATCACGACTGTGTCACCGCTGATGCCGACGTTATAGCCGAACCCATCATCCGCTGCGGCATCGTTCGCTGTCAGTTTGGCTTGTTGCGTCCAAGTCGTGCCGCTGCGCGTGAAGACATACGCCGAGCCTTGGTTGGTGAAAGTTACGTCATCTTGAAAAGCTCCGACCACCACTGTTTCACCGCTGACCGCGAGGCCGTAACCGAAGAAATCCCCCGCCGCACCGTCTGCCGCTACCAGTTTTGCCTGTTGCGACCACACTGCGCCTTGCCTGATGAAGACATATGCCGACCCTTGATCGGCATTGGCTCCGATGTCATCGGTATAACTGCCAACCACGGCCAGATTGCCATCCAACGCAACGCTGGAACCAAAACGATCACTCGCCGTGCCATCACTCGCCGTGATTTTTTGTTGTAAGGCGAACACCGGATCAATCGTCAACGGATATGTCGCGGTAGCATCGTTGACCTCGATGATGACGCGTTCGTCTTCAACCAACAGTGCGGCTTTAACGGGGCTGCCGTTGGCGTCCCACACGACCAGCTTGCTGTAATCAATCGCTTCGCCTTCAGCCGAGCCGAGCAACGTGACGTGCTTGCCGTCTTCGTCAGCGACGGCGCGCCAATCCTCGTTCACCGACAGCGCCAGCCGCAGCTTATGCTCTGCGCGTTTGCCGCTGCCGCCCGGCGGTTCGTTCAGCGTGAAGCCCTGTTCCAGACCGCCTTCACCGTTTACGTACCATTCTTTCAACCCGCTCCATTGCCCGTCGCGTTTGATCGTCAGGCTTTGCTTGTCGCCGCTGACTTCGCCGCCGCCGACGTATTGCAACGAGTATCCATACCCAATGCCGCGCAGCGTCAGGCTGACATACGATTTGTCTTTCAGCGCGATGCTTACGCCTTCTTCGGTGATGTATCCGTCGTAACCCGCCGCCGGATTGGGCGCGTGCCAAGCCGGGCGTCCGAGCGGCGTGGTGTTAGCGCGTTGCACCGTGTAACGCGCTTGCCGCATCGCTTCCTGTAACGAATCGTATTGGCCTTGCTGTTTTAAGTGCGTGAGCGCAGCTTCGCCTTGCAACGGCGTAGGTTGTGTCTGTTGTCCCGTGTTGGCTGAAGATGAGATGACCCGCGCGCATACGAGGCAGACGGTAAGAGCCAGAGCAAACAAGATGAAATGTGTGATTGGACGGAGCTGCATATTATTTCCTTCAAAGTGAGAAACTTGTGGGGCATGTTCTCAACCTGCCCCAGCTGGATTGGACGGTGCAGGTTGAAAACCTGCACCACACCACACCGGTCGCAACTAAAACCATCAACGTATATTCACTCGCACCGCATTGGTCGCGCGGCCATCCACCGTCAGCACGACGTCCACTTCGCCGCGCCCTGCCAGCGTTCGCGGCACGCGAACGTTGACTTGATCCAACCCGGTAAAGCCTTCGGCTGCGCCGGTAAAAAGGACTTCGCTGACTGTGCCGCCGAGGTTGGCGCTGATCGAGCGTTGAGCGCGGAGACCTGTTCCGTAAAGCACCAAAAAGACCTGATCGCTGGCGGGGCCAAGATCAATCGGCACGGAGGTGAAACGCCCGTTTTCCAACTGCGCAACAGCTTCGTAGCTTTGCGCGCCATCGCCACGCGCGCGCAGCGCGACAGCCGCAGCTACGCCTTGCCCGTTGGCATTGGCGGCGAATAAACCCGGCGCGGTGCTGGCGATTTCCATGACACCAGACGCGCCGCTGCTGACGCTGAGGTACGCCGTGCCGGGCGCGGTGTTGACGGGGAGCAAAAAGTTGATTTGGTTGGGAGAGACGAAGAAAAGCGGGGCGAGCCGTTCGATTCCGGCGGCATCGCGGACGCGTAGGCTGACACCCGCGAGTTGCGTCGGCAGCGGCGTGGATGTGGCGATTTGTAAACCGGGCGCGAGATTGACGCCAAACGCGACGGAAATGGATTCGGGCGCGCCGCCGCTGGTAAAACTGGCTGCCGAAACGCTGGTGATGGTTGCCGCGCCGCTGTCAAAAAGTTCCGCGCTGGCCAAAGGCGTGATCAATCCGCTGCCGGTGAAAAGGCCGCCACCCGTCACCAGCACTTTGCCGTTCGACAACAGAGTTGCAGTGTGGTGGTCGCGCGCCTGATTGAGGTCTGCGCTTCCCGTCCAGCTTCCGGCGGCGGGGTCATATAGCGCCGCAATCTTGAGCGACACATTGTTCGTGCCCTGGCCGCCAGCGATCAGCACCTTGCCGTTCGGTAGCAAGGTCGCGGTATGCCACCCACGCGCCGTACCGAGATTGCCGCTGACTGACCATTGCCCGGTCGCGGGATCGTAAAGTTCCGTCTCCGCAACATCCGGCGGCCTGCCGCCGCTGACAAGAACTTTGCCGTTCGACAGCAACGTCGCCGCGTGTGTCGTGCGGACTGCTGACAGAGCGCCGGTGGGCGTCCAGGCGTTAGTGGCCGGGTCGTAAAGTTCGCTGTTTTTGGTGGCGCCAATGCTGTTGAGGCCAGCCACTAGCAGCGCCTTACCATTGGACAATACCGAAAACGTGCCAACCCCGTGATCTTCGTTGAGCGTGCCAGCCGAACTCCACTGGCCTGTGACTGGGTCATAAATTTCGGCGCTTCGAATAAAGGCCGCGCCGGGCTGAATGAAGCCTGCAGCCACCAGCACCTTGCCATTTTGCAAGAGCACGGCGAGAGGGTTTTGCCGCCCCGCGATCATTTCACCACTGAGCGACCACATTCCGGTTTGCGGATCGTAAAGTTCGGCGCTGGTTAATGAACGCAGGGGATTGGTGGCGATTCCGCCCACCACAAGGACTTTTCCATTGAGCAATTTGACGGCGGCGTGATCCGCACGCGCAATGTTCAAATTGCCGGACGGGGCCCAGATTCCTGTAGCCGGATCATAAAGCTCCGTGCTGCCGGTGACCGCTGCGCCGCCGACGTTGCCGCCCGCCACCAGCACCTTGCCATTAAGCAAGGCCGTGGCGGTGTGCCGCGTGCGCGCGGTGCCAAGCGCACCAGTGCTGCTCCACGTTTGCGCATCGGCGGGCGCTGCCAATGCGACGAACCATGCACAAAACCATGCCCCCACGAATCCCCAGGGTAAGTGCTCCCCCAAGATGAACCAAATGCGATAGAGTCGTTTCAGCTTCATCATTTAATCCTTTCAAGTGTTTTAAGGGGGGAGACGTCAGATTGTCGCCAGGATGCGCCGATGCTAAGCTGCGCCGGTTACTAATTGTCCCCTGGCCCCGGCGAAGCTAAACCAAGCGGTCGGTAAGAATCCTTAGAAAGCAACGAGAAAGTTCTGAGAGACTTCTGAGAGCAGCTATGTTATTGCCAGTCAATCATTTCTACCGGTTCGGGAAATTCACTGTGGATGCCGATCAGAAAGTGTTGTGGTGCGATGGCCAGCCAGTGCGGGTGACGCCGAAGGTGTTTGATACGCTGCTGATCCTGCTCCAAAATCCCCGCCGCATCATCGAGAAAGCGGAGTTGATGAACCAGCTCTGGCCGGATGTCTTTGTCGAAGAGACGAACCTCACCTTTAACGTCCAACAACTCCGAAAAGCTCTCGGCGACAGCGCCCAGCAACCCATCTACATCGAAACCGTCCCGCGTCGCGGGTATCGGTTCATTGCCGAAGTGGAAGAGGGACTGAGCGCGTCTGTGCCGACCGCTGACCAGAGGTTTGAACTGGCTGAGCCTGGCGAGGCGCAAATTCAAAAAGTAGCTCAGGTCGGTGCGGATGTTCCGGCTGGCAAGCAATCGTTTTGGCCGTTCAGCGCGCCGCGCGGTTTGATGTTGAGCCTAATCGGCGTGGTTGCAGTGGCGGGAGCACTGTATTGGCTGCTGGGGCAAGGCTCGGTGTTCGGCTCACGCACGGAACATGCAAAATCGGGCGCGTCTCTCAGGTTTGAAAAGCTGACCGACGCGGGACAAAGCCGACAGGTCGCCATCTCTCCCGACGGCAAATACATTGCCTATACTCGCAACTTTCAGAACAAAGCGAGCATTTGGCTGAGACAACTTTCCACCAACACCAATATCGAGATCGTCCCGCCTAACAACTCGGTTTACAGTCTGGCTTTCGCCCGCAATGGTGACTATCTCTATTTTGTGGGGAACGAACCCAAAAAACTCCATCGCGTTTCCATGTTGGGCGGCGCACCGGTGGAAATCCTTGAAAACCTGGAGGAGGATGTTTCTGTTTCGGCAGACGATCAACAAATCGCTTTCATTCGGCGGGGAATAACCAGTAACGGTCAGCAAGAATTTTCTTTGAGGATTGCCAATTTGGATGGCACGAGCGAACGCGCGTTATTCACGAGCATTTTACCCGATCAGCTGAGTGCCCCCATTTGGACAGAGGATGGCAACGCCATCCTTTGCGCCCAAGGCAACCCCAACGTCAGCGGTGGACAAGTGCGGCTCATTGAAATCAGTGTCGCGGATGGCAGAAAAAAGGAATTGTCAGCCGAACCGTTTGCTTCCATACAAAAGCTGGCGTGGTTACCGGATCAGAGCGGATTGTTAATGATGGCCCGAAAAAATCCGGAAAGTACTCAGAATCAGCTTTGGCACGTCTCATACCCTGGAATGGCGCTGCGCCAACTCACTGCGGACGCCACTCAATACGCGGACTTAAGTGTTGCCGTAGGCGTGGATAAAGCTGTGGTCTCGCAGCAAGTCTTTAGCTCAAATCTGTGGATCGGGCCGAGTCATGAACCGCACGCGCTCAAAAAGATAACCCAGGCGCATGGGCATTTTGGCTGGACGCCAGATTCCCGGCTGGTCTTTTTGTCAACGATCAGTGGCAATAGCGATATTTGGATCATGCAAGCAGACGGAACCGGGCAAAGACAATTAACGAATGATCCGGCGTCAGATACTTCGCCCATGGTCACGCCCGATAATCAGTTTATCGTTTTCCTTTCATCTCGCGGCGGGACCGTGCAAGTCATGCGAATGAATCTGGACGGGAGCAATCAAGTCGCCCTTGCACAAGGCACGACTGCGACACTTTCGCCGGATGGAAAATGGGTGATCTACAGCACGGGTGATCTTTATCAGTTGTGGAAAGTTTCGATAGAGGGTGGTGAACCGGTGCGCTTGACTGATTATTTTGCGATTCGTCCGGCAGTTTCGCCCGATGGGAAAATGATTGCTTGTTTTGGAAAGCCCGGAACTAAGAGCGAAATATTATTGGTGCCGTCTGCTGGCGGACCGCCGCAGCGAAAACTTAGTGTTGCCCCTGCGAGAAGTAAACGGTTGCGGTGGACTTCTGATGGACAGGCGTTGCTTTATGTGACCCAACTGAATGGGACAACCAATCTAGTAAAACTAGAGTTGCGCGGCGGGCCACCGCAAATCTTGATGAATTTGGAAGAGAGCGAGCTATATGATTTTGACTTTTCCCCAGACGGTAAATCCTTAGCCCTGACGCGCGGCAGTTGGCAACACGACATCGTCTTGCTACATAATCTTCAACAGTAAGCATAGTGACCAATCTTCAGTGTACAAGGCGAACACTTAAGGTAAGGATTCAACAATTGAATCGCATCAATCCAGCTGACATCACTCTGCAGATGTTCCTAAAATCGCTTTCAACGCAGCAATCAGCTTGTCGTTTTCGTCGGGCGTGCCGACGCTGATGCGAACGTATTCCGAAAGCATCGGAGCGCTGCTGACATTGCGAATCAGAATGCCGCGCGCGTGCAGAGCTTCAAATAATTCTTTTGGCGGAATCGTTGTTTTCACCGCAAAGAAATTCGCTGCGGAAGGCACAGGCATTAGTTGCCCGTCGAACTGTTGCAACGCCGCAAACAGGCGATCGTGCTCCTGTTTCATCTGTTCGACCAGCGGTTGCAGCAAATCCATGTGTTCCAGCGCGACTTCCGCCGCCGTCATTGAAAAGAAATTCAGGCTGTAGGGCATTTTGGCTTTGTTGAATTCCTGAATCAGTTCCGGCGCAGCCAGGCAATACCCCACACGCAATCCGCCCATCGCCATGGCTTTGGAAAAGGTGCGCAGGATGACGAGGTTTTTGTATTCGTTGAGCAACGGAATGAAATCGTCGCTGCCGAATTCCAGATAGGCTTGGTCCACGACAATGATCGCGTCGCTGTTGCGCAACAACAACGCCAGGTCGCGCGTCGAAATCGTGCAGCCTGTCGGATTATTCGGCGAACAAATGATTGCCATGCCGGCTTTGCTGGAAACCAGTTTGCTGGCCAAACGTGGAATGTTGAAGGTCAGGTCTTCGTTGAGCGGCACCGAAATGACTTCGCCGCCCGCGACCTGAATGACCTGGCGATACACAGAAAACGTAGGTTCGGGCAGAACGACTTTGACACCTTTTTCGACAACGGAATTGACGACGGATTGAATCATCTCGTTCGATCCATTGCCCGCCATCACCCCATCAGCTTTCCAGCCTACGTGCGCCGCCAACTTTTCCAGCAATCGTGTCGGGAAAAAGTCGGGGTACCGCGCCCAGTCGTGTTCGCTGGCTCGGCGCAAGACTTCGTCTTTGATGGCTTTAGGCATCCCGAACGGATTTTCGTTCTGGTTGATCTTAATCGGCGCTTCGAGCGGATCAAGCGTGTAGGCTTTGATCGCGCGAACGTTTTCTTTAATTCTTTCAAGCATATCGAATTGATAATTGACAGTTGATAATTGATAACGCTTCAAACTGTTTTAGCCTGTTTGGATGATTTGATGATCGAAGTTAAGAGTTTCAGCAATTCAATACAATCGGACATCATCGAATCATATGCAGCCGGGTCTATGTATTCTGTTTCTTTCAGCAACTGAAGCCAGTATTCAGTTTCGGAGGCTTCTTTCAACGATATCGAGAGTTTATGAATAAAATCTGCTTTTGATTCCGCTTGCAGCGCTTCTTTGACATTGGCTCCGATAGAAGTGCCCGAACGAAGAATCTGCCGACTGATCACAAACTCTCTTTTCTCTTCAGTCAGAAATTTGCAAAGCCGAACGACGCGAACTGCAAACCGAAATGATTTCTCTTTCACCGGATTTTCGGCCACCGCTGCCTCCGATCAATTGTCCATTATCAATTATCAATTGCTATTCGTACCGGATCGTGGCCGCTCGCGCGTGCGCGTCAAAGCCTTCGGACAAGGCCAAGCGTTCAATCGAAGCTGCCGTGCGCATCAACTCTTCTTTGGTGTAACGAATGACGCTGGTGCGTTTCAGGAAGTCATACACGCCCAGCGCCGATGAAAAGCGCGCCGTGCCTCCGGTGGGCAACACGTGATTCGTTCCGGCGAAATAATCGCCGACGGATTCCGGCGAATACGGCCCGACAAAAATCGCTCCGGCGTTATGAACTTTGGCGGCAGTGGCTTCGGCATCAGCGGTGATGACTTCGACGTGTTCCGGCGCCAACCGATTGACCAGTTCACAAGCATCATCCAGCGAATCCACAATGATCAACGCGCCGAAATCCACCAACGAACGCTGGACGATTTCGCGCCGCGACAGTGAAGCCGTTTGATGCGCCAATTCCACAGCAACCGCTTCGGCCAGCTTGACGCTGGTGGTGACCAGAATCGCGGCAGCATCTTCGGAATGTTCGGCTTGCGACAGCATGTCTGCGGCAACGAAATCTGCGCGCGCCGTGTCATCGGCAATGACAACGATTTCGCTTGGTCCGGCGATGGAATCAATGTCCACCGCGCCATAGACAAGTTTTTTGGCGGCGGCAACGTATTGATTGCCGGGGCCGACAATCTTGTCCACACGGGGAATCGTCGCCGTTCCACAGGCCAACGCCGCGACCGCTTGCGCGCCACCGACCAGATACACTTCGAACAATTCCAGTTCTTTCAGCACGGCAGCGATAACCGGATTTTGCGCAAACTGCGCGGGAGGCGTGACGACGACAATGCGTTCAACGCCGGCCACCTGAGCCGGAATTGCATTCATCATCACCGTCGAAGGATATGCCGCGCTGCCGCCGGGAACGTATAGCCCAACGATTTGCAGCGGGCGAATGCGTTGCCCTAGCCGCACGCCGTTGGCCATTTCGACTTCCCAGTCTTTGACCATCTGCCGTTCGTGGTAATAGCGGATGTTTGAGATGGCTTCGCGCATAGCGGCGATCAATTCGTCGTCAACCTTCTCGGCCAGCTCTTCGATGCGTTCGCGGCCCACGCGCATGGTTTGTGCCGACAATACGACGTTGTCATACCGCTGCGTGCATTCGACGACGGCGGCGTCTCCGCGCGTCGTCACATCACGAATGATGGCTTCGGTGCGGCGCATGATTTCATTGTTCAAGCCGACATTGCGGCTCAGGATGCGTGTGAGCTTCTCGCTCTCTTCGGGGCGTGTGTTTTCGAGTTTGATAATTTCGATCATATTTTGAGAAATGCTTTTCCCACGAAGTCACGCGAAGAAGATAGACAGGATTTACAAGATTGAACAGGATTGATTTCGTTTTGGTTCAGGCAATCGCTTCATCTTGTTGAATCCTGTAAATTCTGTCCAAATTCCCTCTTCGTGTTTTCTTCGTGTGGCTTCGTGGGAGAAAATTTTCTAAGTTGCAATTGATAAGGCTTCAGTCAGTCTGGCAATCAGTTCACCGACTTCGACTCGCTTCAGATGGAAGCTGGCGCGATTGACCACCAGCCGCGCCGTGGATTCGGTGATGACTTCGATCACATCCAAACCGTTTTCTTTCAGCGTGCGACCAGTTTCCACCAGATCCACAATTCGATCCGATAATCCAATCAGCGGAGCCAGTTCAACCGACCCGGAAAGCGGAATGACTTCAATCGGCACGCCTTTTTGTTGAAAGTACTCTGAAGCAATGCGTTGATATTTGGTCGCCACGCGAACCGTTGCCAACAGATTGTAATCCTGTCCGATGACTTCGCGCTTGCCAGCGACAGCGATGCGGCAATAGCCGAATTTCAAATCCAGCGGTTCGTGAACGTCTGCTTGGGATTCCAGCAACACGTCGCGCCCGCAAATGCCTGCATCGGCGACGCCGTATTCGACATACGTCGGCACATCGCCGGGTTTGACCAGAATAAACGCGTACTTTCCGTCAGCGGAATGAATGATCAGCTTCCGTGATTTCAGTTCGCTTTCTTCGACGACAATTCCGGCGCGAGCAAACAGCGCCAGCGCATCGTCTTGCATGCGGCCTTTGGAAAGCGCAATCGTCAGTGTGTTCGGGTTACTTTGCACGGATTCTCACCTGTTTGTTTTGCTGTCTCAGTTCGCGCGCCTGGCGAAACGCCGACGCCAAATCGCCGTTGACAGCAATTGACTGCGCGGATTCACCGCTGCCTGATTCAACTTGCCGATGTTTGGCAATTGCGTTGACCAACCCATCCAGCGCGAATGAAAAACCTACCGCAGGCTCAGACTGGCCAAAGTTGGCAATCAAATTGTCGTAACGGCCACCGCTGCCAACTTCGACGCCCAACCCAGGCACGAACACTTTGAATGTCAGACCGGTGTAATACTCCTGAACGCCGGTGTCGCCCAAATCAATGTCGAAATGGTCGCTGAGCCCCAGCGCCGTCAACGCAGAATAAATCTGCGCCAGATGCTCCACCGCAGCACGGGATTTTTCATTGAGCAGAATTTGCCGAGCGCGTTCGATGGCGTCTTCTTTGCCAGCAATTTGGGTCAGCCGGCAAAATTCATCGCGCCGAGCCTGTTCGATTTGCGGAGCGACAGCCTGCAGAAATTCCGCCAGCGCCAAACTGTTTCGCCGATCAATCAATTGCCGCAGTTGCGCTCTGCCCACAGCGTCCAATTTCAAGAAGTCCGCCACGCCGCTGAAAAAATCCACGTGCGAAAGCGCGATGCGAAAATCTTTCAGCCCCAACGCCGTCAAGACTTCTGCCGCAACCAGCAAGACCTCCAGATCAGCAACAATGTCCGGCTCGCCAATGTGCTCCACGCCAAGCTGATGAAATTCGCGCGCCGCATGTTCCGCAGGATCGTCATAGCGAAAGACTTCGCCGGAATAGCACAGCCGGATCGGACGCTCGCGCTTCAAAAACCGAGTCGCCACCGTTCGCGCCACGAGCGAAGTCAGTTCCGGCCTCAACGCCAGCAAAGCTCCGTCGCGGTCCACAAAACGATAAGTCGCTTCGGCTTTTTCCGCGCCCATTCCGCGCGCAAACAAATCGTGATAATCGAAGATCGGCAGAATGATCTCGTCATACGACCACCCGGCGAATACTCGCATCGCGCGAGTTTCCACCGAACGCCGCAACCGCACTTCGTCGTCGAAGAAGTACTGCACGCCTGCCGGAATTTTTGAGAGTGATGACATAAAGGTATCTACTATCCCTGCACAGAATACCCGCCATCCACGGGAATTGCAGTGCCCGTGATGAAATCCGAAGCCGGGCTGGAAAGGAAAACGGCGATGCCTGCGAAGTCTTCGGTAATGCCCCAGCGACCTGATGGTGTGCGTTCCAGCACTCGTTCGTGAAGTCCTTTGACTTGTTCGCGTGCTTTGCGAGTCAGATCAGTGTCAATCCAGCCGGGCAGCACGGCATTGACTTGAATATTATCTTTGGCCCAGGCGGTCGCCAGCCCTTTGGTCATTTGGACGATGCCGCCTTTGCTGGCAGCGTAAGGCACGGCGAACGACGCTCCGAAGATGGACATCATCGAACCGATGTTGATGATTTTGCCGCCGCCTGCGCGTTTCATTTCCGGGTAAGCGGCTTGCGCGCACACGAACGCGCTGGTCAGGTTGGTTTCCAGAACTTCATGCCATTCGGCCAGCGAGTATTCGGTCGGCTGTTTGCGGATGTTCGTGCCAGCGTTGTTGACCAGAATGTCCAGCCGCCCAAAGCTTTCCACCGCAAAAGCAATCATCGCCTGACACGAAGCCTGATCGGTGACGTTGACTTCGACGGCGGCAGCTTTGGCTCCGAAAGATTCCAGCGCAGCCACGGCGGCGGCGGTTTTCTCTGCGTTGCGACCGGCGACAACAACTGCTGCGCCCGCATTCGCCAATCCGCGAGCCATTCCGAGTCCGATGCCTCCGTTGCCTCCGGTGACAATGGCAACGCGGTCTGAGAGATCGAATGGGTTCATTGTGGTGAATTTCTCCTTCTAAAAAATGTTCTTTGGCGGACGGGGACGTCCGCGCTCCGGCTTAAGCCATTTGTCGCCCACGATTGTCCACCGTGACTTGCAGGGCGCGCGCCTTAGCGCCTTTGGATTCGATCCGGCGAACCATCTCTTCGGCGATGGCGTCGCCGTTGTCTGTGACAAAGGCGATCATCGTTGATCCGGCTCCGCTGATGGCCGCGCCGAGTAAACCCGGAAACTTGTGCGCTTCATCATTCAATCGCAGCACTTCGGAAATCCCCGGAGCGAGCGGCGCGCGATACGGTTGGTGCAATCGGTCGCGCAACGCTTCGTTGATCAGATCAAACCGCTTTTCGGCCAGCGCGGCTTGCAACAGCGCGGCGCGTTGCAGGTTATAAATCGCATCGTGCCGCGTAGTCATTTGCGGCAGCACAGCACGCATCTTGGCGGTTTCCATTTCGAAATCAGGAATGCAGATGACAATTTTGACTTCTTCTGGCCAGTGCCGTTTAACGGTCAGCAGCGAGCGGCGTTCGTTGCCCGCGTAATCCGTGCGTTCTTGCACGACAGCGACAACCAATCCACCCAACGTGCTCGGAGCCAGATTGTCTCCGTGGCCTTCGAAGTTCAGTGCAAAATCGAAAAAGTCCGCTTGCTCCAGCTTGTCGCCGCTTAAAGCTTCGTAAATCGAAAGCCCGGCGATGATTGCCGAACTGCTGCTGCCAAGCCCGCGCGCCAGCGGAATCTGGCTATCCACGCGAATGCGAGCGCCCGTCAATTTCTGGCGACGAGCTTCAGCGGCAAACAGCGCCGCGCGCAACATCAAGTTTGATTCGTCGAGCGGCACTTTTTCCGCGCCTTCGCCAGTCGGAATAATTTCAAACTTTCCGTCGAGCGGTTCGACTTCCAACCGCAGATACAGCGACAAAGCCAATCCACACGTATCGAAACTTGCGCCAAGATTCGAGGTGGAAGCAGGTACGATGATTTCAGTTTTCGGCATTCAAAAACAAAGCCCTTCAGAGTGATTTCACAAACAGTTTTTGACCGACAGATACCGTACCGGTTTTGGTTACCGTGGCATACACACCCGCGCAAACTTCATTCACACGAGCCACGGATTTCAAAACAACCGGATCACTTTCGGCAGTGTCAGGGTCAAGGTTGAGCATCGCGCAACGCACGTCTCGCAACGTAATGCTGATTTCCGGCCCTTCGTCCGATCCAAATTGAAGAACTTGGCCAACCCATTGGTCTTCGGCAAATGGTTCCCCGGTCAGAAACTCAATCAAGAGGTTTGGGCGAAACCGGCGAATATCCAGTAATTTCCCGCATTCGATTCCCAAGCCATAAATCGTGCCCAAGCTAATCAACGAGACAGACGCTTCGTCAAAAATGCCATGTTTAAACTGCATTATTTGCACGTCCTTTCCGTACGCTTCGGCAATTTCAGCGCGCAAAGCTTCGCTGCTGGCTTCAAACTCTTTACCGTTGGGCGTGCGAACATGCAAAACCGGTGTAGCGTCTGCGCCATTCTCAATCCAAAACGGCTGGTAGCGAATCAACGATGCCAGACGGCCAGCCGTCAACCAGGGGAATCCGCCAGAATCTTCCATGCGGCGAAACGCGAATCTGCGGTCGCCTTCCAGCCCGTGCCACCCCAGAGCGCAGCTTTCCAGCGATTCTGCGGCCATGGATTTCACCGGGTAGCGAAAGATTTGTTTGACGATCCCAACTTCAAGACTCATTCAAGCTCCTATGTATCTGGCGTACAGCGTGCGAGCAACAGCCAAATCATCCGTGCCTTTGATAATGCTGCGCGCGTCGGCGAAGACAGTAATTTCGTGCTCGCCGGTCTTCAGCTTCAACAAATAACGATTGTGGCTGATTTCGCCGACATCGCGGAGTTGGTCGGCCAGTGCGACCAGATCAATTTGATGAGCAACCGCAGGCGTAATCTGGACAGAGTTACGTCCGCACAATGATGTCACCAGCTGGCCTGCGCGAGCGGATAGAAATTCAAACCGGCCTTGCTGACAAGTCGGACAATCAGCGGTTCGTTCTCGCATCTTTAATTTCGTGAACGTGTTTTGCCATAGATCGAATTGCAGCAACGAACCGTGCAGTTTATTGAACTGACCGGTCAAAACCTTGATCGCTTCGGCGACTTGATAGGATGCGATGGTAGCAATGATCGGCAACACGACTCCTGCGGTGTCGCAGGTCGGCGAAGTTCCCGGCGGCGGCATTTCGGAAAACACGCATCGCAAACATGGCGTTTGGCCCGGACGAATTGTCATTTGCACGCCGTATGCTCCGACAGCCGCGCCATAAATCCACGTTTTGCCCAACTTCACGGCGGCATCGTTCAGCAAATAACGAACTTCAAAATTGTCCGCACCATCCAACACAACATCGGCGTCGCGAATCAACTCTTCGATGTTGGAATAGTTGACGTCTTTGACAACAGCTTCCGCCTGAACGTCGGAATTGATGCGTGCGATACGATTAGCAGCGGCGACAGCTTTGGGCAATCGCTCGGCAGCATCGCGCTCTTCAAACATAACCTGTCGGTGCAGATTCGATTCTTCAATGAAATCCCGATCAATCAACCTCAGCTTTCCCACTCCAGCGCGGGCCAGCATTTCGGCCTGCATTGAGCCAAGCGCACCGCAACCGATGATGACTGCGTGACTGGCAACCAATCGTTCCTGACCTGATTTGCCTATGCCGGAAAAAAGGATTTGGCGGGAATAACGTTCGAGGTTCATGAGGAATGATGAGCAATGAACGATGAATGATGAACTTTCACTTCTATTCATCATTCATCATTCATCGTTCAGATTTCAATCAGCGGGTGGATTTGATGACGATCTCCGTCCCCGCGTCGAGTTTCACTTTGTTGCTGCCTTGAATGTAAGTGGAACCGGCTCCGGCGGCTCCGCCAATCGCCGCGCCGATAGCTGCGCCTTTGCCGCCACCCGCGATAGCGCCGATAACCGCACCGGCTGCCGCGCCACCGCCAGATCGTATCGCAGTGGTTTTGCCTTTGCTGCCGCTTTCGATGTTGCCTTCTTCGTCGACTTTCTTGGCGGATTTTTCGCCGATGACTTCGATAACCTGCGCGTCGAACGCCAGACTTTCACCGGAGCGAAGCTTGATGCGATCGAAGGCCAGCGACAATTCAGTTTTGCCGGTCAGCTTGCCGGATTTTTCGATTTTGGCGACGTGACCTTCGACAGTTGCGTCTGCATACTGGCTCGGCGTCAGGACGACTGCGGAAAACCGGTCACCGTCTTTGGATTCTTTGGTGTCAATCGCGGTTTCCAAACGAATCTTCATTTGGGTCCCGCGAGGAATGCTTGCCTGTTTGACAGTCGCAGGCTTGACCGTTTTGCGTTTGGTCGTAGTTTTCGATCTGGTTTGGCCAAAGCCGTTCGTATTTACGACAATTACAGCCAACATCAAGCTGGCAACCAAAAGAGCAAAGCGATTCGGAATAAATAATTTACGCATATTGATCTCCTTCCAATTCATCGAATTGAGTTCTTTTAGGGGAGTTCTATGACGGAATGAAGCTTAACAAACAAATCACCATCGGCAAAACGATGAAAAAGCAACGAGCCAGTTTTACTAACGCAAGCTCGGTTTCTATAATCCGCGCGTTTCATTGCAACGCGTAAACCAATACGAAAGGAAAAATTCTGGCTGAGCGTTCGGCGGAGTTGCCCAACTCCGATATGTGCCGGACTGCTCAAGCTGATGCTCTTATGCTAAAAAAATTATTTTCACCCGAAAATCTGCTCAACTGGTTTCTGATCTTTGTGCCAATCGCGGCCATATTGGAATTCATGCACGCGAACCCAATTGCCATCTTTGTCGTATCGGCGCTCGCCATCGTTCCGTTGGCAGGTTGGATGGGACGGGCAACGGAACACCTGGCCGAAAAACTGGGACAAGGCATCGGCGGATTACTGAACGCCACGTTTGGAAATGCAGCGGAACTGATTATTGCTCTAATGGCGTTGCATAAAGGTTTATATGAAGTCGTCAAAGCTTCGATCACGGGCTCGATTATCGGCAATATTTTGCTGGTGCTTGGCCTGAGCGTCGTGGTTGGCGGTTTGAAACATCCTCGGCAAGTGTTCAATAAAACGGCAGCGATGTTGGGTTCCACGATGTTGGCGTTGTCGGCAGTTGGCTTGTTGATGCCTGCGGTTTATCACTTGCTGGTCAAAAACAACCCCACGGCTGAGCACGACCTCAGCCTGGAAATCGCCATTGTTCTGATCATTACTTATGCGTTGAGCTTGGTGTTTACCTTGAAAACTCATTCGCATTTATACACAGGCGGCGTAGATGACGCGGAGGAACAGAAAGCCATCGGCACGCACGGTTGGAGCCAAACCAAATCCATTTCCATCTTGCTGGGTGCCACGATTCTGGTCGCGGTCATGAGCGAATTTTTGGTCGGAGCAGTTGAAGCAGCGTCGCATGAACTCGGCTTGACGCAAATTTTCGTTGGCGTGATTTTGGTCGCAATCATCGGAAACGCCGCCGAACATTCCACTGCGGTTTTGGTAGCACTTAAAAACAAGATGGACTTGGCGATCAACATCGCGATTGGCTCCAGCATGCAAGTGGCCTTGTTTGTCGCTCCGGTGCTGGTTTTTGCCAGCTATGCGTTTGGCAAACCAATGGATCTGATTTTTTCATCTCTTGAAGTCGTCGCGATTTCGGTGTCCGTTCTGGTGGTCGCCTTGATTGCACAGGATGGCGAGTCAAACTGGATGGAAGGTGTGCTGCTGCTGGCTGTTTACACCATTTTGGGCCTGACTTTTTATTTTCTGCCCGCTTGATGCGAAGCTGAAAGTGGTTTGGAGGAAAGCTCCCGCCAAACCACTTTTTCCATCTCCTCGGCTTGGTTTTCCAGCGACTTCAACAGAGCGTCTCGTTTGAACAGGCGATGTTTCAAATCAGCTCCCATTCCTGAGGATTTTCGCCGCCGATGAAAAGCCAACAACCTTTGGTTGGTTTCCTGAATGGACTCTTCTACCAAACGCGCCCGATCCAGATCGGTAAGAATGTGAACGGCGTGAGAAAGTTCATGGCCTAAGACTTCTGCATAACGTTCCTCTTTTTCTAACCCCATAAACGGTATAAAGCCATTTTCCTTAGTAGTTTCCGGGCCGACATAAGCTTGGTTAATACTGTCCAAATTCAGCTTAACCACAGCGATGTGATGGTTTCCCAAGGGATCAAATCTTTCAATCAGGAAAAGTCCAGCAGTACAACTGGTTCCTCCGCGCAATTGGATAAATTCGATGTAAACCGTGTGCCCGCTGGTTTCAATCCATTGCCAAAGATTTCGTAAGGTGGGATGTGACGGCTGTCTTTCAATGTTTTCTGCAAAAACGACTCGCTCAATGGATTTCCATTTCTCAAGCTCTGCCGTGGAAAGGCGTTCCGTAATAAATCCCGTTGGAGGAAAAAGAGTTGTGTAAGTATGACCAGGAACTGTCACCGCAGAAAGTGACAGAAGCGCACTCGCCGTCACCAGCCAATAAACTTTCAGCATACGGCATCCTTTTTCGGAAATCAGTTCGGGGCGGGATAATTGGATTGCCCTGATGGGCGTTTTTTTGAAGCGGGCAGATTATATTCAATAGGAATTCAGACCCACAGAAAAATCTTCGGAGATAGAAAAAATACCTTCGACAACTCTTTTTGCCGAGCCTTTTGACGATGAATGATGAAAAAAAGGAATTCAAAAAGGAGAAAGGCTCAAGGTGCCTCACTCACCTTGAGCCTTAAATGCGATACACACAAGAATTTCTGATGATTAGTAAAAGCTGGCTTGAAAGCTTGTTGAATATCCTCACTATATTCAACCATTACCAATCATCTTTCTTGGGCAGGTAAACGCACGGCCACCGACAAGGTTCCAAGATGTTTGTGATTTTTTTGAAAAAAAATCTTTGATGACTCTCTCTGCAGAATTTTGTTTCGCCCTATGCCCTTTCATGGGGAGAAACGCGTTTACTGCCCATGTGAAGATAAAAGTTTTTCTGGAACAGAATGGAACTTTCTAAAAACTTGGGCGTGTAGTCTGCAAAACTACGGTGGTCATCGCCCTGAGGTATGGTGAGGATACTTGAGGGCAACAATTTCGGATCACCATAATCCTTCCGTAAAGAAGTTCGCATACGGGCTTAACAACGAGTGAGGCGTTGTTAAGCCCTTTCTCCTTTTAGGCGTACTTTTCTCCCAGTCGTTGCCGACAATATCAATAAACCTAAAAACTTGATGGGGCAGCCGATTGTTCCTGATTGATCTGGCTTTTCACCCACTCGCGTGCCCATTTATCGGCGTTGAGAACCGCATCCAGACTCGAGGCTATCTGAACGGTGTGAGCATTGCATGCCGACTCAATCAATTTTGGAATGTCTCCGAACTTGATCTTTTCGTCCAGGAAAGCAGCAACCGCAACTTCGTTGGCGGCATTTAAAACCGCAGGCATTGTGCCTCCTGCCCTCAATGCTCGGTAAGCGAGATTGAGACAAGGGAATTTTTCGGTGTCCGGCGAAAAAAACTCCAGCTTGCTGAGCGTGGCCAAATCCAAGGGAGGTAATTGATTTGGGCGGCGATCCGGATAAGTAAGCGCGTACTGAATTGCGTGGCGCATATCGGTGACGCCAAGTTGCGCCATGATAGAACCGTCAATCAGCTCAATCATCGAATGCACAACTGATTGCGGATGCACGACGATGTCAATTTCGTCAGCCGAGCAATCAAATAACCAACGCGCTTCGATAACTTCCAGCCCTTTGTTCATCAGCGTAGCCGAATCAATCGTGATCTTTGCGCCCATCCGCCAGGTGGGATGCTTGAGCGCCTGAGCCGGAGTCGCTTGTTCGATTTCTTCCCTGCTCGCGTTTCTGAAAGGGCCACCCGAAGCAGTCAAAACCAGTCGTTTTAGCTCATGCCGTTTTTCGCCGCGCAAGCATTGATGAAGCGCGTTATGTTCGCTGTCCACAGGCAATAGTTCAGCCCCGGACTTTTCAGCCGCTTTGGTCATCAACTCGCCGGCAACCACCAGCGTCTCTTTATTCGCCAGAGCGACTCTTCGGCCCAACTCCAAGGCTCGATAAGTTGGCAGCAACCCTAAGGCTCCAACCACAGCACCAATCACAATTTCGGCTCCATCCACCGTGGCGACTTCGCTCAACCCATCCACGCCGATGGCGATCTTTGGCGGATCAATGACTCCACGTTTCTTTAATTCAAGGCGCAATTGGTCTGCGCTGGCTTCATCACTGACCGAAACCAGACGCGGGCGGAACTGCTCAACTTGTTCAGCCAGCAATTCGACATTCGAGCCTGCTCCGAGAGCCGCCACGCCAAATTCGCCCTTGAAGGCTTCTATGACACGCAAGGTGTTGCAGCCAATCGAGCCAGTCGAACCTAAAATTGCGATCTGTTTCATAAAGTTGTGATTACCGGACTAATGAATGAACCTGATCCATTGATTCCTGTCTACTGCAAAAAAACCACGTAAAAATAAAAAAGTAGCGGCGCATTGAACAGCATGCTGTCCAGTCGATCCAGTAAACCTCCGTGCCCGGGAATCAACTTCCCGGCGTCTTTAGCTTTCGCACCACGTTTGAGCATGGATTCGCACAAATCGCCGGTCGCGCCCAATAATCCCATCACAATCGCCAGCGGAATCGCGTGTTCAAGCTTCAGCTCCGGGAAAAACCAGTAATGAGCAATCAGTGCCGCAATGACATTTCCCGCCAATCCGCCAATCAAGCCTTCAATCGTTTTCCCTGGACTAACTTTGGGAGCCAGCTTGTGACGACCGAGCGACCGCCCTGTGTAATAGGCTCCGGTGTCACCGGCAAAGACAACGATGAAAAACAGCGTCAGCAATTTCGCAGGCAATTTTTGAATCGGGCTTTCAATCACTGTCAGAGCAACAATGTACCCACCAAGCACCGCCACATACAAAACACCAAAAACTCTGACGGCGGCATCGGCCAGCACGTGACCGAAATCGTCTTTATCAGAATTGCTGTAAAGCTGAACCAGCAGCTCGACGATGACAAATGCGGATACAATCGCCAGCACCAATTCGTGCCGATGAAAATAAAAAGCGGCGAGGATTGCCAGCGCCGCGATCATTCCTTGAACTTGTCCGCTTGATTTGGTCAGCGCGTAATACTCATAAAGACCAAGCAAAATGGCGAGTCCAGCCATCGCGGCAAACCAGATTGGCGAACCAAGCCACAAGGCAGAAAATAAAATCGGCAGAAAAATTATTGCAGTAAGAACACGAGCCATAAATTCTCAGGAGTTGGGGGTTGGGAATCAGGGGTTGGGTGCGTTGGAGTTCCGATCTTCTAACTCCCATTTCCTATTCCCTGATTAGGAGGCATTGACCACGGCAAGACGCTTTTCGCTCAATCCGCCAAAACGGCGGTCGCGCTTTTGATAATCCAGGATGGCGGTGAAAATATCGGGACGGCGAAAATCCGGCCACAGCGTGTCAGTGACATAAATTTCGGAATACGCAATCTGCCACAACAAAAAATTGCTGACACGCATTTCTCCGCTGGTGCGGATCAGCAAATCAGGATCAGGCAAATCGGAAGTATAGAGATAACGCGAGATATCGGCTTCGGTAATGGATTCCGGAGAGCGGCCTTCACTTTCGCAAACGCCCATTAACTTGCGAAATGCGTCCACCAGTTCCACCCTGCCACCATAATTCAGCGCCACATTCAGAATCATTCCCGTGTTGTTGGCAGTTTTGTGAATCGCCGAGCGCAGTTCAAACTGAACGGATTCGTCCAGTTCGTTCATCCGGCCAATGGTTTGAAAGCGAATGTTTTCTTTATGAATGTTGTCGAGTTCTTTGCGCAGATACTCTTTCAAAAAAGTCATCAGCGCTTCGATTTCAAAGGGAGGGCGTTTCCAGTTTTCGACGGAAAAGGCATACAGCGTCAGAGCGCCAATTCCCAGCCGCGCACAGGTGTCAACCGTCGAACGCACAGCTTCGACACCGGCACGATGTCCGGCGACGCGTGGCAAAAAACGGCGATTGGCCCACCGGCCATTGCCATCCATGATAATCGCGATGTGGCGCGGCAAGCGGTTGAAGTCAATTTGTTTGAGCAACTGCTCTTCACGCGAGCCTGACTCAATCTGTCCTGAAAAATCTTGAAGCATTGTAGTTTGCCGTCACAGGCGTGGAACTGCCTGCTTGCTGTCATAATCCGTACAGCTTTGCGCACTGGTGATGGGGATTTTCTTTACGACTTATGACTCAGTTGAGTGCCAACGTTGAAATGTCCTCTAGCGACCGGCGACGAATACTAATACTCGACTTTCAAAAGCGTCAACCCATGAGCCGGAGCAGAAGCGCCAACCAGCATACGATCCCGGCGTTCAATCAACTCTGCCATCGAATCCGTGACTAAACGTCCTCGGCTAACTTCAACCAACGCGCCGACCATTGTTCGCACTTGATAGCGCAAAAACCCCTTGCCGGAAAAATAGAGCGTGACGAGTCTGTCGTCGTTTTCAATTCGTATATCCGTGATCGTTCGCACACGGGTTCTGGTGACGCAATCGGCTACCGTGAACGCGGTGAAATCGTGCGTGCCAATCAGCGCCCGCGAGTTTTCAATCATCTTTTCCAGTTCAAACCGATACGGGTAATGCCAGGCATATCGCATCCAAAGCGGGTTCATCACTTCGGACGCAAAAATTCGATACCGGTACGTTTTGATTGAGGCATTAAAGCGCGCATGAAAATTGTCTGGCGCGACCGAAGCTTCCACCACGCGAATGTCGCGCGGCAAATTTCCGTTGATCGCATTCCGCAAATAGTTGCCGTTCCATTCTTTGGTCAGCCGGAAAGAAACCACTTGCCCTTCGGCATGAACTCCTGCGTCGGTTCGTCCGGCGGCAAAAAGCGTGACGGGCGCACCTTCCAGTTTATCCACTGCGGCATTCAATATGTTCTGAATCGTCGGCAACCCAAGCTGGAATTGCCAGCCGCAGTATTCCGTTCCGTCGTAAGCCAGCGTGATTCGATAATTCATTCAGGCAAAATGCTTTTGATCAAAACTGCGTCGTTAATCACCATTCCGCGTTCACAAGCCAGCGATTTGCCGTCGCGCGACCATGAAAAGCGGAAAATTTGGTCTGAAGTGAAGTTGGTCAACCGTCGCGGTTGGCCACCCTCAATCGGCTGGCTCCAGATGTTCGCTGCGCCGTTTTGCGTGGCAATGTAAGTCAGTGAGCGGCCATCCGGCGACCAACGCATCAGCGAATGTTCCGGCAGCGACATTTTCTCCAAAACCATCGGTTCGCCACCTTCAAATGGCAACAAAGCAATTTTGTTGCCGAGGACGTTTTCATCCTGATACAAACAAGCGATCCATTTGCCGTCCGGAGAAATGGTCGGACGCCACATCAGCTTTTGGCTGAGTTGAATCGCGTCGCCGCCATCAATCGAAACTTTCCAAAGCGCGGTCTTGCCTGTGGTCGAGGAGCTGTAAACCACCCATTGCCCATCCGGCGACAAGGTCGGAAAAACATCTCCCCGTCCGTTGGTCAGTTGTTTTGGATGGCTGCCATCGGCGTCCATTCGCCAGATGCACGCGCTTCCTGTCCGTTCGGAGACGAAAACAATGTAATGGCCATCTGGAGAAACGACCGGCATAAAATCTGTTTGGGGATCACGTGTAAGCTGGCGCTGTTGCTTGCCGTCAATGGTGGTGCTCCACACATCCAGATTGCCGCTGGCGTGCGCGGAGAAAATCAACCGGCCGTCCGGCGTCCAATCCAGGCCGAAGCGTTCGCTGTAATTGTCACCAAACCCAGACTTGATCTGCGATGCATGACTTGCGTCAAACTGGGTACCAACTTCCGGAACGATCCAAATGCTCGAAACCCGATCTGAACGCCGCGACACTAACAAGCTGGAATCGGCGTTGATGCCAACACCGTCGTAACTGGTCATATCGTTGGTTACGCGGCGCGTCTCGCCTTTCGGGTAAGTCAGCAGGTAAAGCTGATCGCCATACACTGCCGAAGTCCGCCGCCAGGCATTGAAAACGACTCCGCTGCCATCTCCCAGCCACGCGACCTGACCGATGTTTGACCAGGTTTGTTCGCCAATCGGTCGCGCGGAACCGTCTTCGATATTTACCGCCAAAACCTGTGCGACGGAATCACTGGGCATCAACGTCATCACTCCGCACGCAATGACGCGCCCGTCCGGCGACCAGGCAGGCCCAAGCATAGATAAAACTTCCGGTCGTTTTTTCGTCAGCAGTTTGCGGTCCTCAGAACCATCGAGCTTGGCAATGATTAACGAAGCTTCGTGTTGTCGTGGAGCATTGCGGACAAATGCGAAGTATTGGCCATTAGGAGAAAACGTGACTGGCCCATCCACGTCAGTCATCAACTCGCGCGGAATGCCGCCAAGCAACGGGACTTGAAACAGCTTGCCGATCAGCAACCCGGCCTCGCCGTTGCGTGGATGTGCAACGTAGTAAATGAAATTGTCATCCGGCGAAAACGTCACTCCGGCAAAGGTGACTTCGGTCGGCGCAACGATTTGAGTTGCACTGTCTGTAGCCACTTGCCTGACCCACAGGCTCTGCAAATCTCCGGTTTCGACGACATACGCGACATACTTGCCATCGCGTGAAATTGCCGATTGCATTGCTTTGCCCGAAGTTGTCAGTTTCACGGGGCTGATTTGCCGAAACGCAATCTTGCCGTGATTGTTTGAGCGGCGATATGCGATGTAAATTGCCAAGCCGACGATCGCCAAGCTGACCGCCAGCAATCCGAATGTCGCCCATAATCGCTTACGGTTCAACGGTTCCGGCGCGATTTCGACCTGCTTCGCGGACAACGAAACTGTGTCGTTCGTGCCATCTGCGCTCTGCGCGTGACCATTTGTGGCAAATCCCAAAGCGGCGCTTGCTTGCCCGACAAGTTGCACACTGACGGCAAACCGATACCCTCGTTTGGGAATGGTTTCAATGAACTGGCCATCGCCGTTTCCATCACCCAGCGCGCGGCGAAGCTGCGAGATGTTTTGAGTCAAATTGCTTTCTTCGACGAAGGTTTCAGGCCAGAGCAATTGCATCAATTCCTCTTTGCCGACGATTCGCCCACGGTTTTCGACCAGCGCCAACAAAGTGTCGAACACCTTCGGTGGCAACGGAACCGTGCGCCCTTCGCGCATCAACAATTTCTCCTCCGCATCCAAAAGAAACGGGCCAAATTCGTATAACTGCTTGATTTGCTTACTCATAACCAACCCTGGAATCGGCTTGGGAACCCGCTTGCAAGTCGCTTGGAAACCGCTCAGTCAATTTTGATGATTTCTTGAAGACTTACAGCTTCCTGTTTCGCTAAATGTCCAAACGCAGCGGAGATCAGTCGGGATTTAGCCGGCGGCATTTATGGATTGGTCGCGCAATTCGCCGTCAGTTGGTTCCCTTCACGGTCAAAGCTGCGCGCATCTTAGTCCTGCTCATCAGGACTCACAACTGGCCTTGAGTACGGCTAGGAATGAAGGCTGATTTTGACGACTCAAGTCCGACTTTCGGGCTGTACTCAAGCCGGTTCACTCTTGTCACACCTGTCTAATGAGAACTTTCCGCTGACCGATGAAAACAATGAAGACGACAACAGGCGAGCGGGGAAATTCCGTTTCAACCGCTCGCCTGCACTTTTCCCGCTTCAGCCTGGATTCTCTAAGAGATTTCCTGAAGTCTTCCACCAGAAACCATTGAAAATAAACAAAATCAGCGTCCAAAGCCTGCAACTTCAAGCCAGATTCGCCTGAAATCACTGCTTATCGTCGGCTCACAGGCCCGATTCGATATCTTGGGCCAGCCTAAAAAACCAAGCACAATATTTTGCGGCAAACGATTTATGCCGATGCGCTTGACAGCAATTTAACCCAAGCCAGCACAGGCGATTTTAGGAGCGTAGCTGTTTTCACGTGGAACGGCGGGGGTTTCACTGCCAGCCACACGTTAAAGCGCCTGTTGACAGGGGCAATCGCCGTTTATTGGCGACTGCCGGGTTTGATGGCTGTCGAACCTTCTTTGCACATCGGGCATTCTTCCGGCTTATACGTCGGAACTTCCAACACAGCCAGCGCATGCCTGGGCACGCCCAAATCCACAGCGCCGCCACTGCGATCAATCAGCGAACCGGCTCCGACGGTTACGCCGCCCAAAGCCGCAACGACTTCCATCACTTCGCGCGTGGAGCCGCCTGTCGTCACCACATCTTCAACCACCAGACAGCGTTCACCCGGCCGGATCGAAAACCCACGGCGCAACGTCATCGTTTTTTCCTGCCGCTCAGTAAACAGGGCGCGCACTCCCAAAGCGCGTGCAACTTCGTGAGCAACAAATACTCCGCCAAGCGCAGGCGCAATCACCAGATCAATCTGACCAATGTTGGCATCGGCTTTCGCCTTTGCCGCCAATTCAGCGCATAGCTTTTCGGCAACGGTTGGATGCTGCAACACCAGCGCGCATTGCAAATAACGCGAACTGTGCAGTCCAGAACTGAGCAAAAAGTGGCCTTTCAGCAATGCCTGGTTTTCTTCAAAAATTGTCAGCACTTCTTCAGTAGTCATAATTGCCATCCCCAAAATTAAGTTTGCGGCTCGCCGGTTTACAGCCGGAGATTTGCGGTTTACCTTATTGCCGCTGTCTCACAACTCTTCAAACCAGAAAGCGAATAAATTTTATGTCCCCGAAACCGAATCTGGAAGAACACATTTCTTCCAAAGAGAAAAAGCAAGGTTACGTCACACAGATGTTCGAGATCATCGCTCCGCGCTATGATTTCTTCACAGTCTTTTTTTCCTACGGCATGGATCGCGGCTGGAAGCGCAAGCTGATCGAAATGCTCAATGCTAAAGGCAATGAACGAGCGCTGGATTTGGCCTGTGGAACCGGCGACATCACATTCGCGCTCGGAGAAAAACTGCCTTCGGGAGACGCCACCGGTCTGGACATCACGTCAGGTATGATCGAAATCGCCAACAAGAAACGCCAGGAAAAAGGCGTTAACAATGTGTTCTTCCAGCTCGGCGACATTATGAAAATGCCGTTTCCCGACAACTCCTTCGATTTTGTGACTTGCGGGTACGCGCTGCGAAACGTGCCGGATGTCGAACTGGCGCTAGTGGAAATCAAGCGCGTGATGAAACCCGGCGGACGATTGATTTCGCTGGATTTCGCTCAGCCGGACAATCGGATTTATCGCTGGTTGTATCTGAATTATCTGATTGTCACCGGATCGCTGGCAGGCATTCTGATGCATGGCGATGCCGACATTTACCGCTACATCCCAGAAAGTTTGAAGCGGTATCCCGGACAGCACGGAGTTCAAGACATCATGAACCGCATTGGGTTTACTGAAACCGGCTTTCGTGTGTTCGGCGGCGGTATCATGGCGCTGAATTACGCAACCAAGCCCAACTAAAAAACTTCGACAGGATTTACCTGATTTTCAGGATTGAACGGACCTCCGATGCAATCCCGTAAATTTTGTAAATCCTGTCGGCTGTTCCCGACCTTACGCCTCGAACCGTTTCACGACCAGCGCAGAGTTCTTCGATCCAAAACCAATGCAATTGCATACTGCGATTCTGATATCCGCCGGGCGAGTCACGTTCGCGACGTAATCCAGATCGCATTCCGGATCGGCTTCGTCCAGGTTGATGGTTGGCGGCAGAAAACCGTGGTTGATGCCGCCAATGGTCGCCATCAAGCCTGCCGCACCTGAAGCTCCTTGCGGATGACCGATCATGCTTTTGGTCGCACTCATCGGAATCTTGTACGCCAAATCCCCGAAGGCATTTTTGACTGCGCGCGTTTCGATGCGATCGTTCAGCTTCGTCGAAGTTCCGTGCAGATTGATGTAATCCACTTCTTCCGGCGCAATTCCGGCGTCGCGCATCGCCAGCGTCATCGCCCGCGCAGGTTCCACACCGCTTTCGTCCAGTTGCACGCGATGATGCGCGTCGCAGGTCGAACCGTAGCCTAGAATTTCCGCATAAATTTTCGCGCCGCGTTTTTGGGCATGTTCCAGTTCTTCCAGCACAAACAGATACCCGCCTTCGCCAATGACGAAACCGTCGCGGTCTTTGCTGAACGGGCGAGACCCGCGCGCCGGATCGTGATTCCAGGAAGGCGTCATCACTTTCAGCATGCAAAAACCCAGCATGAAGCTATGCGCCAACGGAGCATCAACTCCGCCGGTCAACACGGTATTGATTCGTCCGAGCGCGATGTTCTGCACCGCGTAATTCATTGCGTCAGTCGAGGACGTGCATCCGGTGGAAACCAGATGGCTGAAACCTTTGATGCCAAACGGCATCGAAAGCTCCGAAGGCAATGAACCCGGCGTCGCCGTCGGAACGGTATAAATGCTGGCACGCTTGGCTTCGTTGCCGAAATAATAACGATACTGTTTTTCGATGAAGCTCAGTGAAGCTCCGCCGCTGCCCAGCACAATGCCAATGTCGCGCTTTTCGTCCAGCGACATTTCGCGCGGATTCAACCCGGCGTCGGCAAATGCCAGTTCCGCCGATGCGATCGCGTACGCCACGGCGTGAGAAACGTGTTGCCGGTCTTTGGGAGCAATAAAATCGTCTGAATTGAAATCTTTGACTTCGGCGGCAATCTGCACGGGCAAATCGTCCGCTTCAAAGCGCGTGATACGCTCGACGCCGCTGCGCCCGCTTCTGATGGATTGCCAGTATTGATCTTTGCCGATGCCAATCGGAGTGACACAACCGATGCCTGTGACGACAACGCGTCGCAACGTTTTAGGTGTTTGCATATTTTTGTCTCGCTTGATGGTGGATATAAAAGAGTGCGATCGACAGCTTAACGCGAGTCTGCGGATTAGCCAAATTGTCGCGGCTGATAGCCTAATATCAATCGAGGCCGCTAAACCTCGTAATCAATCACCACCGGAGCGTGATCGGAAAAAAACTGGTCAGCATGAATAATGGGCGAATGCGCCACCTTGTTCAGCCCCGGCGTCGTGAAATGGTAATCCAGCCGCCATCCGACATTGTTTGCGCGAGCGTTGCCGCGATTCGACCACCACGAATAATGCACCGCTTCCGGCCCAACCAGATGGCGAAAGGTGTCGTGGTAACCGACTTCCAAAAAGCGCGTCAGCCATTCGCGCTCTTCCGGCAAAAAGCCGGAGTTCTTTTGATTGCTGCGCCAGTTTTTCAGATCAATCTGCTGATGCGCGACATTGAAATCCCCGCAAAAGACAAACTCGCGCTTGCTCTTTCGCAGCCGCTGACAATGCGCCAGAAATTCATCCATGAACTTCAGCTTGATTGCCAGCCGCTCCGGGCTGCTCGTCCCCGAAGGAATGTAGGTCGAAACCACGCTGACGTTGCCAAAGTCCGCCTGCAACACGCGGCCTTCATTGTCGAATGCTGAGTTGATGCCGCGCGTGACTTTTTTCGGTTTGGTTTTGGAGAGCACGGCAACGCCACTGTAACCGGGTTTATCTGCCGGATACCATTCCGCGTGATAGCCAAGCGATTGCCATTCCTGCGGAATCTGCGCAGGCAGCGCCCGCACTTCTTGAAGGCAAATCACATCGGCTCCGCTGTCAGCCAGCCAAGCCACCACGCCTTTCGTAGTCGCCGAACGAATTCCATTTACGTTGAGTGTAAGTATTCGCATAAAACAAATATATCAGATGGGTACGCACGCGCCCTCGCGTGCAGGTGTGGCGAAAGACCTGCTCCTGCCGGAAGGGATGTATTTCCAGCCGAGACTGCACGCGGGGGCGCGTGCGTACCTACAACTGGGCTTCAATTTCTACCACTTCGCCATCCCGCCGATGGTAGCCCATCTCTTCGATCATCGCTTTGGCTGTCTCCCAAGCCTTGCGCGCCGAGTCGCGGTCGCCGGTGGCCAGGCTCAGCCGAGAAAATTCCAGATAACAATCGGCCAGGTGCAAACGCATCTCTCCGCGTTCGGCAATGGTGAAGGCTTCGGCCAAATCGCGGCGCGCCTGATCGAATTGTTCTGCCACTCGCGCCCACTCCGCACGCGCCAGCAGGCCGCGAGGTAGGTAATGCGCAGTTCTTGCCTCTTTTAACCCCTCAACCGCACATTTCAAAAAGTCCGCTGCCTGAAAGACAGCGCTGGAATCTTCTTTTTGCGCTTGAAGTAAGGCGGCAAGCCCTAGAGAGAGGTTATCCAAGCCGATACTTAAAAGGTCGCCTACTTGTTTTGCCCACTCAAGTGTTTGCTCAGCTCGAAGTTGCACTTCCTGGTATTTCCCCAAGTGAAGCAATAAGTCACAGTAATAAAAACCTCTCGTCGAATAGAGAACCTGATGCTGTGAGTCAAAATGCTTTTCCATTGCTTCGGCTTCTTCAAAGACTGTCTCTGCATCCATTAGTTTGCCAGCTTGATGCAAAGCATTTCCCATCCTTGCTCTACTTGTAATTCGCCGAACACCATCCCCACTCTTATCAGTCAACTCTAAACTTTGTCGTGCAACAGATAGAGCTTGGGGAATGTCGCCAAGAATTAACGTAATTTCGCTGAGGGTGAATGCAGAAGTGCCCGCATCTCCCCATCTTTCCAACGAAACAGCCAATTCCATTGCCAGTGTTATTGCCTTAGCCGCTTCGTCTAACCTTCCTAAAGCACGGAGATCAAATCCTGCCTCGTGCAGCGCAAAGCCTTGATGATACTTGGTAAGTTCGCTTACTGGCTGATCCCAGGGTATTTCAAAAAAACTTCGCAACGCAGCTAGATCAGCACCAAATGCGGCAAGATTGTTCCAATTGAAATGCCTATCGCCTCTTTGAATTCGCCGCCAATAAATTTCATTAAGTGCTTCCAGATACTTGCCCCCAGCACAACCATGCATCACGGCAGCAAGGAGTGGCTGCATTTCTTCGAGAGTGTCAGGGAATTCTTTGGTTGTGTGTGTCAGGTGTTCGTAAAGGCATATATTGCCCGCTTGCCAAACCACCGGACGTTCGGTTTGCAGTTGCGCTTGAAAATGTTCACGCAACAGCGGATGGGCGTCCAATTCTTCGGGATCGTGATGGCTTTCTTCGACGATGAGTTTCAGCTTTCGCAGTTTCTGCACCGCGCGCAGCCAAACGGCCTCCGCTTCTTCGCCGATGTGATCGGTCAAATCGGGAATCTTTGGGGCTTTGCGTAATGCAGCCAACGAAGCGCCATCTGCTGGGCGATCAAACAATCCCAGCAGCCGCAAGACTTCAAGTTCCGGCCCTTCGCCGAGCTTGCGTTCAAACGCAGCGATCATTCGGCGCGGGTGTTTGCCTTCGGCTTCGGGAATGTCGAGGTCGGGAATCTGTTCGGCGGCAGAAACGTGATGGCCGGGAATATCTTGCAGGTACACGGCCAGCAGGCTCAACGCCAGCGCGTGGCAGGCAAAACTTTCCGCCGCGCGTTCGAGTTCTTCGTCAGTGCCGCGCACTCCGCCAAAACGAAGTAAGGCGCGTCCGGCTTCGGGCGACAGGAGTTCCAGATTGATCTGCTGCACCGCATTGGCTCCGCGTGCGGCGGACGGATTGAGGATGGAAAGAACCCAGTCGCTCCCTTTCCCGGCTTCGTTTCGGTTATCCAAATCGCTGATTGGTTCGCGCGTCGTGATGACGCACAGCCCGGGATTTTCGCGCGCCAGTTCTGTCACCAGTACGCTGAGCGCCGGGTCTTTGATCTTGCCGCGCTCGAACTTGTTTGACGATTGCAGCGGTTCCATTCCGTCCAGCAACAGCAAGGTTCGCTGCTGGCGAATCAACCGAGCCAGCCGTTCGCCTTTGTCCCACGGAGAACCGGCGGTCGGGTCTTCATCGCCGAACCATTCCAGCGCCGAGTTGATGAACAAATCCGCCGACGTAGCGCGCTCGGTGGTTCCCTGGCTATAAAACGACCAGGCGTACACGCGCTCGGCTCCGCGATAATTGTCTTTGGCCAACCGTTCCAGCCATTTGTTGACCAGCGTGGATTTGCCTACGCCGCCCCAGGCCACGAAGCTGACGACATTGGTCGCCGCCGAATCCCAGGCTTCGTCGAGTAATTCCAACTGCGTTTGCCGACCGAATAACTCGCCGCCAGTGATGGGCAACCGCGACGTGTCCAGCTTTTCCGGCATTGCCCAAACCGGAGCAGGCGGCGCAGGTGGCTGGTAATTGGCGTTGCCGATAATTCCATCAATCCGTTTGGCAATTTCGGTAAAGATCAGGTTGCGTTTGCCTTTGTCTTTGAAATTTACTGAAAGCGATTTGCCGTCTCGTGGCAACATCTGAATTTTACTTATCCATTCGTGTCGCTCCCAGTAACACGGGTGAATCAAAATGGGCAAGATGACAAGCCCCTCGTTTTCACGGCGACGGAGAAAGGCAGGAATTTCTTCTTTGACGCAAAACTTGGAAGCCAAGTAATCAGGCGAAATCAAACAAACAGCCACTCGCGCCCGGTTGATTGCCGCCTCAATTTCAGGAGACCAAGTCGTGCCCGGATCAATTTTGCGGTCGTCCCAAACGACGATGCGGTCGTCCAGTTCCAGGGCTTGCAAGTGCGGGCGCAGCCGGTCTTTCCAGACTTCGTCTTTGTGGCTGTAGCTGATGAAGATTGTTGGCTTGTTCATTCCTATGCCTCTTAAACCGGGAGCGCGGACGTCCCCGTCCGCCATAAAAAAAGTGCGCAGCTTCATTACCTTCGTTGGCGAATAAACGCAACGAAAAATAAGGAAGCTGCGCGGCTTTGTTGTGTTGCGGACGGGGACGTCCGCGCTCCGGCTAAAGGGCGATGGGAGGCAGATTCGCTTTGCGGAGTTGGTCGTTGAGCGCGGTGATGTCTTTGCTCTTCAACTCGTCCCAGCGGCCCAGCAAATCGGCCAGGGTTCGTTGCGCGGTGGAGGTGGCGGCAACGGCTTGCGTTGTTGGAACCATATCGGTGTCATCCACCAAATTCATCAGCGAATACAGTTCTCCGGCAATGCCCGACAGGCTGGCAGCGCCGCCTCCTCCGCCACGGCCTCCGCCGCCGAAACGACCGCCTCCGCCTGCGCCTTCAATCGCCGAAGCTTTTTGGTCGAGCGCGGCGATGGCATCGGCAATTGCTCCGGAACCGGCTTTGGCTTTGAGCGACGCCAGTTGATCGCGCAGCTTACGAATCTGGCTTTGCGCGGCGCGCGCTTTGGTGATGCCGTCGTAACAGCGCATGGCAACGTCGTGAATTTGCGCCAGACCAGCTTGCGGCGTGGTCACTCGAGGATCCATTTTTACGGTCAAGCTTTGCGTGAAGACTTTGCCGTCAACGGTCAGGCGGACTTGATAAGTGCCGGGGCTGACGAGCGGGCCGTCCGGTTGCGGAGGCGTGTCGCCCAAAATTGCGGTCATCGGGTACGAACGCGGAAAGCCTTCGGGCGAGGTGTAGCGCAAATCCCAGGTCCATCGCTGCATTCCGGCTTTGTTGGACAACACGCGCGGCGCACGGAACCAGTATTCCGGATAAGCCTGCGTTTTGGGGTCCACCACATCGGGTTTGTCCGAACTGGAATAACGACGAATGACTCGGTCGGCCTGACCCAAAATTTCCAGCGTGACTTCTTTGGCGTCGGCTTTCAGCCAGTAATTGATGATCGCGCCGTCGGGCGGGTTTTGCCCCATCGGCTCTTCGGGAGGGATGGGCGTGTCGGTGTTGTTGCTGCGACGGACTCGAACGGCGGTTTGCGGTTTGTACAAATGCGCAGCGGAATTCGCCACTTCAGTCGTCAACTGCCGCAGCGGAGTGATGTCGTCCAGAATCCAGAAACTGCGTCCGTGCGTACCGACCACGATGTCATCATCTTTGATCACCAAATCGCGGATTGAACTCGCAGCCATGTTCAGCCGCAACGATTGCCAATTTTCGCCGTCGTCAAAACTGACGTAAACAGCTTGTTCGGTTCCGGCAAACAGCAAACCTTTGCGCTGGGGGTCTTCGCGAACGACG
>DAOMFR010000009.1:33598-82710 GCA_035429885.1 Blastocatellia bacterium
TTGTTCGGTTCCGGCAAACAGCAAACCTTTGCGCTGGGGGTCTTCGCGAACGACGTTGACGATGGTTCCGTTGGGAATGCCATTGGTGATGTGCTTCCAGGTTTTGCCGCCATCATGAGTTCGGTAAATGTGCGGGCGCAGGTCGTCAATGCGCAGCGTGTTGATCGCCGCGTACGCCGTGTCGTTATCGAAATGGCCAGCATCCATCAGCGACACTTTCATCCAAGACTTCAATTCTGGCGGAGTCACATTTGCCCAATTCTCTCCGCCGTCGCGCGTGATGTGAATCAGACCGTCGTCGGTTCCCGCCCAGATCGTGTTGATGTCTTTGTGCGAGGGCGCGACGGTGTAAATCACTCCGCGGCGAGCCATCGTCGCCATATCCGGCGTGCGATATTTTCCGATGACTTCGGGAATGTCGTATTTCTCGCGGCTCAAATCCGGGCTGATGACTTCCCAACTGTTGCCGCCGTTCAAGGTTTTGAACAGCACGTTGCCTGCGAAATAAAGCGTCTTGTTATCCACCGGCGAAAAGATGACGGGCGCAGTGCGCAAGAACCGATACTTGCCGCTACGCGTGGCTTCGGGGGCGATGTTCTGCGTCTGGCCGGTTTTCCAATCGTATTTGGTGATTTTTCCGCCGTAGATCAAATCAGGATTGAGCGGGTCAGGCGCGACATACCCATACTCTTCGACGCCGACCGTTCGCCAGTCACGCCAAGTGATTGCGCCGTAATCTCCGCGCGAAGCCACGGCTGCCGATCCGCTTTCCTGCTGTCCGCTGTACACCCAATACGGCCAGCGATTGTCGGTGATGACGTGGTACATCTGCGCCGTCGGCTGGTTGTACCAACTGCTCCAGCTTTCGCCGCCATTAACGGTTATGGTCGCGCCTTGATCTGAAGCGAACAACATGACGTCCGGCGTCTGGGGATTGATCCAGATGCGATGGTAATCGTCTCCGCCCGGCGCGCCTTTGAATCCCGTCCAGGTTTTGCCACCGTCTGTGGATTTGTACGAAGCCGTGTTTGCAACAAACACCACATTGGGATTTTTCGGATTGAATCGGATTTCCGCGAAATCGCTGCCGCGTCCCCAGGTGCGCGCGTCGTTGCTGACTTTCGCCCAGCTTTCGCCCGCGTCTTCGCTGCGATAAATGCCGCCGGTTTGCTGGTTGGAATCCACCGTTGCGATCAAAACGTTCGGAGCGCTACGCGCAATGTCGAAGCCGATTCTTCCCAAGCCTTGCTCGAACGTCGGCAAGCCTTTAGTCAGCGGCTTCCACGTCGTGCCGCCGTCGGTGGATTTATAAAGTCCGCTGCCGGGACCTTGCCATTGGCCATTTTCCCAGGGACCGTGGCGGACTTCGTAAAGGTCTGCGTACACGATTTGCGAATTCGTCGGATCGAACTGGACCTGAATGGCTCCAGTGTTTTCGTCTTTGAACAAAACCTGTTGCCAGGTTTCGCCGCCATCGGTCGAACGGAACACGCCTCGCTCTTTGTTCGGGCCGAAAGGATGACCGCAGATGGCGACAAACACACGATTCGGATTTTTGGGATCGACGATCACTGAACCGATTTGCTGGCCGTCTTTCAATCCCATGTTTCGCCACGTCTTGCCGCCATCGGTGGATTTGTACAGGCCGTCGCCGACTGACAAATCCGGTCTGAGCGGCAATCCTTCGCCGCTGCCGACGTAAATGACGTTCGGATTGGATTCCGCAACGGCCAGATCACCGACTGAGCCGGTTGGCGCATCGTCAAAGATCGGTTTCCAGGTTCGCCCGGCGTCTGTGGTTTTCCAAACTCCGCCATTGTTGACACCGATGAAAAAGGTGTTCGGCTGTGTTGGAATACCAACCGCGCCGACGGTTCGACCAGCGCGAAACGGGCCAATATTGCGCCAGCGCATGCCTTGATACGACGTTTGCGAAACTTGCTGAGCATCCGCTTTTGAATCCACAAACGGCAAGGCGGCCGTCAGCAATAGACAGAACAACAGGAAACGGCAAAGTGATTTCACGGCTTACCTCCGAAATGAGTTTGAATAGTTGTGACGAAGAAAAAGATTGCTTTTGAACGCTGCGGATTTTACACGCAAGCAAGCTGGGGCGGGAATCCAACGCCGGCCTGGAAAAAGAAAAACCGCGAAACGTGTGATAAAGCTTCTGAGCGTTACCTCACGTTTCGCGGTTTAGTTCAAATCAGCGCTGGTTTAGTAACCGCCGCCGCCACGATCACCACCGCCGTAACCGCCGCCACGACCGCCGCCACGACCACCGCCGCCGCCACGACCGCCGCCGTAACCGCCACCGCCGCCGCGACCACCGCCGCCGCCAAATCCACCGCGACCACCACCGCCGCCGCCAAATCCACGACCGCCGCCGCCACCGCCACCTGCCCGCGGTTCACGCGGACGAGCTTCGTTGACAGTCAGGGTGCGACCTTCAAGCTCGCGACCATTGAAATTTTGAACTGCCGCGTCGGCTGCTTCCTGGGTGTCCATCTGGACAAAAGCAAAACCGCGCGAACGACCTGTGTCACGATCCGTCACGATATTTACGGCTTCAACTGTGCCCACCTGGGCAAAAATTTCTTCTAAATCCTGCTCCGTCACGGTGAAAGGCAGGTTACCGACGTACAAACGTACTGACATAAATTTTCCTCTGAAGTACTGGGGAAGCAGGCACTGGCGGACGGAAACGGTCTCCGGAATACGCAATCGTGACTGAGAGAGCAAAAGAACCAACAGACAACGAACCGAGCTGCTTCAGAAATTGCAAAACTACCTTCTCTCTAACGACCGACTGCGCAAACCGAAACTGCAATGGACGACGCATTCACCGTTGATGCTAGCGAGCAGGCAAGGCTGGAAACTTCATCTCGTTCTCAATCAACAGACACCTAACCGAAACCTTCTCAAAAACGTTCTTTCGTGCTGCGAATTGTGAGTGGGATATTTCCATCGCTCGCATCTTACCCGGCCAAGAGAATTTGGCAAATGCTTTTTGGAAGCGGGGCAACCACCCAAACCTGCCAAATGGCTTTACCAAACACCTAAAGCAGGTTGAATCCTCCCTGGCTGAACCCGACTCGTTCGGCTCCCAGTCGCTCTCGCAAGGCTTGAAGTAACGGGACATGTGCATCTTCTTTCAGCCATTCACCATAACCGAGCGAGCGCAACAGCTCTGGCATCCCCAGCTCGGTGCTGCGTCGCCCGCCTGCCCCGTCGCCGTGAATCAATGTGTCCACCACAGCCCGACTGGCGCGCGGCGCAATCAAATCCGCAAACTCGTTCGCGTCGCATGGCAGCACAGGACTAATCGCCGCCTGCACTCTGACACCGGCGTTCGTTATTCGTTCCAGCGTTTTCAATCGGCGTTCAATGCTCGGCGAAGCGGGCGTAATTTGCCGCCGCACGTCATCTCGGTTGGTTTCAATCGTCAAACTCAGCCAGACGCGATCTCCCAACTCAGCCAGCAAATCCGCGTCGCGTTCCACCAGCGGCGAACGCGTTTGCACTACCAACAACCCGAACTCGCCGGAATCGGCAAACACCTCCAACAATCCGCGCGTCAGCTTCAAACGGCTTTCGGCACCCTGATAAGGATCGGTCGCCGTGCTCATAAAAATACGCAAACTGCCGAATTCGCCTTTGCGTTTGGCTTTCTCCAACTCCTGCCGCAGCAATTCGGGAGCGTTGATCTTAGCTTTGACCCAATCGCCCCACGGTTTGCCGGAAAATCGCTGCACCGGCATGGCTCGGACATAACAATACGGGCAGGAATTTTTGCCGAACGCGCAGCCTTGATACGCATTCAGCGAATGCGTATAGGTCGCCAGAAAGCCTCCGGTCGGATTGAGTATGGATTTGGCGTGGATTTCTTCGATCATCGCGACTCGGTTTCTTGTTCGGTTTCGCAGGTGGTTGTAGTATCGCGCCCGCTTTACGGCAAATTCAAACTATCAGCAATCGAACTTTCCGAACGAGGATTATTCACGTGTCAGCACTTTCAAAACTATTCCTATCCTGTTTCTGCCTTGCCGCTGTCATTTCAACCGCGCCACACACGTCAGCGCAGCGTCAACCCAACATTATCTTCATTTACGCGGATGACCTCGGGTATGGCGACATTGGATGTTTCGGAGCGCAGGCTATCAAAACGCCGAATCTGGATCGGATGGCAGCGGAAGGGTTGCGTCTGACAAATTTCTACTCCGTCGCGCCGGTGTGCACCCCTTCGCGAGCGGCGCTGATGACCGGGCGATATGCCGCGCGGATGGGCATTCAGCAAATGCACTTGTCGAATGTGCTGAATTTTCAGGACAAAACCGGCGTGCCCACGGAGGAAACCCTGATTTCCGAAGCCTTGAAAGCGCGTGGCTACACTACGGCAGCCATTGGCAAATGGCATTTGGGAACCGTGGCTCCGTATCGTCCGACAGATCGCGGCTTCGAGTATTACTTCGGCATTCCCTACAGCAACGACATGCAACCTTCGATGTTGTGGCGCGGCACCGAAATCATCGAACAACCCGTCAAGCAGGAAACCTTGACGCAACGGTACGCGCAAGAAGCCGTCAGCTTCATCGAGCGTTCAAAAGGCAAACCGTTCTTTTTATATTTGCCGCACAACATGCCGCACATTCCGCTGTACGCGTCGGAAAAGTTCAAAGGCAAATCCGCCGCGGGCATTTACGGCGACGCCGTCGAAGAAGTGGATTGGGCTGTCGGCGAAGTGCTGGCGGCGCTAAAACGATTGGGATTGGATCGCGACACGCTGGTGATGTTTTCCAGCGACAACGGCCCCTGGTACGAAGGCAGCCCCGGCCCGCTGCGTGGCCGCAAAGGCTGGACGTATGACGGAGGCGTGCGCGTTCCGTTCATTGCTCGCTGGCCGGGCAAGATCAAACCACGCACCGTGTCTGACCAACCGATGGCTACCATTGATTTCTTTCAAACGGCGCTGGCCCTGATCGGAGACAAGAATCCTGCCGCCGCTTCTAAACTTCCGCTGGATGGCAACAACGCGCTGGCGTTTCTGCTCGGCCAGGACAAAAAAGCTCCGGACAATGTGTACATGTTTTTCGACGGACCATATTTGCAAACGGCGCGCTGGGGACAATGGAAAATCCACGTCGCGCGCTGGAACATTCCGCGCTATACGGCGGCTTCCGGCCAGCAGAAAAACAACAAACTCGCCAAGCCGGAACTCTACGACATGACCGGCGACGCAGCGGAAAGTTACAACGTCGCAGCGCGTTATCCAGACATCGTCAAAGATCTGCAAACGCGCATCATCGCCAAGCTGAAAACTTTCCCCGAAGAGATTCAACAAGCCAACGCCGACCTGCTGAAGCCGTAATTTCGCGTTGCTTTTCCGAATCAAGGTGGCTACTTTTGCACGGCTAAGATGTTATCCCCTACGTTGTTGACCCTCATTCAAGAGAGGACAAATGACAAATTTCAGACTGAATTCGTTTCCAGCTTTGTGCTTGATGATTTCCATTTTAGGCGGAGCCGTTATAGCCAACGCTGCTCCGCAAGAGGCGCAAACGCGCAAACTCTGGGACAGTGAATTTTTCAAAGCCAAAGCCAAACCGGCGACCGGCAAAGCAGCTCCGCGCAAGCGGTATCGCGTCGTTACACCGCAAATTTCGCCGGATCGCGTCAATGGCGACACCGTGCTGGGAATCACGCTGTGGCGATTGCGTCCGGCGGCAGCCAAAGACGACAAGGAAGTTCGCCTGTTCAAACACGCCAAGGACGACACCAAGGTTGTGCAATGGACGCCGGAACGAATTTCCGTGGACACTCCACTGGCTATCGGGCAACGCGTGCGACTGAGCATCGAATCTGCGCGCACCGGATATCTATATGTCATCAACCGCGAACTATATGCCGACGGTTCGATGGGCGAACCGTACTTGATCTTTCCGACCACGCGGTTACGCGGAGGCGAGAACAAAGTCACCATCGGGCACATCGTGGACATTCCGGCCCAGGAAGACAGTCCGAATTATTTCAATCTCGATCCTGACCGCGCTGATCTTGTCGGCGAATCGCTGAGCGTGCTGATTACTCCGGAACCATTGTCCGGCATCAATATTGGAGCCGACGCCATTGCGCTGTCTCGCACCGAAGTCGCAGGATGGGAAAAGAAATGGGCTTCGCAGGTGGGCCGTTTGGAGATGGAAAATTCCGTCGGCAAACCCTGGACGAAAGAAGAAAAAGAAGCCAGCGCAGCCAATGGCAAACAATTGAACGCTGCAAGTCCGACACCGCAAACGCTGTATTACCGTCCCGACGCCAAAGCCACAGACCCGATGATGATCAGTGTCAAATTGCGATACGGCATCGCCAAAACTCCGGCGAAACAATGAACCCAACCGGGAGCGGCGTCGTAGTCGTTCCCACCAACGTTCAATTCATTTACCGGAGAGTTTTTATGCACTGCCCACAATGCGGACAACAACCGCCCACTGAACAAACACGGTTTTGCACTCACTGTGGTTGCGCGCTGGATGACGTCAGGGATTTCTTGGCGACTGGCTTGCCGCCGGGTTCAGTTCGCCAGCGCGACATCAACCTGGGCGCAAGCCTGATGCTGGTCGGAGCAATCAAATCACTGCTTGGCGCGGGATTCTTCAATCTACCCATAGGCTCAAGCTCAGTGATGCTTAGCGCGGCTTTTTTCGCTTTGCTGCAATTGTTCTTTCAACTTTCGCCGCGCCAGAAAGGTTTAAGTCTGGGAGCAACATTGATGTTCACCAGTTCGCTGGCCGCGCTTCTAATCGGTTCGGTGACTGGAGGTTTTGGCGCGTTGGGGGTGATGACGGTTTCCATTCTGATCATTCTGTTCTGGCAGCGACTGTCGGCGGAATTCCAAAAACTATTCTTTGACAAAACCGAATCAAAGGACTTTCGAGCAATACCGCAGTCCAAAGTCGCTGCGTCTCTACCGCCAGAACAAAGTCCTGCGGTAGAGACCAACCGAGTCCGCCAGCAAGATTTGTCGGAACCCAACAGCATCGCCGAAGGAACCACACAAGCGCTGAGCTTCACCAACATCAACGAACAATGACCGGCACGCTGACGTGCGAAGGAAATTGTTTCGACCGGTGAATGCTGTGCGTCGCCCGGATGTAATCAGCGTCCGTAGCCTTGAAAATGTTCGGCACGAACTTTTGCGGATTGCGGTCAATGACCGGGAACCACGAGCTTTGCACCTGCACCATGATCTTGTGGCCTTTCAGAAAGCGATGATTGCAATAACGCATGTTGACGGCGAATTCGTTGATCGCGTTCGGCGTCAGAGCCACAGGCTTTTCAAAGCTCTTGTGGAATCGTCCGCGAAAGACTTCGTTGGCGACCATCAACTGATACCCGCCCATCTTCACATCTTTCGGATAATTTTCGGGATACACGTCAATCAGCTTGACGATCCAATCAGCATCGCTGCCTGTCGTTGAGGCGAACAAATGCCCAATGACGTTGCCGCTAATTGTCAGGTCTTCGGTCAGCGGATCAGTTTCCCAGGTCAAAACATCCGGTCGCCCCTGGGCAAAACGTTGGTCGCCAACCAGCCACGGCCCCCAGCCTGAACCGCGCGGATCGTAAGTCGCTTCGACAGGGCGCGGACGATACGGCACAGGATTCGCCGGATCGGAAATGTAACTGTCCGCAGCTTGGCGACCTAAATCTTTCGGAGCGTCAAACAACAGTTTGCCGTTGGCTTGAAAATGCAGCCTGCGAGTTTCGGTTTTGTAACTGGGCGGCCATTGGTCGTAACTGCGCCATTCGTTTGAGCCGGTTTCAAACACGTTGGCTTCTTTCCAGGTCGCGGTTCCCTTGTCTTTCAGGTAGTAGGCAAAGAACGGAGCTTCGATCTGTTGCCGGTATTGCAGGGAGATGTTTCCGCCAAATTGAATCTTGCCCAAACTGCTGCCATCTGCACGCGCCCAGCCGCCGTGATTCCACGGGCCGCCGACAAAGAAGTTCTGTTTCTGCGGATCGTTCTTTTCAAACTCTTCGTAAATTTTGACCGGGCCGTAAAAATCTTCCTGATCCCACCAACCAGCGACATTCAGCGTCGGCACGCGCGCCTGTTTCAAATATCCGGCGGCAGCCTGTTCCTGCCAAAACCGGTCGTAATTCGGATGTTCAACAAAATCATTCCACGTCGGGATTTTGCCGTGCAGATATTTTTCGTTGACGTTCGAAAGCGCGCCCAACCGCAAATACCACTCGTAAGTGTCGTACTTGTCGAATTCAAACCGAGCCTGTTCCTTGTTGGTTTCCATCATCGTGGCGTATTCAAATCCGTAACTCAGCCGGAACGCTCCGTTGTGATGAAAGTCGTCGCCCATCCACATATCCGCCGGAGACGCTTGTGGCGAAGCCGCGCGCAATGCCGGATGCGGCGCAATCGTCGCCATCATCGCTGTCCAGCCGGGATACGAAATGCCCGTGATGCCGACGCGACCATTGTTGTTCGGAACGTTTTTGGTCAACCATTCGATGGTGTCGTACGCGTCCGTCACTTCATCAATTAACTTCGGATCGTTTTTCAGCACCGACACCGGAGCGCGTTGCATCACGAACTGGCCTTCGGATTTGAAGCGGCCACGAATGTCCTGAAAGACAAAGATGTAACCGTCCGCAACCAATTCTTTGAACCGGCCTTGCGCCCAGCCTTGTCCGCTTTGTGCTTGATACGGCGTTCGTTCCAACATTATCGGCAATGGCCCCGCCTGATTTTTCGGCGTGAAAATGTGTGTGTTGAGTTTCACTCCATCACGCATTGGAACCATCACAGCCTGAAAATCAAAAACTGATTGAGCCTGTTGGCTGGCGTTCGCCAGATAATGCTGCGGCACGGAAAAAGCCGCTGCTGCAATCAACAGGCACATAAAGAATCTGGTTACTTGACGATTCATCTCAATCTCCTTTAGTTTGCCAATAGCGTGGACATCTTGCCCACGCTCTACACACGATGTGAGTTTAGCCAAAAAGAATTGACGCGCAGGTTAAACGGCCGCGCTTGCAACAACAATCCAAAACGCAAATTTGAGTCTCTTTTCTTAACAGCTCTAGCCTGATGTTTTCCCTTAAAACGTCTCAACTGTAATTCCGGAGGTTTTATGTTTGTTCCAAAGTTCCGCGCCGGGCGATGGTTTGTCGTCGCGCTGGTTGTTGTGTTGTTTTATGCGTCGCTGATTGTGCTGTCATCGGCGCAATCAGCCAAGCCGCCCGCGACAAAATCCCAACCGGCGAAACTGCAAGCCGCCGCGTTCCACGACGATGAAGAAGGCAAAAAATCCAAACTCAGCCGCGCGGATCGCATTCGCGAAGCCTGGGTCTGGCACGAAGCCAACAAACAGCGGTTGATCGAAACCCAGGGGCTGGCCAGTCTGGAAGCCGAAGTTCCCGCCGACGACATCAACGACATCAGCGTCATTCAAGCGGACAGCCGCATTTTGACTCCGGCCAACCTGTTTGATTTGGCAGGGCGGCAAGTCCAATTCACGCCGTCCGGTTCGGGATACACCATTGCGACCAGCACGGGCGGGTTCGACACCAACCTCGGAACGAAACTGAACCTGACGACTGCGCCTGCGGTCAATCCCAAACAAGGGACCGATCCGGGCGATGACGCGTACATCCTGCAAGATTTGGGATTCAGTTTCAGCCTGTACGGATCGTCGTTCACAACCGTGGCCGTTTCCAGCAACGGGTTTCTGGCATTTCGTCCGTCCGGAGAAACGCAAACCAATTTTGATCTGGGCGCGACGGAATCCGGCGAAAGTCTGGCCAAGCTGCAATCCGGCATTCCGCGCATTGCGCCGTATTGGCACGATCTGGATGCGCGCTCCACGGCGACGCAAGGCGCAGCGGGCATTTACATCCGCAAAGACAGCGACCGCGTCGTCATCACCTGGAATAACATCCGCGATTTTCCCAACGATCCCATCACGGACAACGGCACTCATCGGTTTCAGGCGACGTTGTTCAACAATGGACGCATCGTGTTTGCCTTTGACCAAGTTCAATTGACCAGCCTGGCGCTGACGGCAATTTCCGCCGGAGGCACATCGCCAGTGCCAACATTGGTAAACCTGGCCAGTCCTTCGGCAACAACGATCAATTCGCCAATTGCCGAATTCTTTTCCACCAGTTCCAAGCTGGACGTGATCGGAGCGACACAGGCGTTTTACGCTTCGCATCCAAACCGCGATGTTTACGATTTCGTGTATTTGCTGACCGATTTTCAGTTCGATCTGGGTGACGCTTTCGCGTTTTACTTGCCGCTGCGCAATGACGCCACAGGTATTGGCCTGGAAGTTGGCCAGTCATCAGACGCTCTAACGATTGGCAGTCAAAAAGTCCAAGGCATTTTGAACTTGAGCAACATTTCGCAGGCCTATCCTGCGTCGCCGGTCACGCGCTTTCTGGGAGCCAATCACGCGCTTTCGATTATGGGCCAGGAACAGGGTCACCGCTGGTTGACGTATGTTGGTTATCCCGGCGCTGATCCCACACTGTTGCTGGGACGCGACGACGCGCACTGGAACTTTTTCATGAACATCGAATCCACAATCAGCAGCCCGGCGGCGAGGCGTTCGTCTTCGGCAGAAGGAAGCGTTTGGCGCGATAACGGCAACGGATCGTTCACCTCCGTCAATTTGGTGGATGGGTATTCAGTGCTGGATCAGTACTTGATGGGATTGCGCCCAGCCAGCGATGTGCCCGATACGTTTGTCATCACCAACACATCGGGAACGGTGCGCACACGTGAATCGAATCCTTTCCCCAATGTGAACGTCAGCGGGACCAAACAAACCGTGACAATGAGCCAGATTTTGCAGGCCAACGGCAATCGCACGCCGAATTCGACAACGGCGAATAAAAACTTCCGCGCGGCAGTCGTATTGTTGGTGCAGCAGGGCGCTGTGGCTTCGCAAACCACGCTGGACAAAGTCACGCTGTATCGGTTGGCGTGGGAAAGTTATTTCCGCCAATCCACCGATGGGCTGGCCACAATCAACACCGGCTTGGCCGATTTGGGCACAGCTCGAACAATCGTGGCGTTGTCCGCCGCCAGCTTCAAACAAACGCTGGCCGCCGGAGAAATTTCTGCGCTGTTCGGTGCGGGTTTAAGCGGCAGTATTGCAGTTGCGCCGTCAACTCCATTGCCAACGACACTCGCCGGAACTCAAGTGCGGATCAACGGTACGCCTGCGGGATTATTTTTTGTGTCGCCGGGACAAATCAATTTCCAGGTTCCACTGACAACCACGACGACTGGCAGTGGAGTGAATTCTTCAACCGCCCTGATTGAAATTTTGAGCAACGGCCAACTGATTCGCGCCGGAACCTTCCAGATTGCTCCGGCGGTTCCCGGCATTTTCACTGCCAACCAGAGTGGAACCGGTGCCGCCGCCGCGCTCGATGCGTTCACCTTTACCTCCGGACCATTCAACGCCAAACAATCCAACGGCCAACCGAACATCGTCGCGGTGTTTGGAACCGGGTTGGGAGCCGATGTGACGGATGCCAATGGCGACGCTGCCGGTTCAACGTCGGCAACGTTGGATGGGGCTGCGGTATCGGTAGGGTACGCGGGCCGAGCTCCGGGCTTTATCGGGTTGAACCAATTCAACATCACACTCCCGGCAACGATTGCTTCGGGGAATCACACACTGGTGATTTCCCGCAACGGCATCGCCGCGCGTGAAGTGACGATTCCCATCAAATAACCGGACAGGCAATTCAGGAGTGGACGGAAATTTCAATCCCAGAATTTTCCGTTCATTCTTTGCCCTTAAAGCACTCCGCCAATGATTGTGCAAACTTCGCGGCCTCGAATCGCGTATGCTTAACGCGGTGCGCATTCATTTACTCCGTTCATCAAATTGAGGATTGTCATGATTCAACGTTTCAGATTCAGTTCCCTCTTTGCCAAATACCAAAAACAATTGTTTGTGCTGGCATCACTGTCGTTTTCTACTGCGCTGTGCATGGGATTGCTGATGTTGCGAGCGTGGCATTACCACAGTGGAGCGCAACGGTGGTTGGTGTGGAATTTATTCCTGGCCTGGCTACCGGCGTTGGGAGCGTTCGCGGCGTATAACCTGCATCATTGGCCGACGCGATTGCGCTGGCTGCCGATCATAGGCTTCGCGTTTCTGTGGCTGCTGTTTCTGCCCAACGCGACGTACTTGATTACAGACATCATTCACTTGAAGCAAAGCAGCATTGTTCCGCTGTGGTATGACCTGATCACGCTGGTGGCATTTGCCTGGACGGGTTCGTTTCTCGGTTTGGTGTCGCTATTTCTAATGCAGGAATTGATTCGCCGCATCTTTGGCCGCGCTGCCAGTTGGCTGTTTGTTCTTGGAGTGCTGATGCTGAACGGATTTGGGGTTTATTTCGGTCGCTTCCTGCGCTGGAACAGTTGGGATGCGTTATTCCGTCCGGCGAGTTTGGTGAATGAGTTGCTGGACGGACTTCAACATCCGTTGGAACATATGCAGACGCTGGCGTTTGCCGGATTGTTTACGCTGCTGTTCAGCGCCGTGTATTTGATGATGCTGTCGTTTACCCAACTGCATCTGGAACACGAGCGGCATTAACGTTTTGTGTCTCGCCTTCAGGCGGCTAAAAAGCCGCACGCCGCCTGAAGGCGAGACTACCAACTTACGCAACTGCCTTGAACACTTCTTTCAACCGTTTGGCGACAATCTCGGCTTCGCCGGGTTGCAACTGCCAAACACCGACTGAAAATTCCTGCGTCTCGGCTTTGGCTGGCGAAGAGCCGGGCGTGATTTCGATGGACGGAGTGCCTTCTTTCATCTGTTTACGAACGTCGTCCGCCAGCAATTTCAACGAAGCCTTTTCCCATTTGATGCGGACGGTCGGCACGTGATTGGCAACAGGCGGAACATAAACTTCGCCTTTAGTCACTTTGCTGGTCGCCGTTACGCTGTCAATGATCAATTTGGCGCGACGTTCCCATTCTTTCCATTCAGCGGCTTCGTCACGTTTTAAATACACTTCCAGCGCAGCCATCATTCCGATCAACTCTTCCTTGTTGACCTTCATTCCGCGTCCGATGGTGTCTCCGTTGGGCGAAGCGTTCATTCGAGCAGCTTCGATCAACGACTGACGCCCCAGCAGCAAGCCGGAACTTTGCGGGCCGCGCAAACCTTTGCCACCCGAAAACGCCACGAGGTCAAACCCCAGCTTGGTGAACTTCCACAGATTTTCGGTCGGCGGCACGTCGGCAGCGCAATCAATCAACGTCGGGATATTGTGCTTTTTGGCGAGTTCGACGAACTGCGCGGCTTTGATCTGTCCTTTGGGATCGGAGTCGTTAAGGAAAAACATCATCGCGGTTTTGTCGCTGATGGCGCTTTCCAACTGCGCGGCGGTTTCGACTTCAATCAGCTTGATGCCACAGTTGCGAATCGCGTGGTCGTACCCGACGCGGTGCGTTTTCTGGATCAACACTTCGCTTTTCATGCCTGCCAGGTTCGGCAGGTTTTTGATTCGTTCGGGGTCTTTGCCGGTCAGGCAAGCCGCCGTCGCCAGCGTCAATGCCGACGCCGCCCCCGAAGTCACCATCGCGGCTTCGCTGTGAACCAGCGAGGCAATACGTTTGCCGACGGCGTCGTGCAAATCGTTCAACGTGACGAATTGCTTTGACGCGTAATTGATCGCCGCCATCGTTTCAGGATGCATCAGTGATGCTGTCAGTGCGGTGTACGTCCCGGCAGCGTTGATAAAAGGTTTCACGCCAAGTTCTTTGAAATAGTCTCGGCCATTGGCTGGCGGAGCAACAGCGCTGGCTTCAGCATTCGTTGCCGCTTCAGTGGAAAAGAATCCACCGACCAACGGCAGACTGGACATAGCTTGAAGAAAATTGCGACGAGTGGACATTTGATTACCTACCTTTGTTTTTCGGCACAGGCACGACCGGCAACAAAATGTGCGAAGCGCGCCCGGCTGTATGAAAGATCATTTGTTTGGCAACGCGAACTTTCGCCGACGATCCAAATGGTTCGCCGGTGTTCGGGTTGCGGTCGAATTGCGGAAAATGACTGCTGGTAATGTCTACGCGAATGCGGTGACCGGGTAAAAATACGTTCGCCGTGCCGACCAGATCCACTTCAAATTCGTACACTTCACCGGCTTTGAGCAGCGCGGGTTTGTCTACGCCGTTGCGATAGCGCGCGCGCAGAATGCCTTCGCACACGTTGAACGCAAAACCGTTGGGCGCAACGTCAATCAGTTTCACGACCCAATCGGTATCCGGGCCATCGGTCGAAGCAAAGAGTTTCATCTTCACCGGCCCGGCGATGGCCAACGGTTCAGTCATCGGTTCGCTGTTGTACACCAGAATGTCTTTGCGCGCAGCCAACGGACGCTGATCTTTCGGCCCGGCGAGCGTGGGCGTGCCGCAGCAATTGTTGCCTCCAAGCGTTGGCACCGGATCATTCGGATCATAGTTATAACCATCACTCGCCGCTCCACTTGGAGCTTTCAGGCTGAGCGTGCCGTTGCCGCTGGCAGTGTTTGCTGCGCCTCCGCTGGCAATGTACATCGGCGTGAACTTCGTGCCGGGAATCGGCCAATCCTGTTCGTGCTGCCACTGATTGACGCCCATGTAAAAAATCTCTACGGGCGGTTCACGGTCAATGCCAGTGTCTTTGCCTTGCAGGTAATGATCAAACCATTTCAATTCAGTCTCGAACTGAACGCGATTGTTGGCCGGGCCAAAATCTACGTCGCCGTATTTTTGCGTTGGGCCGTGTCCCCAGGCTCCAATAATCATCCGCGATTCGCGGCGAGTTTTTTCGTTGGCTCCGTGTTTGCGAACTCCGACAAAGCCATTGATCGTCCCTTGCAGAAAAATATCGAACCAGCCGCCGCTGGTGTGAACCGGCACGTTGTATTTGCTGAAACTTTCTTCGTCGCTGATGGCTTTCCAGTAAGCATCGTAATCTGGATGAGCTACCCAATCGCGGTAATGCTGGACGGCGTACCCTGCGCTTTGCAAATCGCCGTCTTTCAGCGGCAGATGTTTCAGGATCGTTTCGTATTTCAGTTCCGGCGGCGAGTACGTTTCGCTGTGGAAGTATTGCGGCAGCATGATGCGATTCGGCATCCGCACGACTCCCCAGCCATAATTGAACGACAGCCGCCACGCGCCATTCAGGGTGATCCAGTCGCGGTAAATGTTGGTCGAAGCCAGCGCGGGAAACATCGCCACCAGATTCGGCGGCTGCAATTTTCCGGCTGCCCATTGCACGTGGCCCAGATACGACCCGCCTTGCGTGGCGACTTTGCCGTTTGACCACGATTGTTTCGCGGCCCATTGAATGGTGTCGTAACCGTCTTTGGATTCGTCGCGGAACGGTTCCCATTTGCCTTCGCTTTCGTACCGGCCACGCACGTCGTTCATAACTGCGGCATAACCGTGCTGAGCGAATTTGATCATTGTTTCGTGAACGCCGTCACGCTGCACTCCATAAGGCGTGCGAACAACCAACACCGGATATTTTCCTTCGGCGCGCGGCAAGTACACGTCAGCGTAAAGTTTGACGCCATCGCGCATGGGAACTTCGCGGTGACGCAGGATTTTGATTTCAGTCATAGTGGCTGCTGAACCGGTCGGCCAGAAAACGGATGCGACAAGACACAGCAAGAAAATTGGGGTTACAAGTTTGCTCACGATCATCTCCACTTGAGATTGAAAAGAAGGAAGATAACGAAACAAACGGAAATCACAGAATGAACAGAAATTTTGTAGAAGCTTTTTCCGTGTTTTCCGTTCATGCCGTCTGTTCCGTTATCTTTTTGTCTTTAGAACAGCAGCTTCAAGCCGAACTGCATTTGCCGCATCGGCGCAACCAGACTGGAAATCGAACCCGGTCCGCGCGAAGGCGTCACTTGCGTTGGGAAAGCTCCGCCAGCCGTTGTCGGCAGAAACGCTGTGGCAGCATTCAAGCCGGAATTGGGAACAGCAAATTGCGGCGTGTTAAACAGGTTGAAAATCTCTGCGCGAAACTGCACTTTCAGCTTCTCGGTGATTTGCGTGTTCTTGATCAACGAATAATCCACGTTCTTGAATCCTGGTCCTTCCAGAATTCCCTGCCCTGCGCTGCCGTAATGACAGAACTGAGCCAGGTACGAATTCAGCGCCTGACCGGCAGTCGTGCTCGTCGAACCCGGCTGCGCGCAAGTGACAACGCGGAACGCATCCGGGTCATACCATTTATTGACCGTCGGATTGCTGAGCTTGCCGTCGGCAATCCGATCGGGCCGAACGTGGCCTTCGATGGTGTTGATCGTGTTGGTTTGCGTGATCGTGAACGGCAGACCGGATCGGAAAACCACGATGCCGTTCATTTGCCAGCCGCCGAAGATGTGTTTGCCAACGTTATCCTTGAAGGCCGAGATCGTCGGCAGTTCGTACAGGAAGTTGATCACGGCGCTGTGACGGTAATCAAACCCGTACCGTGTTTTTTCCGCCGCGCGGTTTTTAGGGTTTTGGTACGAATTCGGCAGCGCGCCGCCGCCTTCATTGCGTCCGTACCCCTCGCCTTCGGCTTTGCTCCAGGTGTACGCCAAACCAACTTGCACTCCTTTGCTAAAGCGTTTTTGCACGTTGACCTGCAAGGCGTGGTACCACGAATTGCCGTCAGAGGTCAGCCAGCGCAACCGGTTCAAGCCTCTGGTTGGGCCGCCCACTCCGTCAACAAACAATGGAATCGGACGGCGTCCGCCGGGGTTCGGCAAAATGGAAGGCGCGGGAGCGTTCAATTCCACCGTTTGATCAATGTGCGTGCCTTTGTTGCCGACGTAACCCACCGACAACACGGTGTCGAACGGCAAGCGACGTTGAACGTCCAGGCTCCATTGGGCGGTGTACGGTTGCGGATTGTCCGGGCTGAGCGCGTTAATGCCGGTGGCGATGGTCGGATTGACCGTGCCGAACGGAGCAACATACGTCAGCACAGGCTGTGTGGATGTGTTGGTGATTTTGCCGCCGGTTGCACTGTTGGCGAAGTTGCTGGTTCCTGATTTCGGCGGATTCAAATTCAGAATCGTATAGTTGTTCAACTGGTGAACGTTGTAATACAGACCGAAGCCTCCGCGAAACACCCAGTTGTCTGTCCAGCGATAGGCGAATCCCAGACGCGGCATAAAGATCGTTCGTTGCGGTTTGTAGAATTCGAACTCCGTGCCGATGTTCGGAATCACCGTCGGCAATCCATTGGTCAATTGATCGAAGCTCAAGGATCGCCACAGTCCTTTAATATCCACTGCCGGAGTGTTGTATTCCCAACGTACTCCGTAATTCAGCGTCAGCTTGCGCGTCGCCGTCCAGTCATCCGTGGCGTAAGCGGCAAAGCGCTTTTGCCGGGTTTCGGTCAGCGGCAACCCTTCGGGAGTCGTCGTCGTGCTGGGGTATCCCAATAAAAACGCCGCGAATCCGTTGTTGGCAATATCGCCGTTGAACGTCAGTCCGCCGCGCGGAACGTTGGCCGCTCCGCGAAACAGCCCCAGCCAGCGAAAATCAAACCCGAATTTGGAATTGTGCGCGCCGTGGCTCCACGTCAGGTTGTCGTTGAACTGATGCAGGTTGTTGAAATCGAATCCGTTGCCGCCGTCCTGTTCCGCCAGGGTCGAAAACGCGTTGACCGTGATGGTCGGCACGCCGGTTTCGCGCGGAGTGAATTTGCGGTTGCCGTCGTTGACCACGCGGAATCCCGTCAGGCCCAACGACGTTTCCACATCGAAATTCGTGTTCGCGCGCGTGTTCAGCGTGTTGTCCACGGAGCGGTTGTAGCCGTAACGAGCTTCGTTGATGAAGTTCGGCGTGAAAATGTGAATCCACGCAGTGCCGACGTTTTGGTTTCTTCCTGCGACAAAGTACGTGAAGTTCGGGTTATCGCCCGGCTTCACCAGATACGTGACGTCGTTGAATGCATAGCGCCCAAAGATTTTGTCTTTTTCGCTGATGTTGTGATCCACGCGGACAAACGCCTGATCGTCATCCAGCGAGCGGCTTTCAAAGCCGGTGTAATTGATTCCCGTCAGCGGATTGGCGTTGATGCGCTGCGGTTCCGGCCAGAACTTCATCAATTCCTTTGCTGAACTGGCAATGCGGTTCGCGGGAATAATGTTGCCAGCAAACTCAGTTCCGGTCAGCGGATCAACGATCTTGATCGGCGTTGGCAGGGCCAGCAACGAACTGAAATCGCCGTTACGAAATGCTGTCGGCGGATGATTCGCCGTTTGCGCGATGCCGCCTTGACGACGACGCTTCGCTTCGTAATTGAACATGAAAAAGGTCTTGTTGTGACCATCGTAAATCTTGGGAATCCACAGCGGGCCGGTCAACACTCCGCCGAAATTGTTTTGGCGCAAACTGTCTTTTTTGCTGCGCGCCGCGCCGGGAGCGTTGAAATAGTTCTGGAAGTAATTTTCGGCATCGAACACATCGTTGCGCAAAAATTCAAACGCCGAGCCATGCCATTGGTTCGTGCCGGATTTGGTGACGATCAGAGTTTGCGCTCCGGCGTTGAATCCATATTCCGCCGAATAGCTGCCAGACAACACTTTGAATTCCTGAACGGCTTCGGGCGATGGGCTGAATGTAATCGTATTGACGCGCGCTTCGGTGGCGACGACGCCATCCAGCGTTCCGTGCTGGTTGGTTTCACGCTGGCCGTTGGCGACGAATGACAAGCCTACGCCGGGAATCGGAATGCCGTGCGAACCTTGGCGCTGGCCAAATCCCTGGCCATCAGTGCCGCTGCGCGGGCCGTACTGAACTCCGGGCTGCAAAATTGCCAACGCACCCAAGTTGCGATTGTTGAGCGGCAATTCTTCAACGCGACGCTGTTCAATGGTTTGACCCAGAGTCGCATCATCAGTTCTGAGCGTGGGGCCTTCGGCGGTGACTTCCACCTTTTCGGTAGTTGCGCCAATTTCCAACGCGAAATCCGCACGGAGTTTTTCGTTGATCTGCAAAATCATTCCGCGCCGAAAACCAGATTTGAATCCTTGCGCATCCACCGTCACGGTGTACGTTCCAACGTCCAGCAGCGGAAAGCTGTAATCTCCAGTGGAGGAAGTCGTCACAGAGCGGCTAACTCCAGTTCCGTTGTTAGTGACGGTCACTTTCGCCCCGGCCACAACTGCGCCAGCCGAATCGGTGACAGTCCCCAGAATCGTCGTTGAAGTCGTTTGAGCCAGGCTCACTAAAGATAAGAAGCAGCAAAACATAAGCAGACAGAACAACTGCCCAATTCGCCTTGAGACAATTGGGGAAACCGATGCAAGGTCAGTCATAGAGCACACCTCCGCGGAAAATGGTTGAATTGTTTTGGTTGAAAAAACGAGCGAGTTATTGCGGGTACTGCCTGTAATTGCGACTGTCGAATAAAGCACGCTCAAAATACTCTGGGCACTAAACAGCGTCAAGATTGGACAGACCACTTTGACGAAAAGCTTTATTGACCATACAAATTCAATCGAGTACTTTCCTGCTCCGTCTGAAAACCACAGCAAATCTGCTCTGGCGTCACAAGAATAAGAACTGGCCCAATTGCCTTGCCAGTCAGCTTTTTCGGTTTCGGACGTTTCGTTTCTGAACATCGGATCTCTATCGATCACACACCTTTTCTCTCGCTACACTCACCTCGGCGAGACCAATCACCACTTCGGCAATGTCGTCTTGCGGTATTGTCAAACCACTTTCATGTGGAAGGAGTCAAAATTCTCATGAGTTCCCAACGGTCTTTCGTCAGGACAATCTTCCCAACAGTGCTTTTACTGATGATCTTTTCTGCCTTATCCGCCCAAGCGACGATCATGCAGCGGCTGGAAATCGAAGAATTGACGCGTAAATCCACTGACGTTTTTTACGGGCAGGTAATGGCAACACAGACTTATTGGAATGCCGACCATACACGCATTTACACCGGTGTGCAGGTTCGTGTTTTCGAAAACTTCAAAGGAGCTGCTCGCAACGGAGAAACCGTCAAAGTAGTGCAACTTGGCGGCGAAAAAGACGGGTTCAAAATGGATTACGCCGGACGCCCAGAGTTCACGACGGGAGAATCAATCGTGTTGTTCACCACACGCAATCGCCAAAATGAACTCACCGTTGTTGGCTTGAAACAGGGGAAATTGCCTGTGAACGGACAAACGGTCACCCGCGAATTTTCCGGGTTGATGCTGTTGGAGCGTTCAAAATCCGGCAAGGATTTGCAACTGGCCAAACCAGCTTCAACGCAATTGTCGCTGAGCGAGTTACGCCGGCGAATTGCCAGCGTGAAGTGATTAGACCGGATTTCATTTGCGTGTACGGAATCAACCACGGGGAGCACGGGGAAACGAATCGACAACCGATTGAACTATAAATCGTGATTCCCAGTTTTTCCGGCTCTATCCCCGTGCTCCCTGTGTCCCCCGTGGTTATTTTTTCCGTAAACTGAATTGCAAACCGGTCTAAATCAAACCAGAAACTATTGAGGCAAGATTGCCAAGATGAATAGGTGGATTGAACCAGTTTGAGGGCAATCCTGTAAATCTTGTCAATCCTGTCTATTTGCTTTCTGACTCAATAGTACTTGTTCCGGTTTAGAACCTATACAACTCAACTCGATTCAATTTCCAAAGGGCAGCCATGAAATATCTGATTTACTTGCTAACGATCTGTGGAATTTTCTTTCTTACCACGCAACGCACAGCGTCGTATGTTCGCGTCCCGATCGGCCCGACAAACGGCGCTCCGTTGGCGTGGAATCTGACCAATCCTAATACCTCCATCGTCCAGGGAGGCCGAATTACATATCGAATTAACTCGGCGGGAAGCGACAACGTTCCGTTCCCACAAATTGAACAAGCGCTGACTTCCTCCTTTCAAAGCTGGGAAGCGATTCCGACCAGCACAATTGCATTCGCGCGCGGAGCCAATACGAATTCGACCGCAACGTTGGCCAGCAACCAATTGGAACTGTTCTGGCAAGAAACGTCTGAAACAACATCGGATGGATTGAATCTGGCCGGTGTGCTGGCGCTGACTCGACGCCAGTTCAATTCCGCGACCGGCGAAATTACCGATGTCGCCGTGGTTTTCAACGGATTCAGTTACACTTGGGCGACCGATGGACGCGGAAACGCAGTGGATATTCAGGATGTGGCAACGCATGAGATCGGCCACGTCATCGGGTTAAGCCATAGCCCCATCGGCGGCGCAACGATGTATCCGCGAACCACGAACGGCAGAACGCAAAACCGCGCGTTAGGCTCCGACGACGTGATTGGAGCTTCGGTGATGTACCCCGAACCGGGCTTTTTGAGTTCGACTGGCAGCATTCGTGGTCGAGTCAGCGAACCCGGCAACGTCAGCATTTTTGGCGCGCACGTGGTGGCAGTGGATGCAAACGGAAACGTTACGGCTAGCGCGTTGTCCCAGCCCGACGGAAGCTATTCCATCCAAGGATTGCCGCCTGCCAGCTACACCGTGTTTGCCGAACCGCTCGACCCGCTCGGAGCTTCGTTTTTCAATCGCGGCGATCTAGATGCGTTTTACAGCACCACGACTTCTACGTATTCGACCAGCAATGATGTTCAGGTCAGCGTCAGCGCAGGCGGAACAACCTCACAAGATTTCACTCTGACGCGCGAAACTCCGGCGTTGGGCGGGTATCAGGTGCGCGGCCCGGAAAGCACGGACTTTCTGAACTTGGGTGGCCAGGTTCCCCAAGGCGCATCCAAGGTGATCGTCGGCGTCAACGGCCCCAGCCTACCCCAATCGGGAACTCCGCTCAGTATCAGCGGCAATGGCATTACTATCCATAGAACCTTTTTCACCACCACCAGCATTGGATTGCCAGCTGTGCTAGTCGAAATGTCTGTCAGTCCGACAGCGACACCCGGATCACGCAATCTGATCGTAACTTCCGGCGGGCAGCGAACCATTGTGACAGGAGGTTTGGAAATCCTTCCGTCCACGGCGGCAATGGTCTCTTCGGCAAACTTTGCGCCCAGCATTGCGCGAGAATCGCTGGTGACTGTTTTTGGCAACAACCTGGCAACCACAACAGTCGCGTCCAGTTCGACTCCATTGCCCACAACGTTGGACGGAACCAGCATTCGTTTGCGAGATGTTGCGGGAGTGGAGTTGTTGGCGCCGCTGTTTTTTGTCTCGCCCGGACAGATCAATTTTCAAGTGAAGCCGGGATTGTCAGTCGGCCCCGTGTTGGTGACCATCGGAAATAGCAATGGATATGTTTCCACCGGTTCAATGAATCTGGAATCGGTTGCGCCCGGATTGTTCAGCGCCAATGGCACCGGCCAAGGGTTGGCGGCTGCCGTCGCCTTGCGGATCAGAAACGGTGTGCAAACGTATGAACCGGTAACGCGCTTCGATTCGACATCCGGTCAAATTGTTGCGGTTCCGATTGACCTTGGCCCCGCAACCGATCAGGTCGTGTTGCTGCTGTTTGCCACCGGAGTCCGTTTCCGCAGCCAGCTTTCGGCAGTCAGTTGCAGCATCGGCGGATTGGCGGCGTCTCTAATTTACGCCGGGTCGCAAAACGATTTCGTCGGCCTGGATCAGATCAACGTGTTACTGCCGCGTGGACTGATTGGCCGTGGATTGGTCAATGTGACATTGACTGCCGACGGCAAAACCGCCAACACCGTGACGGTGAATATCAAGTAAGGCGCTTTCGAATGCGAACAAGACGAGAAGTTATTTTTTGTCTTGTTCAACGAATTTTGACCACGGCTCGCCGCTGCGGCCATTCTGGTCAAACATGACCTTGCCATCCAGCAATGTCAGTTCGCACGAAAGGCGCTGATTCCCTTTCATCGTAAAACCGTCGCTGTCTATAAATCCGAAATTGCCGCGTTCCAGCCGGAACACTGCGACATCCGCGACTGCTCCGACTGACAGATGACCAAACTTTTCCCGATGAATTTGCTTGGCTGGGTTCCAGGTGGATTTCAGAATCACTTCCTGCAACGGCATTCCCAGATTCATGAACTTGGACATAACATTGACGATGTCTTTCATCCCGGCATTCATGCTGCCGGTGTGCAAATCGGTGGAAATCGAATCGGGGATAAAGCCCTGCTTCATGGCCGGAACCGCGTAACGCCAAACCAAGCTGCCCGCGCCATGACCTACATCAAAGATGATTCCGCGCTTTTTGGCGGCAAACAGATAAGGTCGAACTTTGCCATTGTCGTCAATCGTCGGGTCGAACTTGCGGTACATGTGAGTGTAAATGTCGCCGGGCCGCAGCTTTTTCAAATACAGTTCGTCGTGCGGACGTTCAGGTTTGATAGTTCCAAAATCCACCATCACCGGCAGATTGGTCATCTTGCCGGCTTCCAGCAGTCGGTCAATCGCAATCCAGTCTGGCGCGGAGTAATGCGCAGTCTTGAAACCGACGATCACGTCGGGATGTTTTTTGGCCATGTCCGCCGCAAGCTTTGAATCCATATCGGCAGTGTCTTGTTCAATCTTGCCGCCGCCCATCCCCAAGCCAACGATGTTAATGAAGGCGAAAACTCGCGTTTTGGATCGGTCAATCACCCGCTGTTTGAAATCTTCAAAGTTACGCGCGCCGGAAGTTCCCGCATCAGCCATCGTCGTCGTGCAGGCGCGAAAGCTAAATCCGTCGGGATAAACGCTGCTATCACCAGTCAAGGCTTTCTGGCCAGTTCCGGCATAAACGTGAACGTGAATGTCCACCAAGCCCGGAGTAACGTACAGCCCTTGGGCATCCACGACTTTTGTCGCCAACGCCGGATCAATGTTCTTTTCAACGGCGGCGATTTTGCCTGCAGCAATGGCTACATCACGGGGTTCGTTGATGTTGTTTTTGGCGTCAATGACGTGACCGTTTTTGATCAGCAAATCGTAGCGTTTGGCTGGTTGCGCCTGAGCCGATCCAAACGCCAAAACCGTCAACATAAACAGACAAAGAGACAAGACAGAAGTTTTCATGACACTGCTCCTGGAAATCGGATTTAACTGTGATGAGTTCAAGCGTACTGCGGGTAAGACGCGCCAACCATAAGCCGGGACCTTCCATAGCGTCAAGATTTGGACGGCAAAGCTACCTTTAATCGAACGCCTTCCGTATAATCCGCGCCGGTCACACCAACAAACTTTACCAACAGGAGATCAACCATGAACTCGAAGCGCAGACAAATCCTAAAAGCTGCCGCCGCAGCCGCAGTTCCTGCCGCCGCAGCAATGTCCACTGAAACCTCTGCTCAATCAAAAGCCACCAAGAAAGTTCATTACAAAGGCGGCAAAAAGCCTGAAGTGAAACCTGGCGAAAAACCGCCGCTGTTCAACGGAGCGGTTTCTTACGGCAATCTGCTTTTCATCGCTGGCAAAGGCGCTCACTACAAAGGTGACATCACGGCTCACACCAAAACTGTGCTGGACGAAATCGAAAAGGAATTGATCAACGCCGGGTCTTCGATGGACAAGGTGTTGAAGTGCAACGTTTACCTGGCTGACGGCAAAGATTACGCCGCCATGAACGAAGCGTTTCGCGGACGTTTTGGCGCGGAACCTCCGGTGCGAACGACGATTGCCGCCGCCTGGATTCCAGGCGATTCGCTGGTTGAAATTGACGTGGTCGCTTATATCTAGCACTTTCGTTTGTGGAAATAACCACGGGGGACACGGGGATCACGGGGAGGAATCCGAAATCAAGTGATGATTTTTTCCTTGTGTGCCCTGCGCTCTCCGTGGTTGATCTTTCCTGACTACCTGAAACTTATGCGTCAAACAATTCTACTCAAACTCACTCAAACACTTTTCGCGTTGCTGGTCGGTTTCCTGTTTCTGCCAATGTCTATTGTTGACGCTCAGGCCGAATTCGACATTGTGCTAGCCAATGGCCGCGTCATGGATCCCGAATCCGGCCTGGACGCCATTCGTCACATAGGCATTCGCGGTAACAAGATCGCGGCCATTTCCACCAAACCGTTGAAAGGCAAAACCGTCATTGATGCCAAGGGAATGGTCGTCACCGCCGGATTCATTGATCTGCATTCGCACGGACAAGACGACGAAAATTACCGCTACAAGGCGCGCGATGGAGTGACGACGGCTCTGGAAATGGAAGTCGGCGCTTCGCCGATTGCCGCCTGGTACGCCGAACGCGAAGGCAAATCGTTGATCAATTTCGGCGCGACCGTGGGCCACGTTCCGGCGAAGATGATCGTGATGAAAGACACCGGAACCTTTTTGCCGCGCGACAACGCCGTCACGAAAAAGTCTTCGCCGGACGAAGTTCGGCAAGTTACCGAACTCATCAAACGCGGTTTGGATGAAGGCGCGCTTGGCATAGGCTTCGGCATCAACTACGTGCCGACCAGCACTCGCAAGGAAATTCTTGACCTGTTTCAACTGGCAGCTGAACGCAAAGTCGGCAATTACGTTCATATGCGTTACGCCGGGGGTATTGAACCCGGCAGCGCAATCGAAGCTTTGCAGGAAGTTTTGGCCGATGCCACTTCGACCGGCGCAGCGCTGCACGTCGTCCACTTGACCAGCACCTGTTTGCGCCAGACAGCAACCTGCCTGCAAATGATTGAAGGCGCTAAAAAACGCGGCGTGGACGTAACGACCGAAGCTTACCCGTACACCGCGACGCAAACTCGCATCGAGTCGGCAATCTATGACGAAGGCTGGCAGGAACGGCTGGGTATGACCTTCAAGGATTTGCAGTGGGTGGCAACCGGCGAACGCCTGACGGCGGAAACCTTCGCCAAATACCGCAAAGAAGGCGGAGTCGTCATTGGCCATTCCATCCCCGAAGAGATTTCCCGGATGGCGGTTTCCAACACCAAAGTGATCGTCGCCAGCGATGGTTTCATCAACAACAAACAAGGTCATCCGCGCGGCGCTGGCAGTTATGCGCGCGTGTTGGGCGTGTACGTTCGCCAGCAAAAAGCGGCCTCGTTGATGGACGCGCTTCGCAAAATGTCGTTGCTTCCGGCTCAGCGGTTGGAAGCGTCCGTACCGATGATGCGCTCGAAAGGCCGTGTCAAAGTCGGAGCCGACGCAGATTTGATCGTCTTCGATCCGACGACGGTGATTGACCGAGCGACTTTTGAAAACGCGGCGCAATATTCGACTGGAATTCCACACGTGTTGGTCAACGGCGTTTTCGTCGTGCGCGATGAAAAGATTGTCGAAGGCGTCAAACCCGGCACTGGCATTCGTCGGAAGTAAAACCTTTTCCCACGAAGCCACACGAAGCGAACACGAAGAAAGGCAAAAAGAAATAGACAGGATTTACAAGATTGAACAGGATTGGTCTCGGTTCAGTTGACCCCTAATTCCCATCTTGTTGAATCCTGTAAATCCTGTCTAAAGGTTTTTCTTCTCTTCGTGCCCTCTTTCTGTGGCTTCGTGGGAGGAAATTCGGGAGGTTATATGGATCGCAGATCATTCGTCAGATTGTTGGCCGCTACTCCGCTGTCGTCAGCGTTTCTGACGCCCAAGCCGAGCAGCAGAATCATTCCCAATTACAAAATCGTCACCCCTCACAAAGCCGCGGCGTCACCCGGAATTCCTGGGCCGTATCCCGGCAAAGTCATTTCGGTCAAATCCGCCAAGTGCCTGGATGCCAGCGGCGACCACATCAATGCTGACATCGTCGCCCAGATGATGTCGCGCGGAATGACCGAGCTGACCGGTGACAAAGACGTGCGCGATTCCTGGCGCCGGTTCATTTCGCCGGACGACATCGTCGGCATCAAAGTGAACGTCGGCGGTTATCCGTGGGTGATTTCTTCGCCAGCCGTCGTCGCCGAATGCATTCGCAATCTGACAGCCATTGGTTTGAAACCGAACCAGATTTACATTTACGAACGGTTTCAGAACCAGATGGATGAAGCCAATTACAAACCGCATGTTCCCGAAGGTGTACAGATTCATGCAGCCGAAGGGCGAAATGAACGCTCCGATAACAATCGGTACGACCCATTTGTTTACGCGGAAGCCTGCTTTTTTGGCGAAGAAGACACGCGGTCGAATATGATGCGCCTGATTTCCCAGCGCCTGACCAAAATCATCAACATTCCGAACATGAAAGATCACGGAGCCACAGGCGTCACAGGTTGTTTGAAAAACATCGCCTACGGCGGATTTTCAAACGTCGCGCGAACTCATCAACACGGAGTAACGCACACGTATTCATTTGTGCCCACGCTGGCGGCGACAGAGCCTCTGCGGTCAAAAGTCGTCCTGAACATCATGGATGGCATTCGCGGATGCTGGCACGGCGGGCCATTTGCCCGAACCAAACGATATGTGTTTTATCCAAAGCAACTCTGGTTCGGAACAGACCCCGTGGCTCAGGACAAGCTGTTGGTTGACGTCATTGACAACGAACGCAAGGCACACAAAGCCATTTCGATTTGGGATCGCAGTGAAAAGACTCTGGATTTCATCAACGGCGGCAATCGAGACAAAGACCCGAACGTCAACATCATTATCCGCGAACCAGCGCACGTGGATTACGCTGCCAAGCTTGGCCTGGGCATCGCCGATCTGAGGCAAATAAAGCTGAAGGAGTTCGAGATATGAAGCTGCTGGCCCTGCTGTTACCGCTGTTGTTCTGGCAAGGCGGTCTTGAAACCGCCCCGGCTTTGAAGCAGGCAGGCATCGAACGCATCGCCGTCACTCCTGAAAAAGCCGACGAATGGCGCAAAGCTGGTTTTGAAGTCGTGCCAATGACTGAAGCCGAGCTGAAATCACGCGAAAAACTGTTGGTGCCGGGCGCGAATGGACGACCGGGCTTGGCCGCCGCAACAGGCCGTCCGTGGGTGGACGCCAACGGGTGGCATTTCACGCGGAATCCGGCGGGCAAGTTCTATTACGAATTGCCCAAAGGCCGAGCTGCGCTTGCCGCCGCCGAATGCTTCGCGTACAACGGCGACGCAGTTTTGAAAATTGATCCCGCCGACCTGGCTGAAATCGGGCGCATGTTCGCGTTTTTCAAATCACTTCCCGTCGCAGAAGATTTGCCCCTGATCGCGGACATTGGAGTCATTGACGATGGTTCCGCATTGGTTGGCGAAGTCATGAACCTGTTGTCGCGTCGCAACTTGCTATTTAAACCTGTCAAAACACCATCGCCACAGCTTCGGCTGAACATCAGGCTGGGCACAAAAGCTTATCCAAGAGCCGCCGCAGCCGATCCGAGCGAGTTCGCTCTAACTGTCCGGAGCCGATTGACTGACGAAGCGCGCATGTTGCGCATTTACGGCAGCGAAGTCGTCGTTGCTCGCCTGACCGGCGACAGCAAACACATCAAGTTACATTTGCTGAATTATGGGCGACGCGATTTCGACGGAATGCGCATTCGGCTGCGCGGAGTTTTCGGGAAAGGCAGTGTTTTCGTTTCCGGACAAGGCAAAGGCGAGTTGACCGATTTTGAAGTGAGTGGACAAGTAACCGAGTTTTCCATGCCTAGAATGAGCAACTATGCCTTGATCGAGTTGCCACGAATTCAATGAGGGAAAATCCCTTGTCTGTGGCGGTAATTGGTCAATTTTCCGATCCGCCGCCACTTCCAATTCTTTTCAAAAACCTGGTTCCCCTCCTGATGGAACATTTGCCTGCAGTTATCAATTAAGGCACAAAGCTGGAACGACGTCACTTAAGCCTCAAAAGTTATTTTTATCAGCAATCAGCAACGTTGGCTTAGCAATTGCCTGACCTGAAGCCGAGATTCGATATTTGAACATTCGGTGAGTAAAAACTCTCGATCTGGACTGAAAAGGGAAAGGTGATGAGTGATTTTACGCAATCAATCGGATGTCAGTTGCTAATACAACAAAGTAATTTTGATCCCAATGAAAACCGTCCGAATAATTTTCGGATGAACAAGGAGTAGCTTATGCGAACTCTGAAAATCATTTTTGTCGCAGCTTTTTTATTTGCGCCGCTGTCCCCGATGGTTTCATCCAAAGCCACAGCGCTGATGACAAGATTTTCAGCAAAATCTTCAACCACAGTAGAGGCTGCCTCAGTGTCCGAATCGAAGCAGTCCAAACCAGTTGATGCCAGCCAGTATGTCGGCAGCGACTCTTGCGCCGAATGCCACGGTGGCGAAGCCAATCATTACGCGTTGACCGCTCACGCCAAGACGAAAGTTCTGAACTCTCCAGTCGATAAAAACGGATGCGAAGCTTGTCACGGTCCGGCACGCGGCCACACCGACTTTTACCTGCAAATTCAGAAACTAAACGAAGCGGGCAAGGAAACCGAAGCCACCACATTGATGAACGACACGGCTAAAGCCGCCGCCGCCAAGCTGAATTCCTTCAAGGAAATGTCCGCCGCGCAATCCTCGGCGATTTGCTTGAAATGCCACGAAGGCTCGCAAGGCAAAGCGGAAGAACGGTTTAACTATCGCCGCAGCGAACATTCGCGCCACGGTGTTTCGTGCAACGACTGCCATTCGTCACACGAACCCAAACGCACGGAATTCTTGCTGAAAGGCACCGAACCGAATCTGTGTTACACCTGCCACGCCGAACAGAAAGCATCTTTCTCCAAGCCCTTCCATCACAAAGTCCCCGAAGGCGGAATGAAATGTTCTGATTGCCACAACCAACATGGCGGCTTTATGAACAAATCGTTGCGCAATTCGGTTACCGGAGATGCGGCTTGTGTGAAGTGCCACGCTGACAAACAAGGGCCGTTTTTGTTTGAACACGCGCCGGTCAAAGTCGAAGGTTGCCAGGCTTGTCACACCCCTCACGGTTCGACAAACCCGAAATTGCTGACTCGAAATACCATACGATTCCTGTGCATCGAATGCCATTCGAACACTGCCGGATTGGAAGTTGAAGGAACAGGAATTGGCGCGGCGGCCACGCACGACCAATCGCAATTGCGATATCAGAACTGCACGGCTTGCCACCTTGAAATTCACGGTTCGAACAAAAACCGAGCCTTCCGCTAAAGAAAAGGAGACAAGATGAAAAACAATCGTCATCCAGTTAGTTTATGGCTCTCCCGGACTTTCGCGGGGGCAATCACGGTAATGCTGATCGCGTTTGGCATGCTCACCTACGCACAAAGCGTGGAGAAAGCTGAAACCAGCCAGCAGGCCAGAGAGGCCGATAGCGAGTTGGAACGCGCCAAAGCCATCGTTACCAAACCAAAAGACAACAAAGCCGTTAAACCCGAAACAGGGCGCACGTGGGGAGTCTATTCCACGACTAGTTCGCTGGAACTTGGCTATCGTTTCGTAGACCCCAGTGGCAGCATTGCCCGCTACCTGTCAGACGTTAACGTCCGTGACGGATTCCGCGTCCTGGAATCTTCGATGGACCTAAGGGCGCAACCCGGAACAGGCGTTCTGTTCGATTACCTGCATGCCGATGTGAATAATGCAGGCGGCGATCAAGCTCAAACCTTTGCCTTGCGAATGGACAAAACGAAATGGTATCGCTTTGACAGCAATGTCCGGCGCTTTAACTACTTTCGTTCGCTAGGCCCGAATTTCGCGCTCGGTTTGCGCGATTACGATCTGCGCCAACAGGTATCAGATTTCAATCTGAAACTGTTGCCGCAACGCGCCGTACGGTTCAATCTGGGATATGGCCGGAGCATGGCCAAGGGCCGTTACACTCCGACCTATTACTCACAGAGCGATATTTTCCAGCTTCTGGGAAATACTCGTTGGGAAGCCAATGATTATCGTGCGGGAATCGATGCGACTTATCGCAAATGGAACTTCAACCTGGAACAGCTCTATCGTGAGTTCCGCAACAATCCTGAACTAACGGGCAAACCCGGTGGAGATTTGGGATATTATCCAGATCCCAAACTTCCCGCTACAAATGGAAGTCTGGCGACTCTGACACGTCTCACTCCGTTGCGGTCGCATGCCATGGTCACCAGAGCAAGCATCACGGGAGCAGTCACGGATGATCTGCATGTTGTCTTCCGCGCTTTGCACGATGCAGAGCGGATGACAGGTCAATACTTCGAAGCAATCACCGCCACGAGCGCTACGGGCTTGCCGGTGACAGCGACGATTCAATTCCCGAATCAGGGAGCTTCGATCAAACGGCCCAATGATAAAGTTGATGCGGCAGTAAGTTATGACCTCGGCGAACACGTCACAATCAGTGATACGTTCAGCTACACAGCTTTCAAAATTTTGGGCTACGGCGAAATTCTCACCACGACGTTAACCAAACAGACTTCGGGTGCGACGACGACGTCCATTTCCGACGTAATCGCCAAAGATTACGTGACCGACCTGACATCCTATTCCAACACGCTGGAATTAGGTCTGACTTTCACCAGAAAGTTCAGCGCGAATTTGGGTTGGCGTGCGATGCATCGAGACGTGTCACTATTGGGCACTCGCTTGACAGTGACCAGTCCGCTCTCCGCATCCAATCCGGCAATCAAAAGCGAAGAAGAAGCCATCGGCACAAACGCCTTTATCGGTGGTATGCGGTTCCGCCCCACCAAACGAACGAGCTTTATGTTCGACGTCGAAAAAGGCGAAAACAACAACGCGTTTGTGCGCATCAATCCGCTGGATTACACACGCTTCCGCGTGCGGGCGCAGGTGCAAGCAAATGACAAGTTGCAGTTTTCAGGCGCCTTCACTTCGATGGATAAGACCAATCCGACGCCGCAGGTTAACAACGACTCGAACATGCGCAGTTATTCGGTCGCGGTCAGTTATGAACCGAAACAGCGTGTGATGATCGACATGGGATACGATTACCACGACCTGAACGCCAGAGGCGGCATTGTTTACAGAATTCCGATCAATGGCGTCACAACCCAGGTCACTGGCAATTCGTATTACTACGCGCGGATCAATTCGTTTTACGCCAACACTCGGTTTGGGCTGACCAACCGGCTCGACCTGTTGATGGCTTACTACTACATCATGGATCGTGGAGCACCGTCGATTTCGTTGGGAGTCAACGACTTCGCCAACTCCTATCCTCTGAAACGCCATAATCCGGAAGCCCGGCTGGCGTACAGATTCACCAATAATGTGACAGGTAATCTCAGTTACCGTCATTACAGTTACAACGAACGCGACTTCTCGGTTCAGGACTATCGTTCAAACATCCTGACCACGAGCCTTCGCTTCACCTTCTAAACTCAACTAGCACCAGCTACTCAAAAGGCGCAGGCGAATTGCCTGCGCCTTTTTTTGTGATCCACGATTTTGAATTGCGCCTGTTGTTTGCTGTTCAGATGATGAACGCCACATTTGGCGAACTCAGTTAAACTTGCTTGTTGAGTAGTTGAGAATGCCTCACTGAAGGCAATGAATCCTTCTTTGGACGGCCCAGCCAGAGTCCCACAAAAGTGAGCACCAGAAAGATTCCCGCAACCACAAGATTCGGATAAACGATTGCTCCAAAATAACGCGGCTCTTTGCCAACTTCCCCCGCCCACCACGTCGAAGCTGGCAAGAAAAAGGGAATATAAAATAACGGCAGCCAGAAACTGCAAGAGATCAATGACGCAATTTTGATCGCGAGTTCAGGTTCCCGCGACGGACGCCATAAAAGCCAAACGCCTAGGGCTGTGACTCCTGCTAAAAAGAAAAGCAGCAGCGCACCATGAAACCGCGCATGCGGGTGCCAGCCTGGGTGAAGCAGATGATTTGACGACCAATCCAGAATGAAGGAAGAAATCGTGCTTACGCCTAACACTCCAGTCAAAATGATCCTGGCCAGCTTGAGATTGTTCATTTGGGAAGCTCCTGTTCGTTCGGTGTGGATGTTTTCGACAAAGAGATAAACGGCGGAAGGCTTGAGGCATTAACGCTCTACACAATTCTGCGCTGTGTGTGTGAGTGAGTGAGCGGCAGCGAACTAAAAGAATGGAACGGTTATTTCCCGACGTGATCGAGCATAAACTTCTGCGCAACCGATCGAATTGTTGCTTGCTCAACGCTGAGCAGAAGGTGGCCTCCTTTTCTAAATTGGACCAGCTTTGCTCCAGTGATGGTCGCCGCGGCAAATTCGGCATTGTGGAATAGTTGCAGATTGTCATCCATCGCATGAAAGATCAGGGTTGGAGAACGAATCGCGGCAATCCTTTCATTGGGCATTGTGGCTTTGTTATCAAACGCGACGCCAGCAGATCGCAGCGAAACCGGATTCATGCCATCAATCAGTTGATCAACTAATTTCCGCTGTTCGGCGGTAAGGCTGGCAACGACCTCGCTGTCGGCTCCCATGAGGTTCATGAACTGTTTCCTGAATAGCTTGGTGATTCCCCAGTAAAGCGGGTCATGCTTAAAAATTGTCGTCAGCCTATCACCTTTCTGATTTGCCTCTGTTTGATCTTGCGTGGCTGAACTGGCGACTCCGCAAGAGATAAGCGTAAGGGAGGAAACTCGTTCAGGATACAAAACGGCAAACAACAAAGCCGAAGGCCCGCCATGAGAAAGCGCAACGACGGCAACTTGTTCGATGCCCAACTGGTCGAGCAAGTAGGCATAGGCTTGTGCTTGATGGTCGAAGGTGGCTCCTTCGTAAAAAGTCGAACGCAAATACCCAAAACGCGATGGTGCAATCCAGCGGAATCGGTCATCCAACACGGCTCGCGCTAACAATTCTCCTTGGTCAAAACCGCCGCCGCTCCCGTGAATTACCAGGACGGCAGGTCCTGCTCCGCCTTCCGCATATTCGATCTCGCCATAAGGCGAAGACAGGACTCTGCTTTTTCCCTGAATCCGTTGAGAGGCCCGGTTCATATCCCAAAAGTACGCTGCCGAAGCCAGCCCCATTGCGGAAATCGCACCAATAGCTCCCCAACGCAGGATTCTTTTGAACATCTTGCTTCTTTCCGATTCGAGAAATTTTCTTTTCGCTCGATCAATAATTCATGCCAATAATTTCGCCGCAGTCATCCACATCCAGTTTGGCAGCTTGCGGAACTTTCGGCAGTCCGGGCATCAACATCATCGAACCGGCAACCACAACGACGAATCCCGCTCCGGCGGAAAGATGAGCATCCGTGGCGGTCATGGTCCAGCCTCTCGGCGCGCCCAACACCTTTGGATTGTCAGACAGGGACGCAGGCGTTTTGGCGATGCACACCGGCAATTGGCCGAATCCCAGCTTGGTAAAGTTTCTCAGCTTCTTGCGAGCTTCGGAGTCGAAATAGACTGAACCTGCGCCATAAATTTCTTTGGCGACGCGTTCGACCTTTTCTTCCAATCCTAATTCCGCACCATAAAGCGAAGTCACGATGTCAGCATCGCTGGCATCGGCCAAAGCCATCACCTTGGCGGCCAAATCCATCGCCCCTTCGCCGCCTTTGCTGTAAACGTCAACGATGGCGCTTTCGACATTCGCTTCGCGGCAAAATTCCTGGATTGCAGCAACCTCTTCGTCAGTGTCTGTGGTGAATCGGTTGATGGCCACAACGACCGGAACTTTATACTTTCGCAAATTCTGAAGATGCTTTTCCAGGTTCGCCAACCCGCGCCGCAGATTGTTGAGACTGTTGTCATTCGGAAAATCAGGCGAAGTTCCGTGCGCTGCCAAGGCTCTGGCAGTAGCGATCAGCACGGCGGTGGAAGGCTTCAACCCGGATTGCGGCATAACCAGATCAAAATATTTTTCCGCGCCCAGGTCAGCGCCAAAACCCGATTCGTTGATGACGTAATCGGCCAGCTTCATCGCCATCCTTTGAGAAATGACGCTGCTGGTTCCATGCGCAATGTTGGCGAACGGGCCTGTGTGAACAAAAGCTGGCGTTCCTTCAGTCGTTTGTGCCAGGTTGGGCATGATGGCTTCGGTCAGCAAAACCATCAGCGCGCCGGTTACGTGTAAATCCTTCGCGCGAATAATCTGACCTTCCAGATTGTATCCAAGCACGATTTCATCCAGGCGGCGACGCAAATCTTCGCGCGATTTTGCCAGCCCCATAATTGCCATCACCTCCGAAGCGGCTGTGATCACAAAGCCGGTTTCGCGAGGAACACCGTTCATTTTGCCTCCCAACCCAACAATGATGTGACGCAACGCGCGGTCGTTCATATCCATCGTGCGCGGCCAGAAGATGTTGTCCACATCAAACCGCAGTTCATTGCCGTGATGCAGGTGCGAATCAATCGCCGCTGCCAGCAAGTTGTGCGCAGTTGTGATGGCGTGAAAATCTCCGGTGAAATGCAGGTTGATGCGCTCGGCGGGCAGCACTTGCGATTTGCCGCCTCCGGTCGCTCCACCTTTCAAACCAAACACCGGCCCCAGTGACGGTTCGCGCAAAGTCGCAATCGGAAGTTTGCCGTGGCGTTCGATGGCCTGTGCCAAACCAATGGAAACCACAGTTTTGCCTTCGCCATGACTGGTTGGAGTCATCGCCGTCACCATGATGAACTTGGCTTGTTTCGGCGATTTCCAATCAGTCAGCAGTTCCAGTTTCAGCTTGGCCATGTGTTGGCCGTAATACACCAGATAATCATTTGGGATGTTCAGTTTTTCAGCAATTTGTTTAATCGGTAACATTGACGAAACCTCCAGTTATGTTTCTAAAGATTGTCGCCTGCGACTGACGATAAGTGTTCCGTCTTTCTGTGAATGCTTGCGGAACCCCAGCAGGTGACAGATTTCAAGGACGAACCAATGGGCAATTTGGGTATTGATTCTTAGCGATTGACGACTGCCCGGCATCCGATGAACGCCCGGCAAATACGGCAACAAACGATCAAAATTCCATCTTCGCAGAAGTGCGGAAACCTTCAGCCAGAACAGATTTACTTCGCGCACCAGAAAGAACCCGTCGTCGCCCTGGCTTTGGTAAAGTGGCATAAACAGCAACGCGTCTTCCGGCGAAGCAACGCTGCCTTTCCGGTCATTGGCCAGCAGTTGCCCTTTTGCCACAAGCGTGAAATTCGAAAAGCCCGGCTGCATGACAAATTCATCAGCGTCGTTGATGCCATGCCGGTAGCGAAGTTCCATTACACGAGGAACACCATTGGCCGTGAGTTTGAGATGTTGGCGCAAATCAAAAAATTCGTGGATGTAATGCGGCTTGATGCAACCAGCCGCGACCAACGTAGTCCATACGGCGGCTTCATGGTTCAGTAAGGACGCAGGCGAGCGATGTTGACCGGCTTCAAAACCGATTGCGGCATGACCAAGTTCATTGATGTAGTTCAGAATCGTTCCGTCCAGATTCTCTTCCAGACCAAGAATGATCGGCACATCCAGCTCCAGCGCCAGGCGGCGATTGGTTAACGTGTCGCTGATGATGGCGAATGGCGAACCATCAGATGACGTTGTGTGCAAATCAAGAAAGACGGCTTCGCCGTTGTGATGCTCCAACGCAGTTTTGATGATATCCAGTAATTCGCGCTGTTCGGCCTCTTCATCAGTTGCAGGTTGATTCGGCAATGGAGCTTTCAGTTGATTGATCCGATCAGGCGCCCACATACGATTCAAATCCTGTTGCTGATACCTGACTCCGCCGTTTAACGCTTTGACATTTCCGGCCAGCGCGATCAGCTCTCCGACGAACGGCGGCGATCCTTCGTGCAACTTTTTCAAAACCACTTCCAGCGCCAATGCTCCGGCTGGTTCGTTGCCGTGAATGCCACCGATGCAAATCACCAAAGGGCCGGGCAATTTGCCCAAATACCGGCCAAGTTCACGTTGAAATTTCCTTTCTGCACTTGATTCGATCATGGTGGTTTTCAGCATGGATGCCCTCCTTCCTTTATGGCTCCTCCAAAACAAAAAAGCCTGTTTCGCCGCCACCGGAAGTCACATTGACAATCGGCGAATCAGATAGCCTGACCATCGCGCCGTGAACTTGCCCGCGAAAGATGAATGGGTTCGTGTCCACAAACATCGGCCGCAATGCCCAATCGCGTTCGTTAAAGATCGGAAACTGCTCTGTCTCTAATTCCAACCGCTCCTGCGCCACATAATCGCCGCCGAGCGCTTGTTGCAGAGCATCATCCCAGTTGGCGTCGTTCAAACGATTGCCGAAAAAAATGCCGTGGCCCCCGTAATCGTCATTGGGTTTCAGAATGAATTCGGCGCGGTGGCGTCGCAGATGATCCAACAAGTCAATCTCCTGTCCGCGGTAAATCGTCTTTCGATCAAAGACTCGCCGCGTCCACGGCACACAGTTGTTGATGACTTCCAGTTCTTTGCTTGTGAACCATTGTTGAGAGCCTTCGTCGGTCAGCAATTCAAAGCAGGCTTTTTTGTGCAGGATTTTGCAGCGGAATGGATTAACCAGGCAGACGGCTCGGTCGGCGTAAGCGCGAAGCAATGGATGCGCGTCGTCGTAGTGGCTCAGAAATTCGTGAATGACGATCCGTTTGTAAACCAGATCAATGCGAAACTCTCCGCGCCGTAATTTGCCATTGCTGTATTCGATTTCGTCAGGCGTGCAAATGATCGTGGGAATGCCGCAACCCACCAGGTAATTTCGCAGCAGAATGAATTCATGCGAAGTCGGCAAGTTCGCCCAATCAACAATGGCAATGTTTGGCAGCCCTGCTCCGCCCCATTCCTTGTAAGTCACCAGCAACGAGTCCAGCAATCTGTCCACAGGCGTGAACTGTTGCATTCGGTATCGTTCCGCCAGCGATTGCAGCGCGCGAATTTCAAACAAAACCTGATTCAATCCGGCTTGATCAGTCAGACTCGACGGGTTTTCAGCATTGTATTCGACGAACTTGATTTGATCGCCTCGCACAAACGCATCCAGACGCGTGTTGATCGCTGGCATTGAATAGCCCGGAGGAATCAATGCCAGAGACTGCTCTCTGGCATTCAACCCAATCCGGTTCAGCAGCGATGGCTCCGACAGCATGGCTTCAGCCAGCTTATCGAGTGCCGACACCAGAATTTGCGACTGATCGCAAAGCAAGTCGTATTGCCGTCGAGTCAGAAAATGTGGCCGCAAAGAAATTCCCAGTTCCCGTTCGCCGTATAACAATCGATTCGCACTCATCCCGCTTTTCAGTCGCGCAAACAACTCAGCGGTCAGCAATTCATCACCAGCCAGCAAATCATGATATTCGGCGATAGCTTTTTCGCGCATACCATTTCTTTACCAATCCGCGTGCCAAATCAACGCTCGCAAACAGCCGAGATATTTTCCAAGCGATTGCTCAAGAAAATGGCGGGTCATGGCAGAACTGACGGCGTTTCAAGCAGAAAGGAAATTTTATGACTGTTGTCGAGTTGGCTCGGCAATTGCCTCGCATAGTGCGTAAGTTGTTATTTGCAGGGACTAGTAGAGCATAATTCCTCAATGCCGCTAAAATTTGCGCAAATCAAGGCAAGTTTTCGCAACGACGGCTGACGGGGCTCGCCACTATCCATTCCGACTTACAAGATTTTCAGGCGAGTAACTCGTGATTTTTCAATTGAGATATTCTTCGCCTCGCCTGGTTTCCCCTGTGTTTCAAGAAAGGAAGCAAAATATGTTTAAGAAGCTTTCCGTGGTTTTCTTTTTCGCATTCTTTGCTGCCATTATTGTTTTTGGCTCCGGGGCCAAAGCTATTTCATCACAGGATGCACAAGCTGAATTCAAGGACAACAACTGCGTATCTTGTCACGCCCGGTTGTCCAATCCGTATCGCCTGACCAGCCGTTATGCTGAATGGCAACTTTCGACTCATAAAGATAAAGCCGTTGGTTGTGAGAAGTGCCACGGTGGCGATCCCGGAATCAAAGACGAAAAGCGCGCGCACGTTGGAATAGTTTCGCCGCAAGATGCCCAAAGCAAATTGCATCAAAAGAATCTGCCTCAAACCTGCAGTTCCTGTCATCAAAGCGTAGTTAGCTCATTCACCGAAAGCAAGCATTACCAAAAACTGAGGGACGCAGGAATCGGGCCAAGCTGTTCTACTTGTCATGTTCACATGGGTTCGCAAGTCCTTTATACTCCTGAAGAGACGGCAGCAATGTGTTCGACGTGCCATAATTCGCCTAACAAATTAATGCCGTTACGTCCGGAAATTCCCGAAAAAGCGAATGAAGTAATGCAAGCGATTCGTCGCGCCAATACAGTGGTATTGTGGGCTGATCGGCTGATTGAACAGGCCGACGGCAAAAAAATAGATACTACTGACGCCAAGAAAGAGCAGAAAATTGCTCGGGCTGTGATGGCGGAAGCCAAATCTGGTTGGCATGCATTCAACCTCGATGCCGTCCGAAAAAAAGCGGATGACGCTTTTGAAATGAGCACCAAGGTAAAGGACTCGTTAAGGGCCAAGCTTTTTCCCCAATAACCCCTACCAAATCACAGGTAACTTTAAGGAGACTAGAATATGACAAAATTCATGAGAACCAACATCTTTATGGTATTTGTGGCAGCGACCTTGATCGTTATGGCATCCACCATGACCCAATCGACGGACGCTGCCTACTTCCAAAGCGCCAAATCACTCTTTGCCCAGAAATGTTCGGTTTGCCACGCCAATGATGGAACCGGCAACACGGCCAAAGGCAAAGAAGTCAAAGCCCGCAATTGGAAAACTGATCCCGAAGTCAAAAAGATGACCGAAGCGAAAATGATCGAAATCGTTTCGAAGGGCAAAGGCAAGATGGAAGCCTACGAAAAGACTCTCGGTAAAGAAAAGGTGCAAATGCTTGTCACCTATAGCAAGGAACTGATCGGCAAATAACCTCTCTCAGTTCCGATTTCAGCCGCAGATGAACGCTAGTCTGCGTTTATCTGCGGTTTCACTTTTTATGGAGGCTTCACATGACGGGAACAACTACCATCGTAGTGGCTGTTATTCTGTTCAGCGTGGTGCTGATTGCCTGGTTGACCATCCGCCCTTCCATCACCGCCACACGTGGCGGCAAAATGTTGGCATTTGTGGCGCTGTTGGTCTTTCCGGTTTTAGCCGGAGGCATGGGCGTCAACGAACACATACAACATTCCAAAACCACCAACTTCTGCCTGTCTTGCCACGTGATGGAAGATTACGGAAAGAGCTTGCACGTAGATGACCGCAGCTACATTCCGGCGATTCATTTTCAGAATAATCTGGTGCCGCGTGACAACGCATGTTTCACCTGCCACACCGATTACACGATGTTCGGCGATTACGGAGCGAAGCTGCGCGGGTTGAAACATGTTTACGCCTATTACATCGGCAAACCGATGCAGCCGCTGAAACTGTACACACCGTACAACAATCGCGAGTGCTTGCACTGCCATTTGGGCGCGCGCGGGTTCGAAGAGTCAGAGGCTCACAGCAAAGAAGCCGATATGATGGCGCGAATCAAAAACAACCAGCTTGGTTGCACAACCAGCGGTTGCCACAGCGTTACTCATAATATTCCATCGCTGAAAGAAGCCACATTCTGGAAGGAGACGGGAAAATGAACTCACAACTGACCAAAATCGAAAAACGCATTCGACTTTCAGGTATCTTGTTGATTGGCGGTTTGCTGGTGGAACTGGTCACGTTGAACTGGTCGCATCCAACTGCGTTCCTGTTCTTTCTGATGCTTGGCGGATTGCTGCTGGCAGCAGGAGTTCTGTTGTTCCTGCTTTCTCTGGTCACTGCTGAAGGCTAAGCAAAACCGCGAGTACTTAGAAAAACATGCCCTGCCGCTTTCCAACGGCAGGGCATGTTTTTTGCGATCAACATTCGGTGAAGGAGGGACCGACTGTTACCGAACGCGACCGATCAGAACTGCATCGCCACTTCGAAGCAACTTCCGCCTCTTGCCCAGATGGCGATGATTGCTCCCGACGCTGCAGATCATATGACAACCACAAAACGGCACGTGACAAACTCCCAAGTTTTTTCAGCAGACGATCTTGTGGCCTCACGGCCCAAATTCCAAAGATTGACTTCGCTCGTGATGTCAGCAACCAATGTGCCTTTGCCATAACTTGAGCGCTAATGAATTTAAGCCGAGATCGTCGGGGTTTTCTGGTGGGAATTCCTCATGGTTGGGGCAAATTGCTCTGCCAATTCTGGAAAATCCGCACACAGCCAATCTCTATCCGGCACAACATTGATTCCAAAGAAGCTCGTGCTAAACTCCGGCTTCGTTTTCCCGCAATCCATCAACTCAACATTGCCGCCATCAGGAGAGAACAGATGAAAAGGTTCAGTCTGGTTCGCATCGCACTTTTTGCCCTTTTCGTGTTTGCAGTGACAACAGAAGGACAATTCCTTCAGAACTCACAGGCCAAGGACACGGCCAAAGTCTCGCTGGAAAAAATCGCCAAGTCCGTCACCATTTACCGCGACAAATGGGGAGTGCCACACGTTTACGGCCCAACCGATTACAGCGTGATGTTCGGTTTTATGTATGCTCAGGCCGAAGACAATTTCTGGCAAATCGAAGACAGCTATATTCAATCCATCGGGCGCGCCGCCGAAGCGTATGGCGAAAACGCAGTGTTATCCGCCAATGCCGGGCGACCGTTGGAATCTGACCTGATCAATCGCCAACTGGAAATCAACCGACTGGCTCAAGCCGACTATTCCAGGCTGAGCAAGCAAGCCAAAGACATTTGCGATGCGGCGGCGGATGGGCTGAATTACTTCCTGGAAAAGAATCCTCAGGTCAAACCGATCCTGATCACCAAGTTCGAACCATGGCATCTGTTGGCGTTTAATCGCTTTGCCCAATACCAGCTTTTCATCTTCCGTCGTTTGGGATTGAGGTCAAACGAACTGCGCGCTTCTGTTCAGGAGGTCGGCGCAAAAACCGCCATGGTCGCGCAGCCTGAGAATAACGAAACCACCGGCTTTCTCGCAGCGACTCCGGTTGAAATGTTTTTTAACGACCCGAACGCCGCGGCGCAAATCGGTTCAAACACCTGGGCAATTTCGCCGAAAAAATCTGCCACTGGCAAAGCCATGTTGCTGGTCAATCCGCACCAACCTTTTTTTGGCCCCGGTCAATGGATTGAAGGGCACGTCCACAGCGACACTGGCTGGAATATGTCTGGCGCAGCGTTCCCCGGTTCCCCATTCCCTTCGCTGGGGCACAACGACAATCTGGGCTGGAGCCATACCGTCAACGCACCGGACGTGATTGACGCCTGGGAAGAAAAATTCGACGACACAACGAATCCGCTGAATTACAAGTATGGGAGCAGCTACAAAACGGCGACCGAATGGAGCGAAACCATCAAGATAAAAACCGACGGCGGAATCGTCGAGCGCACCTTCAAAATGCGCAAAACGCATCACGGCCCGGTGATGGCTGTGCGCGATGGCAAACAATTGTCCGTGCGTATGGCGGCTTGGGAAAACGCGGGCGGCGCCTTGGAACAACGTTACCTGATGACCAAAGCCAAAAACCTCAGCGAATTCAAAACTGCGATGTCGCGTCTGGCCGTTCCGATGTTCAACACGATGTACGCCGACCGCGAAGGCAACATCTTTTACATTTACTACGGCGCAGTTCCCAAACGCGATCCGAAATACGACTGGTCGAAATTCGTGGATGGCAGCGACCCTGGCACCGAATGGCACGGTTACCATCCGCTGGAAGAGTTACCGCAAATTCTGAACCCGGCTTCGGGCTTTGCACAGAACTGCAATGCGACTCCACTGCTGGCTTCTGGCGAAGAGCTTGGCAAAGACGGCAATCCCGACGGCGCAAAGTTCCCGGCGTATATGGTCACAGAAAAGGACAATCCGCGTTCGCGGATTTCGCGCCGTGTATTGAGCGAGCGCGCCAAGTTCACTTATGAAGACTGGACGAAAGCGGCGTTCGATACGCGCGTCATCGAAGCCGAGCGATTGATCCCTCAACTCGCCGCCGAGTTCGAAAAGTTCAAAGCTGCCGACGCCACCAAAGCCGAAAAACTAACTGAAGTCATTGCCGCATTGAAGGGCTGGAATGCCGTCAGCACGATTGATTCTGTGCCGATGACCGTGTTCACGCTGTGGGCGTACACGCGCACACAACCTCAGGCGCAACAACTGACCAAAGGACGTCCTTTTCCGGATGTGGATGTGTTGGATTACGTCGTCAGCGACCTGGCCAAGAAATGGGGCACGTGGAAAGTGAAGTGGGGCGATCTGATGCGCATCCAACGCGTTCACACCAGCGGCGTGATCGAAGCATTCAACGAGAATAAACCCAGCTTCCCAGTCGCTGGTGGCCCGGGCGATCCGATTGGTATCGTGTTCAACTTTTACGCACCGGAAGCCCGTGGCCAAAAACAACGCTTTGGAATCGCAGGCCATTCGTTTTTCAGCGTCATTGAATTTGGCGCGAAACCGCAGGCGCGCTCCGTGCTGCAATTTGGTCAGAACGCCGATCCGAACTCCAAGCATTATTTCGACCAGGCCGAGCTGTATTCCAAAATGCAATTCAAACCCGCGTGGTTCACACTGGACGAAATCAAAGCCAATCTGGAAACTTCCTACCGCCCTGGCGAAAAAGCTGCGGCGGCCAGCGCAGCCAAAGCGGCCTCCAAGTAGTTTGGACAAATAGAGAAGAAGCTTTCAAAAGAATACGGAACAACCGAAAATAACAGAACACACGGAAATGTTGGCGAACGTCTTCCGTTAATTCAGTTATTTCCGTTTGTTCCGTATTCCTGCCCAGCAACTCACAAAGATGCAGCGCTAAATCGGAACAAGCGACCTTGAGACAGACAGGTATCAGACAGGATTGACAAGATTTACAGGATGGCTCTCAAACCGGCTTGATGATCCTCGGGTTCATCTTGTCAATCTTGTAAATCCTGTCCCTATGTTTTCTGGTTTGATTTAGAACCCCTTCCCTTACTCTCCGCTCAAATACACGTACCGCACGACAAATAGCGCTGCCAACACATACACCAGCGGACTGGCTTCGCGCGCACGACCGGTCAACACTTTCATCAACGGATAAAAAATAAAGCCCAACGCCAGACCATTGGCGATGGAAAAAGTCAGCGGCATGGCCAGAATCGTCAGGAAAGCTGGAATGGCTTCGGTGATGTCATCCCAATCAATGGCTTTGACGGCGCTGATCATTAACGCGCCGACGATGATCAATGCCGGAGCCGTCGCGATTGCAGGTATCGCTCCGGCAATCGGCGAAAAGAACGCCGCCAGCAAAAACAATCCGGCAACGACCGTAGCGGTCAGTCCGGTTCGCCCGCCTTCGCTGACGCCTGTAGCGCTTTCGATGTACGTCACCACCGTCGAAGTCCCAAACAGTGAACCGACAATCGTCGCAATCGCGTCGGCAAACAGCGCGCGATTGACGCGAGGCATTTTGCCGTCGGCGCTCAAATATCCGGCTTGCCGCCCCAATCCCATCAGCGAGCCAATCGTGTCGAACAAATCCACGAACAGAAAGACAAACACCACGTCGAACAAACCCAGCTGCATCGCTCCGCGAATGTCCAACTGGCCAAACGTCGAGCGCCAATCCGGCAACTGAACAATGCCGGTCGGCAGCTTGGTCAGTTTCAACGCGATGGCTGCAACTGTAACTGCCAGAATACCGATGATGATCGCCGTTTTGAATCCGCGAGCCATCAACACGCCTGTGATCAGCAAGCCTCCCAATGCCAGCAACACAGGCTTGGAGATAATGTGGCCGAGCGTCACATACGTTGCCGGAGAAGCCACGATAACTCCGGCGTTCTTCAAACCGATGAACGCGATGAACAAACCAATGCCCGCAGCCACAGCGGTTTTCATGGTCATCGGAATCGCATCCACGATCATGGCTCGAATGCGAGCCATCGTCAGAATCAAAAACACCACGCCTGAAATAAACACCGCGCCCAATGCCACCCGCCAATCGTAGCCCATCACTTTAACAACCGAGTAAGTAAAATAGGCGTTCAGCCCCATTCCCGGTGCCAGCGCAAACGGGTAATTGGCAATCAAACCCATTGCCAGCGAACCAACCGCCGCCGCGACGCAGGTCGCAAATAGCGCACCTGAAAACGGCACGCCCGCTTCGCTGAGGATTGTCGGGTTAACGAAGATGATGTAGGCCATCGTCAGAAAGGTCGTCACTCCGGCGGCGACTTCCGTGCGAATGGTCGTCTTGTTTTCGCTAAGTTTGAAAACTCGTTCGAGAACGTTGGTCATTGCTTGTTCGTTTGGTTTTGGTTGGGGGTGAAATTTTCCAGCGCTGGCACATCGTTTCGTTCCAGCAAGCGCAATGCAGCGGCGATGACTTGATGCTGCAACTCGGCGTTCTTCGGTTCGCCCAGCGGAAATCCCATCGGAAACGGAACGAACAGAGCGCGCGGAGGTTTGAGCTGCTCCGCCACTTCGCGCAACAAAGAGATGGAAACCGTCGTAATGCCTTCACGTTCGAGCGCGGCTTGCACCAGACAGACCGTCTGGCAGCACATCGGTCAGACAGGCGTCAAAAAGGCGACATCCACGCCGTCTTCGCGCAACATCCGCGCCACTTGCGGAGCCGTTTCTTCGATCAATTTGCCGGGGCCGACAATCGAACCCATAAAGCTGAAATGCCGGTGATTGAGTTCGCCAATCACGTTGCGCGATTCCAGTTCGCGAAACCGATCAATCGGAAACGCCAGGTTGGTGTCGGCGGCCAATCCTAAATGATCAAACGCATAACTGCGATGGGATTCGATCAACGTTTGAGCTTCAATCGAAGTAGGTATTTCGCGGAATGTCGAATCCCCTTTTTTGTTGGAATGATCAAAACCATGCTGTTCCGTCGTTCGCAACCCGGCGGTGGTGACCAGGGCGACGCGCGATTGATGGAGCGGCTTGGACAGATTCGCGCACAAGCCCGGCTCAATCGCATAACGCGAAAACGGATAGCCTTTCATAAACAGCCTGACGTGCAGGCTCAGATCGTTGTAAGTTGCCATTTTTTGGAGTGCTGCGCTCTTGGCGCTGCGCTGGTAGTTCTTCGGATAATTGCGACGCAGATTGTACGCGATGCTTCCGCCAACCCAAACAGCTTGAAAAGCCGCTTGCGGTCAACTTAAGCTGCGTTCGTATTACAAATCGTCCTTTCACTTTAGAATTTGGTGGATTCGGTAGCCTCGCTTGAATCGCCCCGTCAACGGACTACCAAAGCTGCGCCAAGAGCGCAGCACTCCAAAGAAATATGAGCAAAGCAATACTGGCAGCAATTCTGATTTCAGCCATCGCCTTTTGGCAGTCGCCTTCGCAAACTCAACAATCTGCAATTCCGCCAGCCCAAACGGAACGAGTCTTGATTGACGCGTATGACGCAGCACACGTCAACGGGTTGGTGTTCATCTCTGGACAGGCAAACGCGAGCGAACAAAACTTGTTTGGATTGCGCTTTCTGGTTTCCGGCTCCGGCGGCATCGAAGTCAGTCCCGGCAAATTTGAACTCGGTCCGCACGCGCCGGATGGCAAATTTGCTCGCGTCAGTTGGCATCCGGAATTCGATTCGAAAACGACAGTGACGTTACGCTGGCATCGCGAAGGCAAACAACTGGTCGTCGGCCAGTTGTCGGCAACTGGCAATGTTCGATTAACGATGGAAACGTATCGTCCCTGGAACGACGCGCGCAACGAATCAAACTGGACAATATATTCGACGCCCAAAGACAACCGCACGATCTTCGGCGAGCAGATTCACAACCAGAAAAACAAGGCTCCACTCAATCGTTTTGTGTTGAGAACTGAGCGCGCGGCAACAGGCCACCCCGAAAGCCCGACCATCCCGCTTCCCTCGCCCAATGCTTCGCTCATGTTTGATCTGAAACCGGATTCGCCAATAGGGTTTGTGGCGGCGGTCGGCGATGAGTTTGAAACCATTGAACGCGAGATTGAAAAACTGACTGCGCGTCCTGTGACCGAACTGTTGGACAAAGCTGAAAAAGAATATGCAGCCATTGGAGCAACGACGGGCGGTTCGTTGGGTGACAGCCTCGAAGCCATCACGCGGTTGACGATGTGGAATCGTCTTTACTCGCCGAGCCGGCATTATGAATACATCACCCCTCATCGCCTTTCTGGTCTGGGAATGCGCGGCGATGTGCTGGGCGAAGATTCCTTGCTGTTATCCCTGTTGGCTGGATTAACGGATGGCGAAAGCGCGACCTCCAGCCTCAGGAATTTACTGATCGGGCAAACGCCCGACGGACGAGTTCCGCTCCGCAGGTATCAGCAATCCGAACCGGCCGGCGAATCGCCTGTGCTTGCCGGACGTTCCATGCCGCCATTGGGTGCGCTGGCGGTTTTCAAAGTGTATTTGGCGACTCAGGATTTGGCGTTTTTGGCCTGGGCGTATCCGCGCTTGCAGCAATGGAACAACTGGTGGAGCGCCAACACAAATGACGGCAGAAAGTGGCGCGATGGCAATGGTGATGGCTTGCTCGAAAATGGATTTGACGCCGAACTCGAATATGGAGACTTAGGCGCTCGTTCGCTGACCAATGCCAACAAGCAGCAAATGGCCTTGGCCGAAGCCGGGCTTTTAACGACTGAAGCAAAGTTCAACGACGAGGTTCATACACTAACGATGTCGCCCGTGGCGTTAAATTCGCTGTTCGCGCTGGACACTGAGTTGATGGGACTGATTGCGCGCGAAATGGGAATGACCGACGAAGCCGACCGCTGGCAAGCGCGTTATGACGAAATCAAACGGCTGATCAACGAACACCTGTGGAGCGAGGACGATAAGTTGTATCTGGACCGTCATTGGGACGGAAAGTTTTCCAGCCGCAAGGCACTGGATTTGCTGTTGCCCTTAGCTGCCGGAATTCCAGATCAGCCGCGAGCAAAATTACTGCTCAACACTTTGGCTGAATCGAAGGAAATGGTCGCAATCACCCCCCCCGACCAAGCCGCCATCAGTTATTTGATTTATCTGGGAATGAAACGGTATGGATTTGAAAAGCAGGCGGCAGAATTGGCTCAACAAAACTTGAAGGCTGCTGCCATGGCAAAATCCGCCAGTGCATTAAGTCCCCAACGTCCTGCATTTGCGCCGCTAATGTATTTGCCCGCCATCGAAGAAGTACTGGCAGCGGATCCCTGGTTCGGCTTGACCTTCGGCAACTTGAATGCGACCGAAGAAGCTCGCATCGAACGAATGAAAATCGCCGGAGCAAGTTACGACATTACCATCAGTCCGAAACGAACCGTTATCCGGCGCGACGGCAAAGTAGAAGTGGAATTTGAAGGGCCGGTCAAATTGCGCGGTTATCGCAGCAATGACCGTGCGTTGGCCTGTTTGGTCGAAACAAAAACCGAAGTTCGCACAACCATTCCCGGCGAAGAAGGCAAAAAGATCACGGCTTCGGTGGATGAAAAAGTATTGGGCAGCGCTTCGGTTGGCGCGGCAGCCAGTTTCAAAATCAAAGAGGGTAGCCACAAATTGCTGGTCGTGAAATGATTTGAATGCTCAACAGTGCGGAAGGAAGACAGGCATTATGTACTTCGCAAAAGGAGCAAACGTCGTTTTATGCAGGTTATGACCGCCACTAAACGCATTCGGCAAAGAGGGATTGCCTGTATGTAACACAATCATTGCGCCAAGAATTGCCACGTTCTCTCCCGCAACAAACTTCATCCAACCTGTGTGTCCACTTGGAACAAATTGAGGAAAGCGCGGCGTGGTGCGAGGAAAGGTTGTTGATACAGTTTGTTGGAACTGACAGCCGCCATTGGTGACAAAACTCAGCACGCGTTCTTGATCGTCAAACAATAATCCGCTGAAATCTCCGATCGTCTCAACCTGTTCGAACAAATTGCCGCCAATGCGATTCAGAACAATCAACGTTGAATTACCGTCAGCGAAACTCGGCAAACTGTCAGCGATCATTGCGCGCGGCGCCAAATTGTACTTTGCACCATCGAAAATCAGATTTGCCGACAAGCTGTTTTCGTCGCACTCACACGGGACATCGGCCACTGCAGCAAACGCTTCCGCGCCCAGATTCGCTTCGTGCCCTCTCAACCGCACGTATTCGTCACCGATCAGATAATTGAAATTGATCGGGCAAGCGGTCGCGTCATCTACTGCCACAACGATTAAAAAGCCTGTGACATCGGGGTCCACGTCCGAAATCATAAAGCTGACCGTCTGGTTGGCAGTCAGGCACAGAAAGTTGTCAC
>DAOMFR010000010.1:0-49740 GCA_035429885.1 Blastocatellia bacterium
GGCCGTTATTTCCGTGTAGGTCGACAAGGAGGCAAAACCTATCCGGTCGGCGGAGGCACCTTGCGCGACCAAGGAATGGCCACACCACGCGCCATCAGCTACAACAAAGTCGGCAATGAAATGGTTGGCCAGGGCGGACAGACATCCACACAAATTGTGATTCTGACCAAGACGCCGCAGTCCTTCACGATCATTCCACTCGGCGAAAGCGATCACCAGGATTCTGGCCATTGGGACGATCAAGCCGAAAAACTGTTTAGCCAAGGCAAAGCCAAGTCCACGTACTTTTTGAACAAAACTGAATTGCTCAAACACGTGACGGCAAAGAAAGTGTTGAACCGTCAGGCGGCTTCAGCCAAAGCGGCAAAATAGCTTCATCGCAGGCTGCATAGACAAACAGCCGCCGAAGTGCAGTTCTTGCACTTCGGCGGCTGTTTGTCTTCAATCCAACAGATCGATCAAATCTTCGGTCTTCGCCCTACCCAGGGTTTGGCTTTTTCAAGCTGAGCCGCCAGCCGAAAAAGCAAATCATCTTCGCCAAACCGTCCACTAAACATCACGCCAACTGGCAACCCATCCTTCGTCCAATGCAGTGGAACTGACATCGAAGGTTGTCCCGTCACGTTATAAAGCGCGGTGTGCGGCCCGAATTCCCCAACGTCTTTGGAATAACCTTGCACGTCTGTGCGCGTCAGGCTCAGCGTTCCCAACGGCACAGGCGGTTTGGCCAACGTCGGGCTCAGGATCACATCGTAACGCTGCATAAACTTTGCCATCGCCAACCCCGTCTGATGCATCGTCGCAATCGCCCGCGAGTAGTCAATACTGCTGATTTCTTTTCCAGCCTGAGCAATCAACCAGGTGATTGGTTCAACATCCTGTTCTGTTACGACTTTGCCGACCACTTTGGCAGCGTCATCCAGCGTGCGGGCCAACGACACGCGTAGAACAGTCAGAAAAGCTCCGCGCATCACGGAATCCACAATGGGCAATTTGGCCTCTTCGACCGTATGCCCCAAGCTTTCGCATAACTTGGCGGCATCAGTCGCGGCTTGCCTGCATTCAGAATCAACTGGACTGCCTGTCGTCGGTTCAATAGCCAATGCAATTCTCAGCTTGCCTGGAGCCAAGCCAACTTCTTTCAAAAAAGACCGTGCGGGCTTCGGCGAGAAAAACGGCGAGCCGGGTTCCTCGCCAGCCGTGGCGTCCAACAATGCGGCACTATCTCTGACCGAAATTGTCAATGCGTGATGATGCGAACAGCCGTTCCAACTTTCGAACTGAGATGGTCCCATTGGCACGCGGCCTCGCGTCGGCTTAAAGCCAAATAGTCCACAGCATGAAGCCGGAATGCGAATCGAACCTCCACCATCGCTGCCGTGAGCCATCGGCAAAATCCGAGCCGACACGGCCGCGCTGGTTCCGCCGGACGAACCTCCTGACGTTCGCTCCAAATTCCATGGGTTTCGTGTTTGGCCGAACAAGACGGATTCAGTAGTCGTGGTGAGGCCAAACTCAGGCGAAGCCGTGCGACCAAAAATCACCAGACCGGCTTGCTTGTATCGCTCCACCAAGGTGCTGTCGAAATTCGGCGTATAGCTTTTGAACACTCGGCTCCCCGAAGTCGTTTTTACGCCAGCCATATGAATGCCAATGTCTTTCAGCGCGAATGGCACACCTTTGAAGGCTCCATTACTAACCCCCGCATTGATCTGCGCCTCGGCCTTGTCAAAAAATAAATCACAGAATGCATTCAGCTTCGGATTCAACGCTTCGACTCGCTGACGAACCGCGTTCAGTAATTCCAGCGAAGTGATTTGCTTCTTGGCGACCAACTCCGCCAAACCAAGCCCGTCGTATTTGTCATAGTCCGCGGCCAAGCCATGAAAAACAGTTTCGGTTTCCGGGTCGGCCTTTCCTGATTCAGACAAAACAATCACAGCGCCTACGCCAGCAGCAGTGCGTTTTACCATCTCTCGGCGATTGATTGGCTCACCTTCTTTTCGAGTTTTCTTCATTTGGATCTCCGATGCTCAAAAGTTTTCCTGCTTGGTTGGGCGGAGTTGTAACAGAACCTGCGGCGAAAGAAAAACTTTTCGCCAAGCATCGTCAACTCAAACATAACTTGCTACTGTTTGCACCAGATATAAACAAGAGAACCAAGATGAGACTCAAAATTCTGGAAACCGAACGTCTGATATTGCGCCCCATTTCTCACGACGATGTGGACGATTTACTGCAAATCTGGGGCAACGCCGAAACAATGCGGCTCTTTCCGAAAACTCTCAACCGGCAAGAAATGCACGAATGGATTGATCGCAACCTGAAACGTTACGAAGATTTTGGCTACGGTTTGTGGGCGATGATCTTAAAAGATGGCCAGCAATTCGTCGGCGATTGTGGCTTGATCATTCAGGAAGTTGACGGCGTCGAAGAATTGGAAGTTGGCTACCATCTCAATCAAAAATTTTGGGGACAAGGTTTGGCGACGGAAGCTGCGCGCTGCTGCATGGATTATGCGTTCATTGATCTAAGCCGCCACCGAATTATTTCGATGATTCGGCCAGAGAACCTGTCATCGCGCAAAGTTGCAGAACGTAACGGTTTGAAAATTGAAAAGGAAATTTTTTGGCGAGGGTATCAGCACTACGTTTATGCCTTTGAGCAAAACTCTTAGCTACCAAATCATTCAAACGTTCCCGGCGCGGCCTGTTGCAGTTCGTTGCTGGCATGCCATTCCACCCACTTGACGCGACCGGCTTTGATCGCATCGCGCACCATTCGCTCTCTTCGCGTCAGTGTAGCCATCCCAGTTTTTATCTCGACGAACACAATGCTGAGCTGATCGTCTTCGTCATCGCTCAGCCCGTCGAATACAATAAAGTCCACGGGGCTGCCAACAAACCGTGCATCTTTGGGGTTGTAATTGAAATTGGGCAGATAAGGAACCAGATGCTCGACGATCTTTCCTGTGGTAACGGCTTGGCTGCGATGAACAGCGTCCTGACGAATGTTTTTCTCGTGATCCAACATCCACTCTGAGAGCTTGTTTCTCGCTTCGCGCAATGCCAATTCGCGCTGCTCTCTGCGAACGGCTTCCAGTTCACCTTCGCACCATTCCTTAAACAATTTGTGGGCTTCAAACAGAGAATCTCGTTGAGCTTCAGCCAGGATGGTTTGCGTTTCGCGGTCACGCCATTCTTCCACGCGAGAGCGAATCCGTTCCTGCATTTCAAATTCGGCAGCGCCTTTCCACTCATTGAACTCGCGCTGCACCAGCACCGGAATCCGCGCCTTCATCCAGGCGTAACGGTAAATCAACGCGATGATCGCAACCATCGCCGCCAACAAAAGCAACAAGACAAAGAGAAAGAGATCCATAAGCCTGTTACCGCCGTTCCAATTTCATTTTCATTCCATGTTTTGGCCGCAAAGTCACCAGTGGCTGCAATTCAACCGGATGGCCTGAAACGAGTCGCATTTTCCATTTCTGGGCCAATGTCGCGAGCACCAAGACGCCTTCCATCCAGGCGAAGCCTTCGCCAATGCACACGCGCGGGCCTCCGCCAAAAGGAAAATAACTAAATTTCGGCCTGGCTTCGCGGGCTTCAGGCGTCCAACGATCAGGATCAAAGCGATCAGGTTCGGGAAAGTAATTCGAATTGTGGTGCATCACGTATTGGCTCATCAGAATAATCGAACGTGACGGGACGTGATACCCTTTGAGTTGATAATCATTCAACGCGCGGCGACCAATCAGCCAGGCTGGCGGATACATCCGCATCGCTTCGGCAAAAACCATTTCAGCATAACGCAGCCGGGGGAAATCTTCCGCCGTTGCGGATCGCCCGCCGAGTACGTCTTCAATTTCCTCGTGAAGCTTCGCTTCTACATATGGGTTTTGAGAAAGCAGGTACCACGTCCAAGTCAGCGCGTTGGCGGTTGTTTCATGGCCAGCCAAAAAGATAGTCATGGCTTCATCGCGAAGCTGTTCGTCGGTCATGCCTGAGCCATCTCCTTCCACATCGCGCGCCTGCATCAGCATTGAAAGCAGGTCGCCACGATCTTCGCCGCTTTCACGCCGTTCGCGAATCATGCGATAGATGGTTTCATCCAGTCGTTGTCGAGCCGCTTTAAATCGTTTCATGACCGGAAGCGGTAAACGTTCCAGAAATTCAAAAAACGGTAGCGTCAGGTAATTAAACATTTCCATTGCTTCGCTGAGCGCATCGCCGATTTCGTCCGCTTCAGCTTCTACATCCGCATCAAAAAGGGTTTTGCCCGCAATAGCCAACGTCAACCGCATCATCTCTCTTGAAATGTCACGCTCTTCCCCCGGCTGCCAGCAATCGCTCAACCGTTGAGAGTATTCAACCATCGTCGAACCGTAACCGGCGATTCGCTGACGATGAAACGCCGGTTGAGCCAGACGCCGCTGCCGTAAATGAAATTCGCCTTCGCTGGTCAATAAACCTTCCCCCAGCAATCGCTTGGCTCGCTGTAAACCTTCCCCTTTCATAAATTGTTTGTTGTGGGTAATTAGCACATCTCGAATCAAGTCTGGGTTGTTAACGAGAACTATCGGTTGCGGGCCGAGCTTAAAATAAACGACATCTCCGTAATCCGCGGCAATTTGGGATAAGAACTTGATCGGGCTGCGACGAAGTCTGATTAAGTTGACGCCAGGAATCAACGATCTTGGCCCTGGCGGTAGAACTGCGGTTGCTGCTGCGGCCATAAATTTAATTTCTCCCTCTCTACTTGTTTGAGACTTGATTGATGTAACACAGTACGAGCCCAAACCAAGTCAAGAATCGTAAAGAGTTGTCAGTCAATTTCTTTTCGCAGATTGAACACTTCGGCCTGAAGTATAGGAATCGCGGAAAAACTTCCGGTTTGTCCTCGCGCAGCGACAGCTCGCGAATTATGCCAATGGCAAAGCCCAAGTTTGGCGACGCTGCGAAGGTATTGACGGCGCGCATTGAAAAGCCTGCTATCGCCAAAAGCTGCCAAAACCCAACGACTGCGGCGGAATACAGAGATCGCGGTCTCTAATTGTTCCGGCTCAATCAAGCCACGCTCCACTTCCGCGGCCAGCGTTTTACGCAAGATTCTCGCCTCTCGTTTGATCATTATTACGATGACACAAACAAAGCCAATGAATAATGGCACTTCCAGAAACAAGTATCCCAAGTAAAAAACTCCCAGACTGAACGAAGCCAGCATGTTCCACAAAGCATGCAGTGTCATAGCTCCGGCATATCCCAACAACGGGGCCGCGAATTTCAAGACCGGGTTGTAGGTTTCACGAGCAATGCCGCATCCAATGCCCGTCATGCTTGTGAACAATACATGCGAAAACGGCGACAGGATTCCGCGCACGATAAAAGTCCCGACCAGAGTCCCCGTGCCTCCATTCGCCAAACTGTCTCCGTAATAATCAACGTTTTCCATCGTCGCAAAACCAAGAGCAACGACTCCGGCATATACGATTCCATCCAGCACGCTGTCGAAGTCATTCTTAAATAACAGCGCAATTAACAAAACGCCCGCTCCTTTGCTCCCTTCTTCAATCAATGGTGCGGAAATCACTCCGGTCAGAAAATCGCCGAACGCATGCTTGAAGACTTCGTTAAACAAACTGGAAACAAAAATTGCGACAACCGCTCCCCAGGCAAACGCAAAAGCCAGTGTTCTGAAAGGCTCAGGATCGTAACGATCCAACCATAAGAACATGCCCAGATAAACCATCGCCGGGATAAAAGCGATCAACCCGGCGGCGATGGACACGGAAAAGCCTAGATTAAGAACCGTCAGCCCCAGCACAATGATCCCTATGACTGCACAAAACAGCGCCAGCGCCGTAACTCCAATTGGCGGAGGAATGTTTCCTGAATCCAGGTTGGGGTTATACAAACCGATGGTTCGCGCGGCTTCACGGATCGTCCATTGCACAGTCTGTGCAGAACGCACCCGCGCTGTTTCATCAAACTGAGGGCGAGTTTCCATATCCTCGACTTGTGGATTGCTGGCTGACGCCTCATCAATGACAACCTGCAACCTGGGCCCGAACGATCCAAGCTGGATCACGTCGCCGGTTTTTAGCTTTGAAGTGCGGACGCGTTCACCGTTGAGAAAGGTTCCATTCGTGCTGTCTTGATCGAGCAGGAAATATTCTCCGTGCTCAGTCGAAACAATTGCATGGCGTGTGGAAACTCCTGGCTCGGTAAATCGCAACAAGCTTTCCTCACTACGACCAAGCAATAACCAATTCGTCTTGTTCGGGTCCAGATAAAGCTGTTCGCCGGAATGCGTGCTGTTTTGAATAATCAATCGGAGCATATATGTGTGTTTTGTGGCCGAAAATGCATCTTCAGCAATGTGGCCTTGGCAAATCCGCCTGCCAACATCACGCGACTTTTCCGATGCCCAGGCATTTTACAAAGCGCGCCTGATTTTGACCAATGAAGCCTATCCGCTTCCCAAAATTGGTGGTTGCAATCCTAATCAAATTGCTTATCATAACTCCGCCCATCACTTACCCCGTGCCAGATAATTTCAACAACGGCTTTCTGATAAACCAATCTTGTCCTGCAAACTCTGCCCCCAATACCGGCTTGAATTTCGGGAAGCTGATCTAGGAGGAAACTATGCGTAAGTTGTTCTTGCTTGCGGCGTTGTTGCTGATTTTGCCTCTCACCGGGCAAGCGCAGAATGCGCCCAAGGCCGAAATCTTCGGCGGTTATTCATACCTTCACGCAGACGATGATGATGACGGCCTTGATTTGCACGGCTGGAACGCGTCTGCGGCTATCAATTTCACAAAATATGCCGGCATCGTTGCCGACTTCAGTGGCCATTACGATACGGCCACTCTCTCGCCAGGCGTCAGAGCCGACCTTAGCGCTTATCTGTTCCTGGTTGGCCCGCGTTTCACTTACCGCGAGCATAAAGTGTTGCAACCGTTTGGGCACGTTTTGTTGGGCGCGGCTCGGTCTCACGTCTCCACCTTCACTCCGCTGGGCAAAGTCAAAATCGAGGATTCTGCTTTCGCCATGGCGGTCGGTGGTGGGCTTGATGCCAAAATTCATGACAATCTGGCAATTCGCCTTTTCCAGGCTGATTATGTGCTGACCCGATTCGACGACGATTCGCAGCATAATTTCCGTCTTTCGACAGGCTTAGTGTTGCGACTGGGATCACAATAATCCAGTTCTTCACTCGCAGTTCGCAGCTTGACCGAAGATTGGTAGCTGCGAACTGCTCTTCAGCGTTTGTTTCCCACCTGAACACATGTCATCCTCGCGCCGCGTTTTTCATGTTTTCAACCTTTATGAGCGTCGTTCCGAAACCAAATTTCAGTTGCTTGATTACAAGCGTCACACTACTGGCATTTCTTTGCCTAGCAACGTCCGCTCAGACCCAGTTGCCAGTAAAAAACAACCCAAACACACAAACATCACCGCCTCAATCGCAGCAGTTCGGATCATTTCGGTTGATTTTGCCAAAGCCAACTCCACCGCGAATCGAAGGGCTTTACGATTACTCCTATCGGATTAGCGTACCCAGGTTCAATAAGCCTGAAGCGAGCCTGACAGCCAGCATTGGACCAGGGTTGGCGACTTCGGCGGAGCAAAATCGGCGACAAGCCAAAACTTTTCAGCGCGAGGCTGAATCGTTAAAGGCTCAAGGAACCGCCAAGGCCATGCGCGAAGCTGTCTTGAAATATGAGGAATCGCTTCAACTGTGGCGTGCAGCGGGCACCTTGAGCGAGCCATCCGAAATCGCTGACACAATGAATCAACTTGCCTTGATTTCAAATTCACTCGGCGACCGGCAACAAGCAATCAACTATTACCACCAATCGCTGCCACTGTGGCGCGCAGCGGGCAATCGCACACAAGAAGCGTCTGCCCTTACGCAACTTGGGCGGATCTACAATTCCGTGGGTGACAGCAAACAAGCTCAAAACTGTTTCAATCAAGCAAAGTTGATTGTCGAAACTGCCAGTTTGACAGGCCGGACAAACAACACTGGCAACAAAGGAGCACGCGAAGCTGCAACACTATTCAACCTTGGCAAGCTGTACGAAGAACAAGGCCAGCCACAAAAAGCCTTCGAGCATTACCAGCGTTCGCTTACTTATTGGCAACAAACCCAGGATAAAACCGGCGAAGCTTCAACACTAAATAGCCTGGGCAGTCTGGCTGCTCGCGGAAACCAATTCCCTTTAGCCGCCAATTTATTCCGCGACGCGTTGCCGCTCTGGCGCGCTGTCGGTGACAAGCGAGGCGAGGCCGTTTCGCTCGGCAATCTGGCCTACGTCGCAGACGCGTCCGGCAACAAATCCATGGCGATCGAGTATTACTCAAAAACGTTGCCGCTATGGCGCGCCCTGAATGACAAACGTAATGAAGCGACGACACTCAACGATCTTGCCAGCCTTTACTTGGCCACCGGGCAGTCGGATCTAGCATTGAAATTTTACCTGGAAGCAATCCCATTGCGCCGAGCAAGCGGCGACAAACGCGGGGAAGCGACAACGTTTAACAATTTGGGCAGCTTGTATGTCAGCTCAAACGATTGGGCAAAGGCGCTCGACAACTTCGAACAAGCGCTGAAAATTCGTCGTGAAATTGGTGATAAACGTGGGGAAATTGTCACGTTAGGAAACATCGGGTTAGTGCACCAATCGCTGGAAAACCCTAAGCTGGCAAGAGATTATTACCAGCAAGCATTACCGCTGGCACGATCGCTTAACGACAAAGCGAGATTAGCGATCACACTGACCGGGCTTGGCGAAACTAATTTTATGCTGAATGAAAAGCCGTCCGCACGAAGGCAACTTGAAGAAGTCCTGACAATTTGGCGCGAACTTAACGACCGCAGTCGCGAATCAGCAACGCTCAGTTTGCTGGCTGGAGTTTATGCTTCACTTGGAGAAAAACAGCGGGCTGAAGAAATTTACCGGCAGGTGCTTTCCAATTGGCGATTGGCAATTCCCCAACTTTAACGCTTGAGAGAGGCGATGTCAGCAACCGCCTCTCTCAAGAGACTGATCACTTCAACACTTCTTTGACCTTGGAGCCGATGTCCGCAGGGCTGTTTACGACGTGAATTCCTGCCGCAATCATTGCCTTCATCTTTTCTTCTGCAGTTCCTTTGCCGCCGGAAATAATCGCTCCGGCATGGCCCATTCGGCGTCCCGGAGGAGCCGTCTGGCCGCAAATGAATCCCACAACAGGTTTTTTGACGTTCGCCTTGATGTATTCGGCGGCTTCTTCTTCGGCGCTTCCGCCAATTTCACCAATCATCACGATTGCGTCGGTGTCCGGATCATTGTTGAACAACTCAACCGCATCGCGCTGAGTTGTTCCGATAACGGGATCACCGCCAATGCCAATACAGGTGGATTGGCCGATGCCAAGCGTCGTCAACTGCCCCACCGCCTCATAAGTCAGCGTGCCAGACCGCGAAACGACACCAACCCGACCTTCCAAATGAATTCGAGCAGGCATAATTCCGACTTTGCACTTGCCGGGAGAAATGACGCCGGGACAGTTGGGACCGATCAAACGAACTCCGCGCGCTTGAACGTAATGAAATGCCTTAACCATATCCAGTGCCGGAATGCCTTCCGTGATGCAGACGATCAAAGCAACACCAGCGTCTGCAGCTTCCATAATCGCGTCAGCCGCAAACGGAGGCGGAACATAGATCACAGAAACATTTGCACCGGCTTTTTCAACAGCATCGGCGACGGTATTGAAAACGGGAAAGTTTTCATGCGTCGTACCGCCTTTGCCAGGCGTGACGCCGCCAACGATGTTAGTGCCGTAATCGCGCATTTGCAGCGCATGAAACGTGCCTTCTTTTCCAGTAAGACCTTGAACAATCAGACGAGTGTTTTTATCAACCAGAACGCTCAAAGCTGTTCCTCCAAAGAGCAAATCAAGCTGCCAGCCCGATTTACTTCGACTTTTGATTTGATGTGATTTGAAAGAGGGCGGAGTCTAGCACACGCATCGCAAGCTGGCCAAAACCCATCACCTTTTTATTGTGGAAGCTTTTTCAGTGATTCAGTCGCAAGCTGCCTGACCTGGGAATCGGAATCCGTGGCGGCAATTTCCTGTAAGGCTTCACGCGCACCAGTAAAGCCAATTTTACCGATCCACGTTGCCGCCCACCGACGCAACGCTGGATTACTGCTTTGCTTCATGATCGCAATCATTTCTGTTTCGCCATTACGCGTGTGTTTCAATTCCAGCAGCGTTTGTTCCGCTAGCGAACGAATGTTCGCGTGCTGACTATTAAGAAAGTCGGACAAAAACAGAATGGATTTGCGCGAATGGCTCACATCTTTCAGTTGGCAAGCCGTTAAAATCGCCGCACAACGCAATCGCATGTCGGCGTCATCAGTGATGTCCGCGCCACTGGGGTTGGCAATTTGGTTAACGACGGCATTTCTCCCTTTGAAACCAGGAAACGAAGCGAACGCGCTAACCATCGCTGTTTTGACTTCTATGTTTTGACTGCTGAGCAAATCCATCATCGGTTGCACAGATTCCTGATCACCCAGCCTGCCCAAAGCTTCGGCTGCTGCGATGCGCACTAACGTATCCGAGTCGCTCAATGCATCCAGAAGCGGATCAACCGCGCGCCTGTCGCAAGCTTTGCTGAGCTGTTGCGCAGCTTGAACCCGCGCCTTGGCATCACCGCTTTTCAGAGCAGTGATGCCTTTGGCGACAGCATCTTCCGAAGAGGCCCCGATCATCAATGACTGACACGGCTCATAAATTGGCAACGATTTGATCGGCACACCCTGGGCCTTAGCACACGAAGCGCCGGCCAAAATGGCAATCGACAAACAGACAACAAATAGCAAATTGGAATAACTAAAACGCATCTTCAAATTCTACCGCCTGCGTCATCAGGCAATCGTGTCTGGGTTTTGAGGGGTCAGCAACTTCATTGCTCGCGAAGCGTGGCCTATGGCGATGACCAAATCACTCACAGATTTGCTGTACCAATTCAAGTGAGGTTCCAAATCTGTAGCCCGCAGCTTTACCAAATACTCGTACAACAACTGTTCGCCAGCTTGAATGCGGCCTTTCTGAGCCGGAGTCAGCGTGAATAACTTGTGCAGTTGCGCGTAGTTGATCGCTTCTAAGGCGTGGCCAAGCATTCGGATTTGATATCGATAGCGCATCACTTCTAATGTGTTAACCGGAGCTGTTCCTTTCGAGGCCAGCTTGCCACCTTGTCCTTCCACTGCCAACCGATTGACCAGATTGGGGTCAGCCTTGGCCGCTTCTGCTTCGCGGTCAATTGCCTGGGAATCGCCTTTCAGTCGCAACAACACATTGTCGAATAACTCCGCAAGCCGTTTCTGCAAATTGTTGCCGTTGTACCCATGCTGCAGACACGAAAAATAGCCATAAACATTGTGCATCCCTGCGCAGCTGTATTTGGCAATCGCCTGCCGAAACGCCAATGACTCCATTTCTCCCTGACCGACGGTGTCTTCAATATCGCCGCAGACGCTTTCATAAACCGTCAACGTTTTATCAATCACTTCCGGCAGATTGATGGTTTCACCATACGCATTCGTCCAGGTTGGCTGGCTTGGAGAAACCAGAATTGAAAACGCGATCAAGCCCCAAGGCAAATGCTGTCCCAGTAAGCCTGGTTCATAACGATCAAAGTTTTGCGGATCGAAGCGGAACAGCGCTTTGGCGCTTTCGCCCAAATCGCGCAAGGTGTATCGGTTGGAACCGACCGTAATCGGCTGATCCAGGCTGACACCGGCTTCGAGCATGGTTTTCAGAAAACTATTCCCGTGAACTTCGGCTTCTCGCGTGAAATAAACGTAGCGTTTGCCGCCAACTTCTTTCTCCGCCGCAAAGCGTGAACACAAATAATCCAGCGCCGATGAGCCATCATTGAGCTTGAAGTTTTTTCCCATTGCACGGATGCAGTGAATCAACGGCGAAGGAGTATTCAGCTCACGGGCGTAATGAGTCAGAATATCGTCCGCCGCGCGCAGAGCATTTTGATAATTCGCTTCCAGCGTCACAGGCAACAACGGCTTGCCGGTCGCCAGATTCGGCGTTGGAGAAGCCGTTGGCAATGATGTCGAGGAAGACCCAAACCATCCGGCGCGATATCCGATTCCTGCAACGGCAAGCGTACCGATCCCCCCCAAGCCCAGTGTGATAAATTTACGCCTGCTATTATCAGGCTGAGCTTGGACAGCTTTGCCTTTCTGAGTCGTTTTAGCTTTGCTCATGAAATAAAAACCTTTGAAACCTTCCGTGGATTAGTGAAGAAGTAGTGAGGGCAACAGAAGCGGCAAAGTAAACGATGGATTGGCTGAAATCAAGCTGATGATTTCCGTTCTTGAGCTTTCGGCTTGGCCTGGAAAAAGGCAAAATTAAGCGGGCAAAAAAATTGTGGAGGTAAACTTATGAATGAACAAACCATCAAACGTATCTGCGTGTTTTGCGGATCGAGCAGCGGCAACCAGAAAATCTACGCTGACAAAGCTCGTGAGCTCGGCCAATCAATGGCAGACAAAGGCATAGGCTTGGTTTATGGAGCGGGGGGAATTGGATTGATGGGAACTGTCGCTGATGCAGTCCTGAAAGCCAGAGGTGAAGTCATCGGGATCATTCCCTATGCCCTGGCGACCAAAGAACGGGCGCACCCGGCAGCCAATATGCGTGTAGTCAATACCATGCATGAACGCAAAGCTTTGATGGCTGATCTTTCGGATGCCTTTATCGCCTTGCCCGGCGGGTTTGGCACCTTTGAAGAATTGCTGGAAACTATTACTTGGGGGCAACTGGGAATTCATCAAAAACCAATTGGCCTGCTGAACGTTGCTGGATATTACGATCCTCTGTTGGCGATGATTGATCGAGGAGTCGAAGAAGGATTCATTCTTCCGCGCTATCGAAACTTGATGGTCGCCGATTCTGAGGTTGAGCTGTTGCTGGAAAGACTGTTTCAGTACCATCCGATGGAAGGCATCGTGAAATGGATAGATATGAGCGAAAGCTGAAGTCTTCTGGCGATAATCCAAAAGCAAAAGCCGCGCCCGTTGCTTGAACAGCAACAAGCGCGGCTTTTGGTTATTGAGCAAGCGGAGATTTACTGCTGATGAATTCTCAGCGTGTTATCCAGCCAGCATTTTTGAGGATCAACTGTCGGATCTTCTTCGAAGCCAAATCTGCCAATGATAAATGGCAGCGTGTTTGTCGCCGGAGCCGGAGCGGCAAACTTGGGATCGAGAATCTTGGCGATTTGATCTCTGACATCTTCCAAATGCATGCGTGAAGCACGATCGGTCGTACGAACCAACGCCTTGGCGACATCCGCGCTCAATGCGCGCAATTCGCCACGAATGAACGGACGCTGATCATCCGTGACTGGGGCACGGCCATTCAATTTGTCGCCCATCAAGTCCAAATAGGCACGTTGCAAGTTTCGCCGATAAGCATCCATCTTGATCGCAGCCGTTCCAGTCAGTTCGCCCCAAACGCCTTTGCGAATATCTGCCAGGAAATCCACAGGGCGATAAGCCTTGTCACCATCCATTGCTTCCTGTTCAACCAGCCGGCCAAACCGAGTCGAACTCATCAACTGAGACAACATCATTTGCTGAGCTAGCCTGACACGGTCAAGTGAACCATTGGTTTCGATACGGCGCAGAATTTCCGGACGCAGCATCCAGGTCGGCGTAGCAAAAACGTTGTCGCTCAAGAATTTGACGGCTTCGGCCTGACGCTCCTTGGAAATGGGGGTAAACAAAACGCCTTCCTGTCCCACATGCTTTTGCTGGGTTTGAAAACCACCAACGATAGCCGCAACGTGTCCCATCTCAGTTCGCCATTGTCCAACCATTCGCCCGTAAACTTCTTCCAGGTCTTCGTATGGCTCGCCTTTCTGAGTTGTCGTGGCAGTCATCAACAAATCAGCCACACGCTTCAGGTTTTTTACACCCAACGCAGTCGCCTTGACCGCGTCCGCATCCCCAACAGCTTCCGTCAGTTCGCCGGGGTCAGCGCCTCTTGATCTGGCCGTCGAAAATCGCAGATAAGGCTTGGAATCCTGTTCGCGTGCCCATTCGTCCAAGGTCTTCTTTTCGTCTTCGGGAGTCTTTGCACCGGCAATCGGCTTGTACCCCCACATCGTCGCCCACTTGTCATACGGACCAATCTTCGGAATCAGGTTTTCGACTGGAACATTGTCTTCAGGCTGAACGACATAATTGAAACGCGAGTAATCCATTAAAGTTGGAGTATGTCCCATTTCCTTCAACCATTTCGGATCACGGATTTTTTCAAAGGGATACATCGAGCTAGCTTTCATGTTGTGCTGAAAACCAAGCGTGTGGCCAACTTCGTGCGCCACGACGTACCGCAGCAATTCTCCCATTAAATCATCCGGGAAGGGGAATTTGTGCGTCCGGGGATCGAGCGGGCCGACTTGTGTGAAGTACCAGTCCCGCTGCAAGTTCAGAATGTTGTGGTACATCTGAATATCCGATTCCAGAATTTCGCCAGTGCGCGGATCGGAAATATGAGGCCCGGAAGCATTTTCAATCGTCGAAGGCAGCCAGCGCACCACCGAATAGCGCGCATCCTCGGGCGACCAATCCGGGTCATTTGCCGGAGCATCTTTAGCAATAATCGCGTTTTTGAAACCGGCAGCTTCAAACGCCGGTTGCCAGTCCTCAATCCCCTGCTTGATGTACTTCACCCACTTCGTCGGTGTCGCGGGATCAATGTAATAAACAATTGGCTTGATTGGCTCAGACACTGCAGCGTTGGCATCTTTCTTTTCCAGACGCCAGCGAGTGATGTAGGTCCGTTGTGGCGCTCGATGCTCGTCTTTGCCGTAATCCATCTGGCGAACCGTGAAGTATCCGACTCGTTCGTCGAATTCGCGCGGCATCATGGGATTTTCCGGCAATTTGACCATCGAATAGTGCATCACCACCGAAGCGCTTCCTGTTCCCATGCCAGCGCCAAGAAAAGGATTCGGAGGAGTCGCAGCGCCCCCGCCAACTCCATCAGCAGGATTGCTAAATGTGTGCGTTGCCTCGACTTCGATGTTGGTGGGGAAAGACACAACTCGCTCAATAAACGAACGCGAAGCATCAAAAATTCTGGCGCGCAACCGCGCTTTGGCGCTGAATTCCGTAACTTCCGTGTTAAACAGACTGGTTACGTCAATGACAACCGAATCGTCCTTGCCCAGAGCTTCAATGAAAAACGATTTGATGATTGCGTTGTTGTTGGCAGCTTGAACAGCTTTGGAAACGGGCTCCTTAGGATCAGCCACGACATCGTAAGAAACACTCTTCAAGAGCACTCGGTTGTTATACCGCTCCCATTTCACGACACGGCTACCCATCGCTTGACCGCCGTATCCAACACCCAGCGTCGTTTTGGCAATCTGGCTAACCCACAAAAACTCTTTTCCGAGCTCTTTTTTCGGAATTTCGTAATAAACCTTTTCCTTGATCTTGTGGACAGTGAAAACGCCATCGTCCGATTTCGCATCTTTGGTGATCACACGGTCGTAAGGTCTGATTTCAGGCTCACGACCTCCGGCTCCTGGAAATCCAGCGGGGCGATCCTGGGCAGCCGCTGGTGGGGCGCCTGCGGGTGGATCTTGGGCAAAAACCGATAAGCCGAACAAAACGATCATGCTCAGACAGAGCGTAATCCTGCGGCAAGTCTTGAATGGTTTCTTCATACTGGTGACTCCTCTAAATCGTAGTTTTTCGGGATTGAATTTGCGGCCTTTCGAATCTGGCTGTCATGGCCGAAGCCACAACCACGCGAAGCATAGCCGTCATGCTGCGGCTACGCAATAATACTCAAGCCGTTGGTGGGCGGTTTCAGTTTTCTATTACCCTGTGGTGGCACTTTCACCGCTTGTCGTCTAATTTGCCAATTGTTATCCTCTGCTTGCCTGAATCATTCGAAACAGCACATAAAAACTGTGCGATGCGCCAACCTCCCAAGTCGCAATCGCCACCCTATCCCTGACAATGGAATTGAATGGAAGCAGCAACACTTAAAAGCATTCACTTTACTCCCTGGCATTTGCGCGACCGCACGCGCAACTTTCGACGCCGATTCTCAAAAACGATTCAATCCAATTTTTTCTACTCATTCCTGTTTCTGCCGAAACTGAAGCGCGATGCCATCATCGATGTCTATTCGTTTTGTCGCGCGGTTGATGACGTGGTGGATGATCTTGCTCAAGAAGGATTAAATGACCATTCAACTGAAAAAGCGAAACTGGAGCTGGATAAGTGGCGAACCGAAATAGAGCGCTTGTATGCAGGCCAGCCTTCCATGCCGATTGCTGAACAATTGCAATCTGTGTTGGATCATTTCCCCATGCCCAAAGAATACTTCGAGGAAATGATCAACGGCTGCGAAATGGATTTGCACATTCACCGCTATGAGACCTTCGACCAGCTTTACCAATACTGCTATCGAGTGGCGGCGATCACAGGATTGATGTGCATCGAAATTTTCACCTACACCTCGCCTCAAACCAGAGAGTACGCCGTAAATTTGGGAATCGCCCTTCAACTGACAAACATTTTGCGTGATTTGAAAGAAGACGCCGACCGTGGCCGCTTTTACCTGCCACAGGAAGATTTGCATCGCTTCGGCTACAGTGAAGCTGATTTGCTAAATTGCCGTGTCAACGACAACTTTCGAGCATTGATGAAATTTGAATGCGACCGCGCCCGGAGCTATTACCAAAAAGCCGAAGCATTGCTTCCAACTGAAGACCAGCCAACGCTGACTGCGGCCCTGACGATGGGGAAAATTTACTTCCGGTTGCTGGAACAGATTGAACATGTTGGTTACGACGTGTTCAATCATCAGATTCGATTGCACCGGCCAGAACGATTTTACATTGCGTTACGGGAATGGGCACGAGCGACCGCGAGACCCAAAGAGAGCGGGATGAGAGATGGAGGAACAGAGCGATGATTCAGGAGGACAATTCCCCAGTCCCTCAACCTCTAACACCCTCAATCCTTCAATCCCCCAATCCTCCAGTCATAATCATCGGCGGAGGGTTCGCCGGCTTGGCGGCCGCAGTCGAACTCGCCGATCAAGGCGCAAAGGTTTTGCTGCTGGAACGGCGCGCATTCTTGGGTGGGCGAGCGTATTCATTCACGGATAAAACCACCGGCGACACAATTGATAACGGCCAACATCTGATGATGGGCTGTTATCACCACACGCTGAGGTTTCTGGAAAAGATTGGATCGCTATCAAAGCTGAAGTTTCAGCAAAACCCACAAGTAGACTTCCTTAGTGAAGCTGCCAGTGGCGAAGTCCATCACGCCAGTTTCAAATGCCCTTCTCTGCCTGCGCCGCTTCATTTGTTGGGTGGTTTGGCGAAACTTCAAACCATCGGTTGGCCGGATCGTCTTAAAGCCTTGCGCGTCGGGTTGGAGTTACGGCGTTTGAATGGCAATCGAGCTTCGCTGGCAGACATTACCGTCCGCGAATGGCTAACTCGTTTAGGTCAAACCGAAACCATGCAAAGCAAGTTTTGGGATCTGGTGGCGCTGGCTACGCTTAATGAAAGGCCGGAACGGGCTTCCGCAGACATGTTCGCTCGCGTGCTGGATCAGGCATTTATGCACACACGGCAGGATTCGACGATGGTCATTTCAAAAGTCGGACTGAGCGAGCTCTACACTGACGATGCCGTCCGGTTCATTGAGGCTCACGGCGGAGAAGTTCGCCTAAGCGCTGAAGTCGAGCAAATCGTCTTTGAAGACACTTGCGCCGTTGCCGTACACCTTAAAAATGGAGAAAGAATCCACGCTGACGCCATCATTAGCGCCGCGCCTTATTTCGCCCTGAGCCGAATGTTGCCGCCGGAAATTGCTGCCAGTCCAACATTGAAACCGGCCTTGGAGTTCACGTCAGCGCCAATCGTTTCCATTAACTTGTGGTACTCTCAACCCGTAACCAATGTTGAATTTACGGGATTGCTGGATTCCCGCATCGAGTGGGTTTTCAATAAAAATGCGATCTCCGGTGACAGCCGAAGCGGCCATCAGCATCTGGCGCTGGTCATCAGCGGTGCTCACGAAGCGGCCAAGCTGAACAAAGAAGAACTGATCGCTTTGGCCATCACTGAAATGGAACGCTTCTTTCCGGCTGCGAGAAACCAGAAGCCCGTTCACGCCTTTGTCGTGCGCGAACACGACGCGACTCTTTCTCATATTGCGGGAACTGCACGGCTACGCCCGTCACAGAAGACTGAATTCAAAAACTTCTTTCTGGCCGGTGACTGGACGGACACGGGCTTGCCCGGAACCATTGAAAGTGCAGTTTTTAGCGGCCACGAATGCGCGCGTCTTGTTTTCAGAAAATAGGCATCAACCGTTGACGCCGGATTCTTTGATTTCCAACGTTCCCGCAGCAGCATCGAGCGTTGCGCTGACTCCAAGCGGCAACGTCAATTGGTCTTCGACGTGGCCAATGGTCAGCCCGGAAAGCACTGGAACTTTCAGATTGCCCAGAATCGCATCCAACACTTCGCCCAGCGAAAAGCCTGCAGCAACAAACGGTTTGTAATCGTTCGGTGCGCAACCTACGCAATCGCCGAAAATGATTCCCGCCGCTTGATCCAGCTTTCCCGCCAGGCGCAACTGAGTCAGCATTCGATCAATGCGATACGGCTCTTCGCCAATATCTTCCAGAAACAGAATTGCTCCGCGAGTGTCTATCTCAAACGGAGTTCCCATAGTCGTCGAAATCAGCGTCAGATTTCCGCCAACTAATCTCCCGGTCGCCTTGCCTGGACGAATTGTTCGCAGCAAATACTTTGGCCGCAGCGAATTCGATTCCGGCGGATTCGTCACCGTGCCCACCGGTGCTGTTTCAAAAACGGCTTTGCGAAAATGAGACTGCGTGTAATCAGTCAGCGCCGAAAACACGTTCGGTCCGTGAAAAGTCACCAAGCCGGTTCGTTTATGAATCGCCAAGTGCAATGCGGTAATGTCGCTGTACCCGATGAACACTTTCGGGTTGCGGCGAATCAAATCGTAATCAATTCCGTCCAACAGTTGCGGAGTGCCGTATCCGCCCTGAATCGGAAACACGCCTTTGACTTCCGGATCGCGAAACATTGCGTGCAAATCATCCAGACGTTCCTGCACAGGATTACCGAAGTAGCCGGACTTTTGGCCAATGTGCTTGCCCCACTTCACGCGCAAGCCGAAATGTTTGACCGTGCGCTCAACCAAAGCCAGTCGGTCTGGATTCGTTGCCGGGGTCGAAGGTGTAATGACACCAACAACGTCGCCCGCTTTCAACCGTGGCGGGCGAATCAAAGGCAAGTTCGTTTGAGCTTTTACGGAAACCGCCAGCGAAGGGGCAACCAATCCAGCGCCTAAAGTCGAGACAAAATTTCTTCGGTTCATGTTCTGAAAATCCTCTGTAGAATTGGCATCGTTGTCCGGCTGTGTTTCAATCGCCGCGCAACTCAGTTCACACTATTCAACAAATGACTGGATTCATCAACGAGTACTTTCTTCGCCATCAAGTCGAACCTGAGCTAATGGACAAGCTTTGGGCGCGGGGCTGGCGTCATTTCGGCGAATACTTTTTTCGCTACTCGATCGCCCACCACGAAGGTGGAGCGCAACAGGTAATTCCGTTGCGCATTGATCTGGCCAAGTTTGAACTTTCGCGCAGCCAGAAACGCGCCTTGAATCGCAATCGCGACTTGAACGTCGTCGTTCGCCCATCGTTCATTGACGAATTCAAGCAAGAGCTTTTTCACCGTCACAAACAACGATTCAATCACAATGTGCCCGATACCATTTTTGACTTTCTGTCCGGCTATCCGGCAAAAATCCCATGCACCAATCGAGAGGTCGCCGTTTTTGCCGATGAACGACTGATCGGCGTCAGCTTTCTAGACGTTGGGCAGTCTTCGACTTCATCTGTTTACGCGATGTTTGAACCCGATGAATCAAAACGCAGCCTGGGCGTTTTCATGATCCTGCAATCCATACAACATTCGCACGAACTGAATTGCCGGTATTACTATCCTGGATATGCATATCGCGGACAGTCTTTTTACGATTACAAGAAAAATTTCGCCGGCCTGGAAGCCTACGATTGGCAAACCGGCTGGCCCCCCTACAACCCCGATCAAGGAGACATTGACGAATGAGCAAAGTTCGCTGGGGAGTGTTGAGCACTTCCAAGTTCGCCCAAAACAAAATCATTCCGGCAGTCAAACATTGCCAGCATGCCGAAATCATCGCCATCGCCTCGCGCGACTTGAGCAAAGCTCAGGAGGAAGCCGCGCGTTTTGGCTTCGCCAAAGCTTACGGCTCCTATGAAGAGCTGTTAGCCGATTCCGAAATTGACGCCATCTACAACCCGATGCCAAACCATTTGCACGTTCCCTGGTCCATCAAAGCGTTGGAAGCGGGCAAGCATGTACTTTGCGAAAAGCCGATTGGCTTAAGCGCGGCAGAAGGCCAACATCTTGTGGAAGCGGCCAAACTACATCCCAAGCTGAAAGTCATGGAAGCGTTTATGTACCGGCTCCATCCGCAATGGCAGCGGGCCAAGCAAATGGTGGACGAAGGTAAGATTGGGAAGCTTCGGACAATCCAATCCTTCTTTTCCTACTTCAACACCGACCCGTCGAACATCCGCAACAAAGCCGACATTGGAGGCGGCGCGTTGATGGACATCGGCTGTTACAACATTTCGCTTTCGCGGTTGATCTTTGGTGAAGAACCAAAGCGAGTGCTTGGACTGACAGAATTCGATCCGCAGTTTCAGACAGATCGTCTGAGTTCCGGCATTTTGGATTTTGGCCGTGGAACTGCGACCTTCACTTGTTCGACGCAACTGTCGTCCTATCAACGCGCAATCATTTTCGGAACGGAAGGTCACATCGAAATCGAAATTCCGTTCAACGCTCCGCCGGATAAACCGACTCGAATGTGGCATCAGTTCGGCGGCAAAGTTGAAGAAATCACCTTTGATATCTGCGATCAGTACACGATTCAGTTTGATCTGTTTTCCCTGGCGGTGTTGAATGACACGGCGGTGCCAACTGCGTTGGAAGACGCTGTGGCAAACATGAAAGTGATTGAAGCAGTGTTTGAAAGTTCGAAATCCGGCGGCTGGGTTTAGTTTCGCCACACGCTTCCAACGCTTTGCGTTGGAAGCGTGTGCGGTTTGGTTACTTTCTGACAGTCGGGTACTGAATCCCCAATTGCTCCAGATAAGTTTTGTACTTCGTCGAATCGTAATAGTACTTCTTCAGTTCCGGTGCGAATCGTTCCATTTTGTCTTTGTTCAAATCTACTGCTGGCTTGTCCGTAGGGTTGATCAGCGGCTGATACTTGATCTCTTTGGTCTGAACGTTATTGAAATAGTCCCACGCCTGTTTGACCAGTTCCGGTTGCAATAGAAAATCCAACGCCGTCATTGCCTGCACTTTTGCCCCAGCAGTTGAACCTTTGTGAGCAATCGGCGTCGCCATTGCAATCGCGTTTTCCCAACTGTGACCGGGCAAGTTCGGAATGTTCGCCGGATAGCGCAAGTAAATCATCGGAACATTCCACGAAATGTCGCCGACGTCATCGGAGCCTCCGCCCATCACTTCCTGTTTCGGCCCTTCCAAACCTTTCGACTTGGTCTTCAAGCCTTCGACCTTCGCACCGATTTCTTTTTGCAACGCTTTGGCCAGTGTTTGGTCAGCTTCGCTCCATTGCGGCAGCCCGACAGCTTCGATGTTTTTAGCGGCTGTCTCTGCGACGACTTTGTTGAAATGGTTCGGCCAGGCAGAACCAACCACACGCTGAGTCACAGTTGTATCCGTCATAATCGTAGCGGCTTGAGCCATCTTGTTGCCCAGATCGTAAAGCTCTTTGATTTTCGGATAATCCAGCTCTCGAAAGTAATACCAAACCGAAGTCTCCGAAGGCACAACATTCGGCTGATCGCCTCCATTCGGAATGACGTAATGAGAACGCTGCTGCAACCGCAGATGCTCGCGACGGTAATTCCAGCCAATGTTCATCAACTCGACGGCATCCAATGCGCTGCGGCCTGACCACGGAGCCCCCGCTGCATGAGCGGCTCTGCCGTGAAAGCTGTACTGAACAGAAACCAAGCCGCTGTTCCGCTCGGGCTGCCCCCAGTTGACGACAAAGTCGTTGTCCACGTGCGAGCCGAGCACGATGTCTACGTCTTTGAATAACCCGGCGCGAACGAAAAACGCCTTGGCTCCGACCAACTCTTCGGCGACGCCGGGCAGAATTTTCAACGTGCCGGAGATTTTGTTTTTCTCCATCAACTGCTTCAGCACCAACGCGGCGGTGATATTCACAGCCATTCCCGAATTGTGACCTTCGCCGTGGCCGGGAGCGCCTTCGATGATCGGATCGTGATAGGCGACACCTGGTTTCTGCGAAGCTCGAGGAATGCAATCAATGTCTGTGATAAACGCGATGACAGGTTTGCCGCTTCCCCAGGTCGCCGTCCAAGCCGTCGGCATTTCGGCAACGCCGCGTTCGACCTTGAAGCCCTGTTTTTCCAAAACTCCGGTCAAATATTTGCTGGTTTCATATTCATGAAAACCAAGTTCGCTGAAGCTAAAAACCTGATCCACCATTTGCTGAGTGAACGTTTGCAGCTTGTCCACTTCATTAGCCGCTTGTCGCTTCAAATCGTCCAGCGTTTTTGATTCCTGCGCATCCGACTTCCAGCTCGCCACAGCCGTCAAAAATAAGACGAAGACGAAAATACTGAATTTTCTCATTGCCATTCCCCCGCAGCTTCGTGTTTGAAATTACGCCTTAATGTTGTCCTGTGAATGATCCCAAAAAATCGGTTTTCTCTGGCGAGCAGCCAGATTAACCATATGTGCCACAGCGGCGGCGCGATGCCCGGCGAAAACATCTTCGACAGGTTGTTTGCGATCTTTCACCGCCTGAAGAAAAGCTTCCATATGCAACACGTTGGCGTTCGGGCCTACTCCGCTCCAACGCTCTTCGCCTGGGATGGCGCGCGGTTTCCATTTGCGCGGGACTTCGCGTTCGATAACTTTGGGCTCTTTGTAATAATTGTCTTGCAGCCTGCTCGGCCAGGCGTCGACGATCCAGCCATTGTCGTCTCCGTCAGATTCGGGCGAAAAGATCAAATCCCGTCCGAGCGAAAGCGAGCCTTTCGTTCCCAAAATCTCGATGCTGCGTCCTCCGCCGGATTCGTTATTGAACGTGCCGCTCAAGTTCACAGTGAACCCTTCGGGGTACTGCAAAATTGCATCGAGCGTATCGGGCACGTCACGCGACCCTTTCCAACGGTACAGCGCGCCAGCAGCAACGACCATTTCTGGTGCTTTGGCGTCCAGAATGAAATGCAACGTCGTCATCACGTGAACGAACAAATCCGTCGCCATTCCACCGGAATAATCCTGATAACAGCGCCAACGGAAAAAGCGCTCTGGACTATAAGGGTGCTTCGGCGCATTGCCCAAAAACATCTCCCAATTCACCGTCTGTTCATTCGCGTCTGGCGGAATAGGGTAAATCCACGCGCCTCCAGCAGAGTTACGGTTTGTTGTCGAACGAACCATCGTGATCTGTCCCAGTCTGCCGGATTGCACAATCTCTCTGGCTTTTTGCTGGATTGGGGTGCTGATGCTTTGACTGCCGACCTGCAAAATCCGTCCGGTCTTTTTGACAGCGGCGATGATTTCCAGGCCGTCAGCTACGGTGTAAGTCAGCGGTTTTTCGATGTACACATCCTTGCCAGCTTCGACGGCAGCAATGGCGTGATCTTTATGCCAGTGATCGGGAGTTCCAATGTACACAGCATCAACATCCGGTGAAGCCAGTAATTCACGATGATCTTTGTAAACCCTGGCCTGACCCTTTGTTCGCTCCTGTGCGCGTTCCAGCCGTCCTTGATAAGCGTCGCACATAGCAACAACTTCAATCCCCGGCATACGAATGACGTCATTCAGAACTTGCTGCGCACGAGCGCCTACGCCAATGAACCCAAGCCGTATGCGGTCGTTCGGGCTGTCGGCGGGATTGAATGAAGCTTCCGTTTGACGGCTGGTTCCCAAAATCAAACCAGCCCCGGCGCCTGTAACTGTGCTTTTCTTGATGAAGTCTCGGCGATTGATCTTGTCTGGCATTGCAATTCCTCCGGTTATTCTTTTTCAGCCAACAATTCTTTGATCAGAGTTTCGAGTTCGACCTTGAGCTTTGTGTATCGTTCGCCGGTCGCCCGGCCTTCAAACCCAGCGTGAATGCGCTTCACCAATCCGTCGCGCCCAATGAAAATCGTCGTCGGATACGCGCCAAAACCGACAAGCTGTGGCAGCTTCTGCTGAATCTGACCTTCTTCAGTCGAACCGGCCAGCAGTGCCGGATACTTCAAGCCCAAACGCTTCACAAAGATTTTGAGTTGTTCCAAGTCGCGCGCAGCATCGCCGGAATATTCAAAAGCCAAAGCAACGGGTTGAAATCCTTGACTTCCGTATTGCTCAAACATTTCCTGCAGGAACGGGGCTTCTTCGTGACAGTTAGGGCACCAACTTCCGGTAATAGAGACAGCAACAACTTTGTTTTTGAACAACTCGTCGGTATTGGAAACCATCTTGCCGATCAAATCAGGAAAGCTAAATCGCAATGGTTCCGACGGATTACTCATTCGCGTGTGATTCATCGGGTCAGGCAAATTGGCAACAATCTGCTTGTTGCTGTCGGTGATACGTTCAGCCGTGACCTTGCGAATTGGATCGAACAATCCAAAATCAACGATGCCTTCCAGCTTCCCTTCCGGCGTCAATTTAGCTCTGAAAACCCGGCAGTTAATCCCATCAAAACGGTTGAGCCGCAATTCGCCATTTGCAAAGCCCCCAGCCATCGCTCCCCAATCGCCGCTGACGGGGATGATGGTTCCGGTGACTTCACCACCTTGTTGTCGAAACGCCGCACGCCAGTAACTGAGCTTGGGCTCATCTCCCACTGTCATCAGCCATTCACCTGAAACATCAGCTCCCGGAGTATGCGCCGCTGCATGAGCGGATTTGCGCATCGCGTGAATCTCGCGCTTGAGAATCTGCTTTTGCCATTGCCGCTCAAAACTCCCTTGAAGATGATCGCCGTCAATTGTGGCGGTCAGCCCAGCGTCGTAAAAATCAAAGCGAAGACTCAGCTTCCCGCCTTCAACTGAACCACTTGTGGAAACGGTGCGTTCATCGCCGTTTACCAGTTCCCCTATCAACTTGGTTCCGTCGCGCTTTACCTCCAGGGTGAAAGCGACAGTTTCGCCTGAATTATTTTTGATTGTGCCCTGCCAAACACCAACAGGGTCGGATGCTTTTCGCCCACAAGCGGCGAAAGCAATTGTCAGCAGAAACAAAAGAAAATACACGAAGCGGCTTTTCACAGCCGGAAATTTTTCAGAGATCATTGCCTCCATCCTGCTTGATAACTAATTTCATGAATTGAAACGGTGTGATTTGATTGCAGGTGTATGCTAAACGCGCTTCTTAAAATCGGCAAGCACTGACAATTGTGCGCCTCGTCTAGTCGAGTCGAGCACTCAATGCTAATATCCGGCGTCTCGAAATCTAAACTCACAGCATTAAAGACAGCCCAAAAGGAAAATTATGGAGACAAAGAAAATTTCCGGCGATGACAGAGGCCGCAAGACACAAGTTGTGACTCCATTTGGAACTGCTCCAATACCAGTAGCCCCTTCTCTAAAACAGACGGGATACGATGGCGTATTACTGAAAGACCGTTACTTGATCGAAGGCGAGCTTGGCCGTGGCGGCATCGGCGTCGTGTATCTGGCGCGCGACACTCAACTAATGAATCGCCGAGTCGTGGTCAAGGTGTTGTTGGAAGATTCCACCAATGCCCTGCATAACCCTTGGTTCAAAAAGAAATTTGAACAGGAAATCGAAGCTCTGGTGCGATTGGACCACCCTGGAATCGTTGGAGTGCTGGATGCGGGCACGATGCCAGACGGCAAAGAATTCTTTGTCATGCAGTATGTCGAAGGCGGCCCCTTGCGTAAACTCGTCCAGGGACAAATGGACTTTGCGCAAGTTGCACGCATCGTTCGCCAAATCGGCCAGGCCCTGAGCGCTGCCCACGACAAAGGAATCGTTCATCGTGACTTGAAACCGGAAAATATTATGGTTCAACAAGTCAGCGAAAACGAAGAAATGATCAAGCTGATTGATTTCGGAATTGCCTCGGTCAAAGACTCTCAAGTCGCCACCAATGCCGAAAAAACCAAAGTCGCAGGCGCGCTGCCGTATATGGCTCCCGAACAATTGCGCGGCCAACCCGAAGCGTCGAGCGACATTTGGGCGCTTGGAGCAATGACTTACGAGATGCTAACCGGACGTTTGCCGTTTTATGCCGAAACGCTGGTTCAGCTTTACGAAATGCAAAAACGTGGCTTGCAAGCTTCGCCTCGTTCGCTGCGAGCGGACATTTCGCCATCTGTTGAAAACATACTATTTAAATCCATGGCCTTTGATCCGGCGGAACGGTATCAAAGAGCCAAAGACCTCGGCGAAGACTTGGCGCGAGCCTTAATGGGCGAAACGTCTGGCACTGCTTCCCTGGGTTCTCAGCCTGCAACCGCGCCGATTTCAGCGCAGACATCAGAAAGCCCTGCTTATGGAACGATGGCAACTCACAGCGCGCGAACTGAAGTCGGAGCCGGGATTCAAGCTCAGGCAGAGTCTGAAGTTGTGAAGCCAACACTCAAACCGCCAGTCGCTAAAATCGCCGCCGCAGTGACCGTAGTGGCAATCATCGTAGCGGCAATCTGGTGGGCAACCAGCAAGCCTAAAACCAATCTGCCACCAACCATCGAACCAGTAATCAGGCAATTGAGCATATCTTCGCGTGTTCAACAGAAAGGCAAAGCGCCGCTGGATGTTCCGGGCGATGTGATTTTCACACCGGGCGACCAACTGCGCCTAACGTTCAACAGCCAACAGGAAGGCTTTTTGTACATCGTCAATGAAAGTCCGAAAAGCAACAATGGGTTGCCGATTTACAACTTTCTGTTTCCAGAACCTGAGCGAGTCGCCGCAGGAGCTCCATCGCTGAAAGCAGGTCGCCCGTTGTACATCCCTTCTGAACAGCCCCCCTGGTTTCCGATTGACGCTGAACAAGGCACTGAAACTCTGTGGATTGTCTGGGCAGATCACAGCATCCCAGAACTGGAATCCGCCAGAAAATGGTTAATAACAGACGGCGGTGAAGTCAAAGACGCCAACGAGACCAGAGCTATTCAGCAATTTGTTGATAAATACTTTTTGGAAGCCAAGCCCAAAGTCGAACAGGACGAAGGCAATAAAATCCTGAAAGGTGGTAAAGACGGTTTGCTGATTTACCAGATGAAACTGGCTCATACTTAAACCGCCGGAAAAATCCGACACCTGAGCGAAAATTCAGACTAGAAACCAAACCGCCAAAGGCTCAACTGCAATAAAACAGAGTCTTTGGCGGTTTTCTTTGCTGGCATTGCGCTTGCCCTCCCGATGGTCGAGAAGTGGAAAATCAACAACTATCTTAGGAGGTAAATATGCGTAAACTGATTTTTGCTTTTGTCGTGCTGGCAGCAATGACCACCGCAGTCTTTGCTCAAGGCAATTCAACGAAATCGTCTTCTCCAGCGAAATCTTCAAACTCCGGCTCAGAACATCGTGGTTACGGATATGTTTTTGTCGCGCCGGGAGTCGTATCTGATGGTGGTTATGGTACCGCCACAATGCATTTCGGCGGCGGCGGCGAAGGATTGATCAAAGGAGGTTTCGGCGTGGGAGCCGAAATCGGCGGCCTGGCTCCAGTTGATGGTTTCAGCGAAGGCTTTGGAGTGTTTTCGGCTGGGGCAAACTATCACTTCCTCAACGCCAGCCAATCCGGAAAGATCGTTCCATTCGTCAACGGAGGATACACAATGTTTTTCCGCAACGGCGTTGCTAACGGTGGCCATTTCGGCGGCGGAGTAAATTACTGGTTTAAGGAACGCGTCGGCCTGCGATTTGAAGTTCGTGATCATATTGTGTCTGAAATTCCCGGCACACATTTCATTGGCTTCCGATTCGGTTTGACGTTTCGTTAAATGTGCCTCGATGGTTGGTGACGGTAAATTTTCCGCCACCAACCATCAGCATCTAATCTTTTTTGACCCTTCCCTAAAACTCCACTAGAATCCGCTTGGCATCGGCGAGGATTCATCCTCATCACAAGTGTTACCTCACGAGTTGAATCCCGCATCCCATCACTCGAATTAACATTTAGCTTCATCGCAACTTCGATCAAGGAATAGATTCAATCATGTTCTCGCCCAGATCTATCGACGACTGCATTCGGCACTCACTTCGTCCGCTTCTATTGGCACTTGTCAGCGCTACTGTATTGATTCAATTGGCATTTCCCAGTCGCCCAAGCGCCGCCATGTTTAATACAATTACGGTGACGTCTCTAGCAGACGATACGACCGTCAACGGCAACTGCACATTGCGTGAAGCCATTCAAGCGGCTCAGTCAAACACCTCCGTGGATGCCTGCACTGCCGGAGCGGCTGGGCTGGACATTATCCAATTCAACGTGGGTTCCGGCGTTCCAACGATTTCCCTGACTTCTCCTCTGCCAATGATCACCAGCCCGGTCACCATCAATGGGAACACAGGAGGCGCGACCAGAATTGAATTGAACGGCACGAATGCGGGAGCCAACACAACAGGGTTGAGGGTAATGGATACTTCTAACTGCACCTTTCAATCACTGGTCATCAACCGATTTGGGTTAAACGGAATTTCTGTAGAAACCTCCGACAATTGCGTTGTAAACGATTGCATTATTGGCCTGAACCCAGCGGCAGATACCGACCAAGGAAATGGCGGGCAAGGCATTTCGATCAAGGATTCATCCAACACCATCATTGGCGGAACAGCCGCCTCTACCCGCAACATCATTTCAGGGAACGCCTTATCGGGGATTGAAATCAAATTTACCTCGATTGCCTCAAACAATTCTGTGCTCAACAACATCATCGGCACGAATGCAGCAGGCGCAACGGGGCTGGGCAATTCCCAAAATGGCGTAATAGTGGATGGCGCTCAAGGCACGATTATCGGCGGATCGCTGGCTGAACGTAACATTATTTCCGGTAACACATTGGCAGGAATTGCTGTGCTGGCAGCTGACGGAACCACCATCCGCAGCAACATCATTGGAGCGAATTCCACTGGAACAAGTGCGGTTCCCAATGGATCAGGCATCAGCCTCGACTCCGCAACGTCCTCGAACATCGGCGGTGGCACGGTCAACGACGGCAACCTAATTTCCGGCAATACTGGCGCAGGCATTCTGGTAATGGCGGCTTCCAACTTCAACAACATTGAAGGAAACCTGATCGGCACAAAACTGGATGGAACGTCGGCACTTGGCAACGGATCGCATGGCATTTCCTTCCCTAACGGTACGAGCGCAAGCAATCGCATTGAAGGTTTTGGAGCGTCAAGTAATACAATCGCTTTCAATGGTGGAGCTGGCATATCGCTTTTTGCCGGCGGGAACAATAACAGGATCTCAGGAAACTCGATTTTTGCTAACGCGGGACTTGGAATTGACCTGGGAACTGCTGGAGTGACCCCCAATGACAACGGTGACACTGATACCGGGCCGAATGGGTTGTTGAATTTTCCGATTCTTCTGTCGCTGGCTGGCAATACGATTTCCGGCGAGCTGCACGTTGGAGTTAACGCTAATACGAACGTCGAATTTTTTGCCAACGCGACTTGTGATGCGTCTGGCAATGGTGAAGGCGAAGTGTTTCTAGGATCGCAATTTATTACGACCAACAATTCGGGCTTTGCAACGTTTATGTTTCCATACACTCCTGTGGCCGGGAAACCTGTCATCACCGCTGTCGTCATAAATGCCGAAACCAGCGACACCTCTGAGTTTTCCGCCTGTCTTACGCCTCCTTGTCCATCAATTAGTGTGCTGCCTCCAACACTTTCGAACGCAACCACGGGCACGAATTTTTCCCAGAATATTACGGCTTCAGGAGGAACTGGCGCATATAGCTTTGCAGTCACTGCCGGAACACTGCCCGGCGGACTGACGTTGACACCAACGGGTCTGTTAAGCGGCACACCAACTCAAGCTGGCGTCTTCAATTTCGACATTACTGCGACGGACGCAAACTTCTGCACAGGAAAAGCAGGATACTCGTTAGTTGTCACTTGTCCTCAAATACCAGCCAGCATCACTGCGCCCGCAACCGCCATTGCGGGGCAGAATTTGAGCTACAGCGTGACGCTTTCCAATCCTTGCCCAAACCTTACATTGAATTCGACACTGACGATTCCGATTCCGTCGAACACGACGTTCCAATCCATCAGCTCTGTTGCAGGTTGGACTTGTTCTACGCCGGCAGTCGGAGGCACAGGAACAATTAGCTGCACAAATCCGTCGTTTGCGCCCATTGCGAATCCACCCAATGTGCCACGCTTGCCGGTCTCTTTTACTGTTGTGCTCAATGTGAACTCTGGAACTCCGCTCAACACCATCATCAATCACTCTGCTACGATAGTTGGAAATTTCCCCGGATTGCCGATAAACACACAGACTGCAATCGGCAGCACAACCGTGGGAGTAATTGGAGGAGCTGCTGACCTGTCGGTGACCAATTCAACATCGTCATCTCCGATTGCCGGAACCAATACGACGTTTAACATCACAGTCACCAACAATACTGCTGCAACATCGGCAACAGGAGTGACTCTAACCAATGCCATTCCGACTAACACGACTTTCCAATCGCTGACTTCGCCTGCCGGTTGGACTTGCACGACACCTGCCGTTGGAGGAACCGGAACAATCACTTGCAGCGTGGCAACGCTGGCAACCGGTTCAGTGAATTTCGCACTTGTCGTGAGACTGAACTCAAACGTGCTTTGTGATACGACAATTAGCGATACGGCGTCAGTGCAATCTGTGCCGCCCGATCCAACCCCTGGAAACAATTCAGCGACGGCCTCGGCACTGGCCAAAACTCAGTCTGATCTTGCAGTTAACGTCGTGGCTCCGGCTAATGCCGTGCCTGATGTCAGCGCAATTTACACGGTCACGGTTTCAAATCTGGGACCATCAAACAGCGCCAACTCAACGCTGAGCAATCTGCTTCCGGCAGCATTTTCTGCAGAAGCCATCAACACATCTGCCGGAACTTGCACCGGAATAGGGTCCAACACCGTCAATTGCACATTGGGAACGTTGGCCGCCGGAGCAACCGCAACTATTACGATTCAAGTTCACGTGCCTGAAACTTGCCAACCGACAACCGCAATCAACACGGCAGCAGTTGTCAGCGGAAACTGCCTGGCTGATCCTATAGCGGCGAATAATTCGCAAACCCAAACAAGTGCCGTCCAGATTGGCAATTTAGGCCCGGGCAGTTGCATTCCATCCAACCAACCTCCAAATGACAACAAACCCGGATCTGTCCTTTTCGGAGGCGTTTTTGCTTCAGGGGCTTCGGGTGGCCCAGGCGGCGATCCCGGAAATAACACAGCCGTCAGCTTGACGAACGTCCATCCGCGACTTGGCGTAGTGGTCCATTTATTCTTTGTGGATGGAGCGACTTGTTCCGTTGCGGATTCCTTCGTTTGCCTGACGCCGAACCAAACGACTCGATTTTTGATGTCTGATCTGGATCCGGGCGTCGCGGGTTATATGATGGCAATGGCTGTTGACGGCCCGGCAGGAACTGCCGGAGGCCACAATACTGGATGCCCAATCAGTTTCAACTACTTGATCGGTAGCGCCAGAATCAAAATGACGAATTCGCCTCGAAGAGAGGCGGAACTTGCGTCGGAAAGCTGTGCCTCAGAATTCGGCAGTCCGCTTCCGGGTTGCGATCCGAATAAATCGTTTGCCGAAATTCCATTTGACGGTTCACCACGAGGCTTCAACAAGTTACCGTTGGTATTGGCAGCCAGCAATATTGCCAGCCGAGCCGACGGCAACGACACAATGCTGATGCTGGCTCGAATTGACGGGAACTGGGGAACAGGATTGAAGCCGCTGGGAAATATCTTCGGCATTCTTTACGACGACGCGGAAAATGCCTACAGCTTCAACTTTAATGTCGGCACTTGCCTGCTGCGGACTATTCTTTCCAACAACTTCCCGCGAACTGCGCCGCGGTTCGAACAGGCGATTCCTGCTGGCCGAAGCGGTTGGATGCGGCTTTGGTCAGCAGATAACGCAGCCATCATGGGTGCAATTATCAATCGCAACGACAATACAAGCAGTTTGCCCAACGCGTTTGATGGCGGCCACAACTTGCACGTATTAAGACTAAATCCCGGGGTAGTAGTCACAGTTCCCGTCTTTCCGCCTTCGTGCTAGAACGGCGTGACAACAAACAATTGGGCCGCCCTCTTGTTTGACCGACTTTCTGAAACGCCGTACACTCAGTACGGCGTTTCAGTTTATGAATCGCAATGTTTCTCGTTAGACAAAGCGAACTTTCGCCCCACGCAAATTAGATTTGAACCTGCCGTGAAGCAGGCCCCTCAAATAAGGAGGTTTCTGATGAATACCTCAGGCACACTGTTTCGTGCGTCGTGTTTCTTGATTTTGGCCGTTGCATTTAGCCAGTTAGCCTTAGCCGCCGATCCGGGCCTGACGTCAATTGACCTGAGCATTACCAAATCCGGTCCGTCATCGGTCAGCGCTGGAACCGATGCAACCTACACACTAGCGATCGTCAACCCGCACCCACAAGTCCCTGTTCGAGCGACTGTCACAGATAATCTGCCAGCAGGCTGGTCGCTGGTCAGTTCAAACTCGCCCAGTGGAAACTGCATAGCAAACGGTTCAACTGTTACCTGTCAGGATGTTGACTTGCCTGCGCAATCAACCGTCACCATCACGCTCAAGGTTCACAATCCTTTTTTGTGCCAGCCGTCCACAGCTTCCAATACCGCTGCGGTGACATTTGCGACTGGAACTCCGCCAACAGTTTCTGACCCGAATTTGGCCAACAATACGTCAACAATCAACATAGCTATTCTGCAAACCACTTTAGGACCGGGCCAATGTCATCCTCCCGGTTCACAAATCAGCGACGATAAACCAGGTTCGATTCTTTTCTATGGTCTTTACACGTCGGCTGCCACCAGCAACGATCCGCAGAACAATTCTCGCGTCAGCCTAACCAACACCAATTCGCAATTAGGAGTCGCGGTTCATCTTTTCTTTGTTGATGGCGCAAGCTGTTCCGTGGCCGATGCATTTCTTTGTTTGACGCCAAACCAGACAGCGACATTTTTAATGTCCGACGTTGACCCTGGAATCACAGGTTATATTGTCGCAATTGCCGTTGACGGCCCTGCGGGCACCGCCGATGGAAATAATACCGGCTGCCCCGTCAGCTTTAATTATTTGATCGGCAGCGTTTTCGTCAAAATGACAATGTCTCCGAGACGCGAAGCCGAGTTGGCAGCCGAAAGCTGTGCATCGGAATTTGGCAGCCCTGTTCCCGGCTGCAATCCAAACAGTTCAACCGCAGCTATCAACTTCAATGGAATCCCCGGCCAAGGTTATAACCGGTTGCCCCGCGTGTTGGCGTCCTCCAGCATTCCTGCTCGAGCCGACGGAAACTCCACGTTGCTGGTGATTAATCGGATTGGAGGAAATCTAGGGACTGGAGCAGCGGCGCTCGGCACACTGTTCGGCATTCTATACGATGATGCCGAAAACTCTGCCAGTTTCAGCCTGTCAGGCTCCTGCCAGATCAGAGGCGAATTAACGAACAACTTCCCACGAACTACTCCGCGGTTTGAAAATTTCATTCCGGCTGGCCGCACCGGCTGGCTGAAGGTTTGGGGCGAAAACGACATTGGACTCATCGGTGCGACCATAAATCAAAATCGAAATGCCAATGCCGTTGCCAATGCGTTTGACGGCGGTCACAACATGCACAAATTGACGTTGGCAGGTTCCGTGACACTGACGGTTCCAATCTTTCCGCCGTCCTGTTAACGAATTGAGGGACAGAGATAAAGAAAGAGTTCTCTGTCCCTGTTTAGCGAAAAACCTGCTTGCCAACCAACCTTACCAACGGCATCATCTGAGCGTTTGTGACAACACAGTCAAGCCGATCTCGAAAAGGAGTTTATTCATGCGCAACGCTCTCTCCCGGGCGCTAGTTTGTTTTTACCGGTCAGTCTTTTCCCTTCTCTTGCTCGTTTGCACGATTTCCAGCTTTAGAGGCCAGGCATTGGGCCAGGAAGCGCCGCCGCTCACTTCCGCTCAAAACATGGAAAAGAATCTTTCCGGCAGTGAAACTCACACCTACCGCGTTTTGCTGAGCGCCGGTCAGTTCATTCGAGTGCTCGCTGAACAGCGTGGAATTGATCTAAAAATCAGCATCAGCGGAACAGATGGCAAAGCACTGGCGGAAATTGACCTAGCCTCAAGCACGAACGAAACAGAATCCGCCTGCTGGATTGCCGAAACCGAGGGCAACTATCAGATCACCATTTCAGCGACGGAGAAAAATGCTCGCGGAAAATACAGTTTAAAGCTGGAAGGGCCACGCGCAGCCACAGCCCAGGATCGAAGCCAGCTTTCCGGACAACAAACGTTTTACCAAGCCGAAGAGTTGTTCGCCGATAACAAGCCTGAATCGCGCCGCAAAGCTGCCGAAAAATATGCTGAAGCAGCCGGATACTGGCGTGCCGCCGGGTTTCGTCAAGGTGAAGCTCTGGCGCTTTATAATGGTGGCGACACTTTCAGCCGCCTGCGAGAATTTCAAAAGGCAATTGATTCCTTGACCGGCGCGTTGCAAATCCAACGAAGCGTGGGCAACCGCTCCGCCGAAGCCTCCACGTTAAACGCTATCGGTTCGGCCTATTCGACGCTCGGCGACAAACCCAAGGCCGTCGAATTTTTCAATCAATCCCTGTCGCTTCGCCGCGAAGTCAAAGACGCGGCTGGTGAAGCCATCACACTAAGCAATCTAGCCACGGTTTACACCGATCTGGGCGAGCGGCGAAAGGCGCTGGAAGTTCAGAATCTAGTGTTGGCAATGCGCCGGTCTTCGAACAATCGGCGAGGCGAAGCGTTGGTGCTTAACAACATCGGTTCGAATTACTTGGGATTGGGCGAAAAACGCAAAGCGATTGACCACTTTCAACAGGCTCTAAAATTATGGAGATCGCTGAATGACAGAACCAACGAGGCGTTGACGCTGACCAATCTGGGTGCAGCATATTCGGATGTGGGCGATCAGCAAAAAGCGTTGGACGCCTACAACCAGGCAATTCGGCTCCGGCGCGCTGCCAATGACGCTCGTGGCGAAGCCGTCACATCTGTCAATCTTGGTCGAAGCTATGAAATGCTTGGCGCTTCGCAAGAAGCCGTGAACTATTACAATCAGGCGCTGCCCGTCCTCCGCAATGCGAAAGATCGTCTATGGGAAGGAAGAACCCTTAACTATCTTGGGCTGGCATATTGGTCTGCGGGTGAATATCAAAAAGCGCAGGCGGCATTTGAACAGGCTTTACCCATCAGACGCGAGTTGAAAGACGTGACTGGCGAAGCCGCAACACTCAACAATTTGGGTTTGGCTTACGATTCACTGAATGAGCGGCAAAAAGCCCTTGATGCTTACAACCAGGCACTGCCGCTACTTCGCACGGTGAGTGACCGTCAGGGCGAAGCCAAAACACTCAACAACATCGGGTTTACTTACGACGCGCTTGGAAACAAAACCAAGGCGCTCGATTTCCATCAGCAAGCTCTTAAGCTCAGCCGTGAAGTTGGCGACCGCATGCGCGAAGCAAAGGTTCGTTTTGGCATCGCCCGTATCGAAAGTGGGCGCAACAATCTGAAGTCTGCCCGCAAGGAAATCGAACAAACAATCAAGATCGCGGAATCTTTGCGCGCGAATCTTTCCAGCCCGGAACTTCGTGCCTCTTACCGTGCTTCTGTTCAACAGTATTACGATCTCTACATCGACGTGTTGATGCGAATGGGCAAGCGCGCGCCGAAGAGCGCCTTGATCGCCGAAGCATTGCAAGTTAGTGAACGCGCTCGCGCTCGCTCGCTAGTTGAACTGCTGACCGAATCCAACGCAGACATTCGCCAAGGCGTTGATCCGGCACTGGTTGAACGAGAGCGAGAATTGCAAGAACAGATCAACGAGAAAACTACGGAACAGATTCGATTACTGGGCAGCCGCGCCAAAGCCGAACAGGTGGCTGAACTCGGCAAAGAGATTGAACGACTCAACTCCGACTTGCGAACCACACAGGCAGAAATCCGAACCAACAGCCCTCGGTACGCGGCGCTGACCCAGCCGCAACCGCTGACCTTGCGTGACATTCAAAAACAGATCTTGAATCCCTGGTCGGTATTGCTCGAATATTCGCTTGGCGAAGAACGCAGTTATTTGTGGGTCGTCAGTCAAAATTCGATTCAAAGCTTCACACTGCCCAAACGCTCTGTGATCGAGGCGTCGGCAAAACACTTTTACGATTTGGCGACGGCACGCAACCAATACGTTCCGCGCGAATCGAATCAGCAAAAACTGGATCGAATCGCCGACGCGGATGCCGAAATTCCCCAAGCCGCTGCCACCTTGAGCAAACTGATTCTTGCTCCAGCCGCGCCACTGCTCGGAAACAAACGCTTGATTGTCGTCACGGACGGAGCGTTGCAATACGTTCCTTTCGCCGCATTGCCGGTTGGTTCCAGACAATTGATCAGCCGTCACGAACTCGTTTCGTTGCCTTCTGTTTCGACGCTGGCTGTGCTGCGTGCCGAATCGTCTCAGCACCGGCCTGCTCCGAAGACCGTCGCAGTTATCGCCGACCCGGTCTTTGAAGCCAAAGACGAACGCGTCAAAGTCGTCAGCATCAAAGCGCCCGAAGCTCAGCCTGGAGCCAAGAAAGACGACAAAACGGCTCAGGTTGAAAGCGAACCGACCCGCATCTTGCTTTACAAAACAGCGAAAGATTCTGGAGCAACGGATGCGGAACTTCGCATTCCGCGATTGCCCAATACTCGTCGCGAAGCTGAAACGATTCTGTCCATGGCCAAAAGCGATGCAGGCAAATCGGTTTTCGATTTTGCAGCGAATCGTGCGGCGGCGACCAGCGACGATCTAAGTCAATATCGAATCCTTCATTTTGCCACGCACGGTTTTTTGAATAGCTTGAATCCTGAACTTTCCGGCTTGGTGATGTCGCTGGTGGATGAACAAGGCAAACCGCAAAACGGATATTTGCTCGCGCCGGAAATCTACAACCTGAAATTGCCCGCAACAGAATTAGTGGTGCTCAGCGCCTGCCAAACTGGTTTGGGCAAAGAAATCCGTGGCGAAGGGATCGTCGGATTGACACGAGGTTTTATGTACGCTGGGGCTCCACGCGTCGCCGTCAGTTTATGGAGCGTCAACGACCGTTCGACAGCCGACCTGATGAAGCAGTTTTACGAAGCCATGCTTGCAAAAGGCCAACGTCCAGCAGAAGCGTTACGCTCAGCTCAGCTTGAGCTGCTAAAACAAAAACAGTGGCAGTCCCCGTATTTCTGGGCGGCATTCGAATTACAGGGTGAATGGAAGTAAGTTTTCTGTGCTGTGATTCAAGTAACAGCGCAATGACTCTTAATCGTTATAATTGCGCGCGTTCGTCATCAACCGTAGGAGACAATATGTTCAAACCATCAGTACGCAATTTATTTGGTTTCACTGCCGCAGCACTGGTTCTAATGTTTGGCACCTCTTCAGTGTTCGCTCAAGGCCAGGACACAGAACGCCGCTTCTGGCCACCGAACTATCGCCCCGACGCCCCGGCAGCCAAAAGCACTAAACCCGTCACACCACGCCCAGCGTACAAACGAACGTCACCCGCGTTGGAAAAAGGCGCGATCACTACTGCCGCTGAGCGCAACTCTGTAGTCGGCATCACTGTCTGGCGACTAAAACCATACGAAGATGTTGCCGCAGCAAGACCCAAAGACCAGGACATTGCCCGCATCTTGGTCACGCGCAAAGGCAAGAAGTCTGATTTCGCCGCAGAACGTGTGGAAGCTTCGACTGCGTTCACCACTGGGCAAATGCTACGGTTGAGCATAGAAGTTCCTCGTTCTGGCTTCATTTATGTGATTGACCGTGAACAATACGAAGACGGTTCGGTCAGCGCCCCTTATCTGGTTTATCCACTGAATTCCGCTCAGGATGACAACAAGGTCACAGCTGGCCGTGTAATCGAAATCCCCAACGGTGGCGATGAGCCATATTTTGCAGTCGAGCCGTTGAAGCAAGACAGCACCAAGCGTCAAATCGCTGAAATGCTGACCGTATTGGTAACGCCGACTCCGTTAACAGGTTTGCCCAAAGCAATGCGGGATGATGAAGGTAATTACCAACCGATCGAACTTCCTCAAGCCGAGGTCGAAAAATGGGAAAAGCTTTGGGGCGCGCAGGTCGAACAATTGGAATTGGAAGGCGGAGCCGGACAAACGTACACGCGTTCAGAACAAGCCGCTGGAACAGATAAGAGAAAGCGCCTTACTTCAGAAGATCCGTCGCCGCAAACTCTTTTCCGCGTTGCGGCTAAACCTGGCAAGCCATTGCTGGTCAAGCTGCCGATAAAAATTGCGAAGTAAGAATTATTTTTGACGTTAATAACACAGAAAAGAATCCGGATAGTCGTTATTCGCTTTGCGTCTTTCCAGCAGCGCGATAGCTGCGGCGTGAACGAACGACCACGTCAGGACGGGCAACCTCGACTTTGATCGTGTGAGTATTGGAATGATTCGCTGGCTGATCCGCTTGACGGTCTTGAGGATAAAATCCCAGCCGGTATTGATGGCGCAATTCTTCGATGATTTGCTCAAAGGTCGTTTTCAAATTGGCGACTTCGCTGTTGAAATAACGTCCGGCAGATACATCCGACAATCGTTCTAAAAATTCTATCGCCTCTTCGTTTCGGGCTTCGATTTGCCCTGCACGACGCTGGCGGCGTTCGTCATCTCTGGGACGCTGCGGAGGCGGCATTGGAAAACGCGGGCCCCAAATTCCCCCGCGACGGCCCATTCGTGGATTTCCCCAGCCGCCGCGATCCGATCGCGGATTGCGGGCCATCGCTCTCGGCAAAGAAAGGTAAAAGACAGAGTAAATGAGTGTGTCGGCTTCGGCCGCGTTTTCCAGCAGTGTGCGTTCAGTCACCTGACTGCCGTGATCTTTGCCATCAGTCAGCAACACGATTGCCTTGCGGCCTTTGACATTTCGGAACTCCTCTCGCATCACGTCATACACGGCGTCGCGAAGCTTCGTACCGGGAATATCGCCGATCCGGGCCTTGCCGATTGCTTTTTCAAGAGTTTTGCGGTCTGAAGTCAGATCGCACAAGGCGGTCTCATTGAAATCAAAGCTGACAATCATTGCTCGATCTTGAGGGCGCAATTGTTTTATGAAATCTTTGGCAGCCTTCTTGATGTCGTCCAGCACAGGCATTGTGCTTTTACTGGTGTCGAGCAGAAGCGCGACATTGAGGGGTTCTTCGGTATCAGCATAAAATTCGATGGACTGTTTTACTCGATCAGCGTAAAGCGTGAAGTCTGAGGCTTTCAGGCCGCTGATATATCGGCCTTGGCGGTCACTGACGACAACAGGCACGCTAACCAGCGTGGTGTCTATCTTAATCGTTTCCTGCTTCTGATCCTGGCCGTTAGCCGTCGTCATGCAAACCAGATAACAGACCAACACGGTTACGGTTTGAATGAAAACTCTTCTGAATCTGCCCATGATGTTTTTACCTCACACGAATCGCGGAAAAGAATGTCGGTGAGATGAAAACAGAGCCGGTTCAGTCTAAATATTTTCACCCCAGGATTGATGCAACTTGATCAGCAGCATTGTCAGGATCGGCAAAATAATGATTACACCGACAACCCCGAGCATTTTCTCGCCAATCCAGAATGTCATGAACAGATTGAACCCCAACACGCCAAAATACAGCCCAACCGCTCCCAGCGCTTTGTATCGGTAATCCAGGAGTCCTTTGCCCAAACTGACTGACCTGGCAAAAACCAACTTATCCAACCAGATAAACGCTCGAACGATGACAAAGCAGACAAAATACCATCCCAGGAAATTGGCCAGCGTAATACCGAAATAGCTTCCGCCTCCAGGATAATAGTAAATCTTGCCCAAAAACCATCGGTCGCCCAACAGAGCCACGGGGTCAATAATCACATCTAAGTACATCATCAAAAATGGCGCCAGAAAGTTGACTGCCCAAGTTGGTCGAACTTCTTCAGCATTCAGAACCTGAACGTCTCGCCAACCGGCACGCACGTGTCCCAGCAGCATCGTCGCCAGTTCCCAACTGACGTAGCTCAAAAATGTGAACGACAGCGAATCCATAAATGGCACGCCAGCAATCCACAATTCTTTGTCGCTGGTATTGTTGATGTAATAGTACAACCCAAATGGAAAGCCCGTCGCCGCCACCGCCGAGCTCCATTCGCACAAGAAAGCCACACAAAACGCCAGTGCGGAAAATAACGTCGTCCGCTTCAACCCGATATGCGTGATTGCCAGAAACAAGTAACAGGCCAGGAAAACAAAGACGTAGGGACGGTAAGCAATGGTGGAGAAAAACAGGTAGAGATAGTGGAGCATTGCAAGCGAGAATTGGCGGCCAGCCGGATTCCCGTTGGCCGCCGAGCAAAATGTTTACTTGATGCGTTTCAACTTCACGATGCGACCAATGGCCATCCATTCTTCAACATACAGATTTCCCATCTTGTCCCAGGTGACACCGTGCGGAGCAATAAATTGGCCGTCTAACCAACCATCACGAGGCACTTTATTGGTCGCGCGCCTCTTCGGATCAACGTTGTCGCCGAGATGCGTTACAAGCTTGTTGTCTTTATCGAAGATCGAAACTCGGCCAGACAAATCGCCAACAACCAAATCAGTTCCGCGAATGTGCAGCGTTGCGGGCAAGCGCAGTAAATCCCCATCGCCCGGCAAGGTCTTCAAGTGCTTGCCTTCCAGCGAAAACCACTGCAAACGATGATTGGCTCGATCAGTGACCAAAACCGTCGGCGTTTTGCCACGAGCGTCAACGATGATGGCATGAGGCGTGTTAAACTTGCCATCTTCCATCAAATCCACAGTCGTACCGTCATCTTTTTTCTGCTTGGTGGATTTACCGCCCCAAGAGCTAACGTACTCACCTTTGGCGTTGTAGCGGTGAACGTAATTCGCGCCGTAACCATCCGTGACGTAAAACTCTCCGTTGGGAGCAAAGGCGATTCCAGTCGGCTTGAACTCTTTCTTGTCCTTGTACACACCGGATTTTTCTGGAAAGCCTTTTGCCCAAACAGTCTCGCCGGTCAGCGTAATCTTCCCGAACTCGCCACGCGCAATGTTGGTCAGGTAAATAAATTCCTGAGCGCCTTCTCGGCGAATCTGCATGCCGTGCGTTCCACCTTTCCACTCTTTGGCCATTGTGCGGACAAAATTGCCGTTGGCATCAAACACAATGATCGCGTTTTCGGTGTCCGTATTAACATAGATCAGACCTTTGGAATCTACCTGTACTGCGCCATGAGTTGCGCCGTATTCCATTCCGGCAGGCAATTTCCCCCAGCCACGAACCCATTCGTACTTGTGATTCCCCGCGCCAAGAATGATTGGCTCTTCGGCGCGTCGGCGCGCTTCCGCAGAAAGCAGAAGTTGCGGCGCAACCGCTGTAGCAGCCAAACTCACTCCCAGCCCAGCGAGAAAATTACGCCGATTCAATTGATCATGCTCTGGTCGAGACATTTAGAACCTCCGTTGATGGTTTGATTGAAATTGTTGTGATGAAGAAATGCGAGGCGTTTCTACCCCAGCAACCCTATTTTCGCAACTCAATCTACGCGAAGTTTCGACGGATAAAAATGGACTCGCCAAGACCAAGCCAATGGCACTAATAATTCTCTACCGAATCACTTTGCAAGACCAAGTACTTGTCAAACAGAGTTGGCGCCGCTATGATCTCCACCGCTATGGGAACTCTTCATCAATTCCGCCCAGAAATTCCCGATCAGGAACCTGCTCCTATCCCGACTCTTCATGGCCGAGCCATGGATAATCTGCGCTTCATCCGCGAAACCATGGAACGAGCATCATCCTTTACAGCCGTTCCAGGCTGGGGAGGCGTGCTGGTTGGAGTAACGGCACTGATCGCTGCAGTAATTGCGTCTTTCGTACCAGATGAACACGAATGGATGTATGTCTGGGGGTGCGCATTACCATTGGCGCTGCTGATTGGTGGGTTGACGATGAAGCGCAAAGCGGCGGCGGCTGAAATCAAGCTGTCCTCTCCGCCTGGTCGCCGATTCACGCTAAGCCTGACGCCCCCGCTAATTGCCGGAGCGCTGCTTTCCATTGCGCTTGCGCGCGTGGAAGCCTTTTCGGTGCTGCCCGGAATGTGGCTGCTGCTTTATGGAACCGGTGTGGTTACCGGCGGGGCCTTTTCGGTAAAAATCGTGCCAGTGATGGGAGTTTGCTTTATGGCTTTGGGGGCGATGGCTCTTATCGCTCCTCCTCAATGGAATAACTATTTCCTAGCGGCAGGTTTTGGAGGCCTGCACGTTTTCTTCGGAATCGTCATCGCAAGGAGGCACGGTGGCTAAATCGGCTCAATCAACAACACAAGAAATCAAAAACCAACCAGGTGCGAGAGCGTTACAAGCGTTGCAAGCTGCTGAACGAGCGCCGGAACTCGACAACCTGATCCACGAACGCATTCGACTTGGCATCGTCAGCGCGCTGGCCGCCAACGAATCGCTAACCTTTAGCGCTCTTAAAGAGTTGTTGAAGACAACTGACGGAAACGTCAGTGTTCACGCCCGCAAACTCGAGGATGCGGGTTACCTCAATTGCACAAAATCCTTTGAAGGCCGTGTCCCGCAAACAAAGTATCAATTAACGACTGTGGGTCGCCAAGCCTTGGAACAGTACTTGGACCACATGGAAGCGTTAATTCACGCCGCTCGGGAAAGATAACGCGATTCGCTTTCTTCGGTTTCAGGATTTACTCTATCGGGCGTCATCATTTCACAAAGAGGAGATTTATGGTTCAACTGGCTATGGTTGAAGAAAAAATTAGTGCGGCATTGCACGCGCACCATGATGTAATCAGCATCAAAACTGCTGAGTGTCTTGAATTCATTGACCTCACATTCCATATAGCAAATATCGTCACCCGCTCCGGCATTCGCCACGGAATGGTCAATGTTCAAACCAAACACACTACGACTGCCCTGATCATCAACGAAAACGAACCGCTGTTGATCGAGGATTTGAAACGGATACTGGACGTTTACGCGCCTCGAGACGGCGACTATGAACATAACGATTTCAGCCGTCGCGTAGACATCCCTTCAGACGAACCGGCGAATGGTCATTCCCACTGCAAAGCGCTTTTCCTGCCAGCATCGGTGATGTTGAATGTCGCTGACGGCAAATTGCAGTTTGGCAAATGGCAAAGCGTTTTTCTGATTGAATTGGATGAGGGCCGCGAACGAAACATTTCGGTTCTGGTCATGGGCCAATCCCTGTAAACACAAAAACAATTTGAGCAAAGTTTGAACAGCTTGGGCATTTTTTGCTCAGGCTGTTAACTTTTTCCGGTGACAGTCGTTTTAGGCGGTGGAGATTCCGCTATGAAACGACTTTTTTCTTTCTTTGCCGATGCGGCACGAATCGCGCTGCAATCCATTTTCGCGCATAAACTGCGCGCCTTCCTCACTCTCATTGGGATCATTATTGGCGTAGCTTCGGTGGTAGTCGTGGGAGCTTCTATCAGCGGCTTCAACAGCTACGTTATCACAACCGTATCCAAAATTTTGGGCGTTAACCATTTTATGATTGCTCAATTTGCTCATCAGGGTGAGTGGAGCGAAGACGAATGGGAGCGCGCAATGAAACGCAATAAAAGGCTCACACTGGAAGATTACGAATGGCTCGCGGAACATTGCCAAACGTGCAAAGAAGTCGGCGCTCAAGCCAACGCTCGCACTAACTTGAAACAAGAAGGCAAGGAAATGTTTGGTGTCGGCATTTTTGGGGTGACGGCCAATATGGTGGAAATCGAAAACAAAACCATTGCCGAAGGCCGTTTCCTTGCTCCACACGAAATTGAACATGCCTCTCTGGTTTGCGTTCTTGGCGGCGAGGTAAAAAACAAACTCTTTCCCGGAATTGACCCCATCGGTAAGACATTGAAAGTTGGGGATGCGCCCTTGACGGTTGTTGGTGTCGAGGAAATGCGTGGGCCATTTATGGGTGAATCCATTGATAACCACGTCTATATTCCGATCACAACTCATGGAAAGTTATTTGGTCGCCAACAGAGCTTGCAGCTTCATGGCAAAGCAAATGACCGGGAAACCTTTCTGGCAGCTATTGAAGAAGCTCAAATGACAATGCGAAACCGCCACAAATTGATTGGCAACCAAGATGACGATTTTGGTTTGGTCAACACAGACGCGCTGAACAAACAAGTAGACCGGTTCATTGGCCTGATTGCCCTTGTCGTCACGCCAATCACATTGTTATCGCTGGTTGTAGGCGGCATTGTCGTAATGAACATTATGCTGGTTTCCGTCACCGAGCGAACCTTTGAAATCGGTCTTCGCAAAGCAGTAGGCGCTAAGAAGCGGCAAATCATGATGCAATTCATGATTGAATCTTCGTTGCTGACAGCTGTTGGCGGCGTATTCGGTTTAATCCTCGCCTCCTTGATCTCCTGGCTAGTTCGCACCACAACGCCTGTTCCGATGAACATTTCCATCGGGTATATCGTACTCGCCCTGCTGTTTTCTGGCGGGATCGGAATGATTGCAGGGATTTATCCGGCGTTCAAAGCTTCACGACTAGATCCAATTGTTGCCCTGTCGAAAAACTAACTGCTTTGCAGTATCACCAGTAAATTGAAAGCGATGAAAATCAAATCCCTGATTCCAATTGAAACCATTGCAATGGCGCTCAACACGATTCGTGCCCACAAATTTCGCAGCGCTTTAACCGTGCTTGGCATCGTTGTTGGAGTCGTGACGGTAGTGGCTGTTGCATCAATTCTGACTGGCTTGCGTTCTCGCATAGTTTCAATGGTTGAGGAGTACGGAACGAACAATATCTATGCGTTTCACCTTTCGACCGGCCCTCGCCTGGGTGACAGAGATCGCAGCGAATACATGCGAAAGCCTCTGACCGCCGAAGACGGCGACGCAATTCTGCAACGCGCGCCGGCCATTGATGCTGTCGCCAATGTGTTGTTTATGTGGCGAATGGACAGCACGCTGAAATACAACGGCCAAAAATATCGTTCCGGTTTTCTTCAGGGAGTTTCGGCCAGTTACGCACAAGTCACAAATGTCTCGCTACAACAAGGCCGTTTCATCACCGAAGTCGATGACCAGCATAAACGCGATGTCATAGTGATCGGCCCGAACGTCGCCGAATCACTGTTTCCACAGCAACCCAACATCATAGGCAATTATGTAGACTTGGCCGGACATCCTTTTGAAATCATCGGGGTGTTAGAAAAACGGCAAAATAGCTTTTTCGGCGAAAACGAGGAAGACAATGCCCTATTTGTGCCATATGAAACTGGACGCAAACTTTCTCCCATCAGCAAAGAGCTTAACCTTCACATTCGTGCCAAATCAGGCATGTTGCAAGCAGGGATCGATCAAGTGGAGGAAGTCCTGCGCCGTCAGCGAGGCATCAAGTACGACCAACCGAACAACTTTCAATTGCAGACCGCTTCAAAAATCATTGAGCAATTCGACGGGATCACAATGTATGTCGGCTTGTTCGCCATTGCGATTTCGGCTGTAGGCTTGCTGGTCGGCGGCATAGGTGTGATGAACATCATGCTGGTTTCGGTGACTGAGCGAACTCGCGAAATCGGCATCCGCAAAGCCATTGGAGCCAAAAAACATGACATCGTGCGTCAGTTTTTGTTCGAAGCCATGACGCTGACATTTTTGGGCGGCGTGCTGGGAGTACTTGTTGCAACAGTAATCAGCTATGTGATCATGTTTTTCCTGCCGGAACTTCCCGCGTCAATCCCGACCTGGGCAGTCGCCAGCGGCTTAATTGTTTCGACCGGCATTGGCTTGATCTTTGGTGTCTGGCCAGCCAAGAAAGCCGCCAACCTTGATCCTATCGAATGCCTTCGATATGAGTGAGGAAGAGAGTCAACATTGCTTAATAGCCAAGGGTTTTCTTAGCTCAAAACGGCATCCCGGTTCTGCGTCTTGCCAGAAAACTTGGGCACCAATCAAGTTCGCCCGTGAACGAATATTTGCCAATCCGTGCCCTGTCCGATTTCCACCAGCACGAACAAGACCTTTTCCATCATCGCAAACTTCGATCAGCAGGTCGCTGTTCTCTGCTCTGACAATCAACTTCACTTGTTTGGCCTTGGCGTGGCGGCAAACGTTGTTCAAGGCTTCCTGCACAATTCGGTAAAGCTGAATTTGTTCAATCTCCGATAGCTGCAGGCGATCTTCAAGCTCAGGCTCGCAGAGAAATTCATATGCGAATTTATCTTCTGTTGGCAATTGAGCGACAGCTTCGCTCAACGCCCCTTCGAGCGCAGGCAGAAAGCCGAGGTTTTGCAGCGCCGACGGGCTAAGGTCTTCGCAAATGCGGCGAATCTCTTTCGAGACGGATTCTATTTCGCGACGAAGCTCCCCCGGTGTCGGAGCATTCAAACTGTCCTCACTGACCGGAAGCTGATCGGTCAATACCAGCAAGTGGCGCAAATCCGCCAGAGTTTGGTCGTGTAAATCGCGGGCGATGCGACTGCGCTCGGCTTCAGTTTCGCTGGCCAGTCGCAATCGAGTTTCGCGCAATTCGTCATTGGTAACGGCTAAAGCGAGGTTTGTTTTGCCGAGTCGGAGTTGTTGCCGAAACGCCCAGGCTGCGGCAGCAACAGCAGCAGCCAGCAACGAAGTCAGCAACAAGGTTCCCCAGGGAAACGGCGCGTTTTGAATGCGCAAACGAACCGTCAGCGGCTCCGAATAAACCAAGTCACGACTGATGCTTCTGGCAACGACAACATAACCGCCTGAATGCAAATCTCCGGGCGCGAATTGAGGATCGCTTGTTTGAATCGTTTTCAGCACTTCGCCTTTTCGCGTCTGCAACGAAAATTCGTACTGAAACTGACTGGGAAACGTCTTGCTGCCAATCCCCGCGACTTCTACCAGAAAACTGCGTAATGTGTGCGGCAATGCAAGCTCAGCCACCAATTCTTCAGGCTGGTGAATTCGTTCTGCTACTAATCTCTTCACAGCAACACGCGGCTGAATCGGGCTTGGCCGATGATGAACGACTCCGCGATTGGTCCCGATCCAAATTTCTCCACCGGTCGAAGTCGCAGCCAGCGCGAACACTTGCTGCGAAGACAGTCCCTGCTCAGTATCGAATTTGATCGAGACGTTTTCACGTGGCAACAGTTTGATCAGTCCTGCATTTTTAGTCGCCATCCAGACAGTTTCACGACCTGACGCTTCGCCCATCACCAACAGATCCTGAACATCCAGCCCGCCGCGAACTTCGCGAAAAGCCTCACCTTCGCGAACCAGCACGCCTTGCGACGTGGCCAGCCAGAGCTTTTTGCCGTCAAAAACAATCGCGCGAATCGCTTTTTCAGATTGACCTGTCAGTTGCTTAAGAGGCGTTTCCACTTGCCGAATGGTTGAACCGTCATATCGCCATAACTCGCCATCGGAAGTTCCAAGCCACAAAGCCTGATCGGCTTCTGCAGCCAGACAAATTGCCCGTTGCGCAGCAGATTCACTGAGCCTGGACGAAATCAACGCGTGCTTTTCTCCATCAATCCGTTCAATGCCTCGCCCAAAAAACGCTGCGTAAATCTGCCCGCGAAAACTGGCAATTGCCCGAACGCTTTCTTTTGTCTGCGAATTGCTCAAGGCTGAAGCCTGGATTTGAGCTTGAGGATTGGGTGCTGCCGCTGCGCCTGGCTCAACTGGGATGCTGGTATTTTCGTTTTCAATGGTAATTTCCGTATTCGGAGCTTCCGTAACGTGAACAAAACTGGCGGCGTCTTTCGCTTTTACAAACAAGCCGCCACTGGTGCCTGCCCAGATGCCGCCAACCGCATCTTCAAATAACGAAAAAACCGAGCGACTTTCCACTTCTGAGATTTGCGCAACAACACTTTCCGGCGCAGCTAATCGAAACAATCCACGATTCGTGCCGCACCACAATTCACCGTTGGAAGCTTGCAACAAATCACGCACATAGTTGCTTTGCGAATCCGCGCTCAGCGTCGCCGCGCGAAAACTTTCACGGTCGTATCGGCAAACTCCGCGATCTGTGCCGAACCAGACCACACCTTCGTGATCGCGAAAAACGGTATTGATCTGATTCGAGCGCAAACCGCCCGCAGTGTTTTCAAATGTCAGATGTTCGATCAGTTTGACATCAATATTTTCATGCTTGAGCAGAAACGCTCCTCGGCGATTTGTCCCAACCCACAATTCACCATCGCCGCCGCCAATCGTTTTCACAGCTTCAGTTTCAAACGGTAGCCGTATCATCTTGTCCGCTGAAAACAACCACAGCCCGCCAGTTCGCGGATTGGCAAACTCGCCAAGCCAGAGGCTGTCCCCATCGGCAAAAATTGAAGCGACAAAATAAGGACGAGGCGATTTCACATCCGCTTCGCGCAAATCTTTCCCTTGATGAAGCAACAGCCCGCGACCGTCAGAACCAATCGCCCATTCTCCGGAAGCAGTTACTGCCGCAGCCGAAAGTGGCAGTGCATCATTAGGCTGATTCGGAGTTTTCAGTTGCGCGGGATTGGTCGACGGGTCGAGCTTGATCAGATTCAACGCCGATATTGGACGAATGCTTTCAGAGGACTCACTATTCAGCTGAGCTGAATTCGGCTCTGCGAAATGTAGAATTTCGCCTCGTTCCGTGACCAGCAAAACTTCGTTTTTCGCAGAGACAGCAATAGAATTAATTGCCAATCCCCGAGCGCCTTCCAAAACGTCAATACGGCCATCTCGCCAACGCGCAGCACCAGCATCAGTTCCAATCCAAAGACTACCGCGTGTGTCCAGCTTCAGCGCCAACACTCTACGAGAAGGCAACGAAGCTTCGCCGGGAACTGATTCCACATTTCGCCCATCGTAACGAACCAGGCCATTGTCTGTGCCAAACCACATCAATCCATGCGCATCTTCAGCAATCGCGTTAACTCTGTCTGAAGGCAAGCCATGAAAAAGCGTCACCGCTCCCCAACGATGCAAATTCAAAGTTGCGTTGTCAGTGATTGGCGCGGCTGGCGGCTGGTCAGTGGTCGGTTGCGGGTGATGCTCCGATTGCGAAGCAAGGATTGAAGCGGCAAGCCCTAGCAATACAATCAACGAAAGGATTTTGATGAAAGGAGTTTTGAACACAATCTATCATCAGGCAACGGCGATCTTTCTCCGATCAATTCCCCTTAGCAAACACTTCGCGCTCATTTCCAAGATCGCGCGCCGAAGGAGTCAGGATCGTTTTGGCATTGATATAAATCTTTTCGCCC